>QBMP01000028.1:0-3889 GCA_003242115.1 Phormidesmis priestleyi
GATCTACATAGCGCAGCTCTCGCTCATCATCAAAAAACAGCCGCACCCGGCAGTGAGTCTGCACCGCTTCGGCTTGGTTCACCCACAGCAATTGGCCCGTCATCCGCAGATGCACGCCCAACCAACCTGCCGATTCACCTCCTGCATTGGTGTGATCAGACTCCACCTCAGGTAGCCGCCGTAGCTCAGCCAGCAAATATTTACCGCGCCGCTGCCAGCCAGCAATTTGCGCATTGGCCACGCCCGCTAAAAAATCATTAGCCAGATCAGGATAGGCAATTGTTCTCGCTAAGCGCACCTCTCCGCCCCGAACCGGCTGCTGCAGCGAGACTCGGCTCAGCCCCCTACGAACAGTTTCTACTTCGGGTAGCTCAGGCACAGCAGTCAGATATGGCCTAGCTTTCGATGAGCTTTTTAGGCTTGGCCTTAGGAGCCGGATTGCGGATAGCAGGCTTTTTCCCATCTTTTTTCACATCACGTCCGCCCCGATTGTTTTCAGGGGTGGCAGTTACGTTATTTAGCGTCTTCTTCGCCACTGCCGCGCTAGGTGCCTGCACCTCTACCAGCTCAGCAACTGCAAAGTTATTGGTATTCACACCAGAATAGTTCACCTTACTAAAGCGAACCACTACCGGATATTTGATAGAGCTCGCAAGAGAGCCGGAGGCCGCACCTTGATCGATAGAAGCAACGGTGCCGATCTCTCGATACCAATAAGACTCAGGCCGAAGAATTCTGACTTTAGAACCGCGCTGCACCATATATGCAAAATTACATGTAATTAAAGTATTGTTTTTTTCAGGGTGTAAGCTTAGCTAAGCCTCACCCTGAAAAGGCTGTTCAGCCTTTTTTTGGGCTTTTTCCCTTAGGCTTTTTTCTTGGCAGGCGCTTTAACTTCGACTAGCTCAGCCTCGGAAAAGTTGTTGGTATTGACGCCCGCATAATTTACTTTGCTAAAGCGCACGACAACGGGATACTTGATGCCACTTTGATCAATTGAGGCAACGTTGCCAACTTCCCGATACCAGTAAGACTCTGGGCGGAGAATTCTAACTTGAGAACCACGCTGAACCATGAATACTAACCCTCTCAAAAATGCTGGATAAAACAAGCCCATCAATAGGCCATACCCTATTTAGAGTACTACTCTGCCGGAGCGAACTTCCACTTTTACGGTTTAAGTTTTATTGCTGCAAAAAGATAACTTTTACAAAGATTTGTCGATACCCAATCCTCAAAAAGGCTCCCAAAGACCAAAAAGCCACCGGGACTACCGACAGCTTTGTTTGTTTGTTATGACAGGGATTGTGAGCTATGGCCCGAAAATGAGCTAGCGACTCCCAGCTAACGGCTCCAGACTAGCGGCTTACACGGCCGGAACATTCACCCGAAAGTTAGGTAGCACAGAAGACTGATAGTGAGTCAGCGACGACGATGATAAAAACGAATAAGGCCGTGCTGAAGCTACTGGGGGCAAAACGCTAGGAGCCGCCGCCGCTGAATCTGCGGGTTGTTCTGCCGCTGGCGCGCTCGTATCACCACCTGACTCAACGGGTCTGGCGACTTCAATCCCATTCTCTTCCAAAATTACCCGAGGCTCAAACGCCAGGGTTTCAATCCGCTTTACCCGAACGCTGCCGCCCGCAATGCGATCGCCTACCCGCACATAGCGCTCAGGTTCATTCCCGGCCCGCACAATCGCGTAAGACTCACTGCCTAACTGCACCACTCCCGAAACCAGCACCGTCGGAGCAATCACTGGCTGTGGAATTCTAGGCAAAACCGCAATCGGAGAGGGCACCACCAAAGGCGCATTATTAGGCTGCACTCTTACCGCTGGACGAATGGGCACCCTAGCTGCCGCCGACCGACCGCTACCGCTGGCAGAACCCCCGCTCGCACGCGCACTACTGGCACCACTGCCATTACTAGCACCACTGCCATTACTAGCACTGCTGACACCACTGCTGGCACTATTACTAGCACCACTGGCAGATCCATTCCCAACCACTGACGTCGGCGATACCACAATCGGCGTCGGCGCTGGCGGAATTGGCAAACTCGCAAAAGGATCTACCCGACTGCGACTGATTTGACGAGTTCGCGCAGCCGGATCGGTTGATTGAATTAGGTCAGCCGAGGCCGCTGTTGGCTGCGCCGCCACTACCGTAGGTTCTTCAAAAGCCTTTGGACTTGCACTATCTGGATTAGCTGCGCCACCATCAGGCACAGTCGGAATCGTCGGCGCAGCGCCGAGGCTGTCGTCTTGCTCAATCGTCTCAATCAAGTCAGCGACAGGCTTATCACCACCAAAAAATCGACATCCAGCGAGTGGAAGAGTGGCCAGTGAAATGAGCAGCAAAAGCCGCATATTGTGATCCCTCCTAAGAAAGATTAGTCAAAGAGTTCGCCATTGCCTTCACAAATACGAGGGCTGCTCGCTTAGAGTAGACACAATTCATCTAAAAACTAACGTGCGGACTAAAAGATCTCGCGAATTAGATTGAACGATAGTTTCCGGCGCTTTGCTATCTCCGCAAGCGCACCGCGCTAAAAAGCCGCTTCAGGCTTCTCCAGCAGGCTGCATAATCACCTGCAAATGCTTTAATCCCTTCTTCACCCGCCGAGAAACCGTCACCGAGCTGATGCCTAACCGCTCAGCCGTTTCCTTTTGAGTCAAATCTTGCAAAAACACAAACTCCACCACCTCGCGAGTCCGCTTTTCTAGCTGTGACAGCGCCTGCTGAAGCCGCAAGCGATCTTCTTGAGCGAGCTGAAAGCTTCGATACTGCGAATCTGGCAGCAAATCGCCCAGTGATGACGCACTGCTATCGCTTTCTTTGACAGGCGCATCCAAACTCAGCAAACTGCGATTGCTGCTAGCAATTCTGACCTGCTGCCATTCCTCGACCGTAATCTCTAGCTGATCGGCGACCTCCTGGTCACTGGGCCTGCGGTTGAGGTCTTCTTGGAGCTGGCGAATGGCCTTAGCTGACTGGTTTTGCAGGGCCTGCCAGCGGCGAGGAATGCGGACAACAGTGCCTTTATCTCGGAGGTAGTGCTGAATTTCACCTCGAATATAGGGAATGGCAAAAGAACTAAAAGCGTAGCCCTTTTGTAGATCAAACCGCTCAACTGCGCGAATGAGTCCTAGGCTGCCAACCTGCATCAAATCGTCAAACGTTTCGCCAGAGCTGTGCAGCCAGCGATGGGCTTCACGCCGCACTAGGCCAATGTTCATATGCACCAAGCGGTTTCGCAGTTGAGGAGAGCGATTTTTTTGATAGGTGGTTAAGACTTCGAGTGACTGACTTTTAAGAGCCTGATTTGACAAGGAGCGCATATGGGTAAGGGCCTGCAAGGATCAGGTTAGGCCGGTTGGCAGATGGGTTGGCAGCGGCATTGTGAGTTTTCTCCTGACAGCCTGTGGGGTTGCCGAGAAACCATCTGACAAAACCTAATCACTGTTTGAATACGTAGCTAACCCACTCAGCCTAGTTAAGGTTTTTCTCTCAAACAATCGAGTTTTCACGGAATCGGACGTTTTGGCAGGTACCGGTTCTGTGACTAAAAAAAGAATTCCGGTTATGGGGAGGTAAAAAAAGACAAAAAAAAGGACATCCAGCTTAATGGATGTCCTTTTCTATTGACTTGATGCGCTTCTCAACCCGCTTAGGCCAATTTAGAATAGCTAAGTGCTTTTACTGAGTGTTGCTATCTAAGCATTTTTAGCGAGGTCATTATGAACGCTAAGTGACGTATAAGACACTGGTTTGTTGCGTTCTTTATGCATCGGCGTCAGATTCAATGCGGCCATAGAAAACGCCCTGCAAGCGCACGTCATCGGCGGTGGATGTTCCCATGTCGGTGTCAGAAGGCTGCTCAGAAA
>QBMP01000028.1:3899-7442 GCA_003242115.1 Phormidesmis priestleyi
TACCGCCGACTTCACCTGTTTTGCTGTCTACCTTGGAGATTTGTAAAGAAATAGAGCCTTTGCCAACATCAAATGCCTTGACGTTTTCGCGGCTAAGATCGGACGAGTCAGCCCGAGCAGGGAGAGCAACCGCATTGTCATAGCCAGTGGTTAGGCCGCGCGCTTTGGGATCTAAAAAGTTGGCAGTGCGGTAGGAAGGAACCCGGAAGTCACCTACAAAGTCCGTGGAAGTAGTCACAGCATTCAGACCGGGCTGTGACTTGGCTTTGAGCCCTTTAATCGTGAATAAAAAGGGAATCTGATCGCCACCGGGCAGCAAAACGGTAATTGGCTGAAAATCCATGCCGAGCTTTTCGTCAAACAGAAGGCTGCCGTCGTCTTGGAGCTTGATGTCGCCGCTGACTTGCTCTAAAGAAGTGGTGTAGCGAGTTAAAGATTTACCGGCGACGAACTCAGCGACTTTACGCTTGCTAGGAGATTCTTGCTTGACAAAAAAGTTAGTGGGCTCCATGCACAGATCGACGAATCTGTAGGAAATGCCGGATTCAATCGGGATTTGGCCACGGCGGGTTTCGTCCACCTGCGGGCAGCTATTGGCTAGGCCGGTGTTGCGAATTTGATCGTAGGTGAGTGGAATGTCGCTAGTGGCGCTAGGCGCTTCGCTACAGGCGGTCAGTACACCTAAGCAAAGAGCAAAAAACGCAGCAAGCAGGGCGCGATACCTCATGGTCAACCTCAAGACTGTTAAATATTAAAAGGGCAAAGGGTTTAATGATCATTTTACACGGCGATCGCCCGCTTTATCGTTCACTTGCTCCCCCGTCGGCAGATAGCGTAGGCTCTGACAGGTTGCCCCACGGGGAGTAGTGCGTAAAATAGTCTTTCAAATTAAATAGTCTTTCAAATTAAGCAGGTTACAAAAATTGAACAATTTGATCAATTCTACTCGATCAGATCTTCCCGCCGATTTGACAGAACTCGTACAAAGCGTTCATACAATGGCTCAGAGCCGAGCAGGCAATGCCTTAGCGCTGCTAGAACTGCTGCGGCTCATGGATGAACTTCACTATGAAGTTCGAGACACGTTATTTCACGAAGCTTTGCCCAATGGCCGTCAACAGCTCTATCAACTCTTGCGAGATATTGAGCAAAATGGCGGCTGGCCTCATATCAAACGGATGAGGCTAACTGATTTGCTCGATCATTTGGGAGAAGAACTCAATGAAGCCGATGAAGCAGCGGCGTCTTTAGAAAAGGGGTCTTAGAAGGGTTTCAGTTAGGGCTGTTCTCATCTGTTGTCAGTCGGTGAATACGTAATTCAGCACTAGCAAGTGTCACAGCCGTTCGTTCAGCTTTAGAGTGAGTGCCGTATTGTCGTTCAGGGTGGTTGGCGATGACAGAGCACAAGTCGCGGCAAGATGGCGACTTTAAACAAAGCAGTTATTTGGATATTTGGAAAAGTAACCGACTATGGTCTTTGGAGTTTTTGAGATAAAAGGTTTTGAAGTAGGGGCTGTGAGGGCAAAATTTTTTAAAGCAATTAGCTTCTTCAAATTCAAGAAAGGACGCCGAAACCGTTTGACAAAAATGACGGTATTCGCTTGTTTAATCGTGATATTTGCGCATGGACTAATGCCACCCCCGGCGCAAGCTAGTGTCAATCGGTTTTGTCAGATTTCTCAAGCAGATAGCGATCAAAAAGAAGCGCTACGGGCGGCAGGATTGGCCGGGGATGCAAATGCGCAGCGTCAATACGAAGAGATCAAGCGGCAGCATAGCGACAGCTTAAAGAACTGTCGGCAAACGGATTGGCCACGCAATCAGGCGTCTTGGTTAAGGCTGTACCCCTGTGACTTGCAGCCCGGTCGTTTGGATACGCTGATGGATCGGATTGTGAATTTGGGCTACAACCAGGTTTTTATTGAGGCATTTTCTAACGGGCAGGTGCTGCTGCCGAAAAACGACAATCCGACGGTATGGCCCAGTGTGGTGCAGTTTGATGCGGATGCGAATCGAGATTTGCTGGCGGAAGCGATCGCCGCAGCCCACAGCCGCGATCTCAAAGCCTATGCCTGGATGTTTACCATTAACTTTGGCTATTCTTACGGGCAGAGGGCAGATCGGCAGCAGGTGCTGGCTCGTAACGGTTCTGGATCGACGACGGCTGACTATGCCAGTAATGGCAATAGCGGCATTTCTGAAGAAGCCTTTATCGATCCTTACAATCGTACCGCTCAAGCAGATTATGCGCAGATGGTGCGATCAGTGATTGCTCGTCAGCCGGACGGGGTTCTGTATGACTATGTGCGCTATCCCCGCTTAGTAGGGGCGGCTTCGGTGGCTAGCCAAGTTAAGGATCTATGGATCTATGGTTCAGCGGCAAGGCAAGCTTTGATCGCACGGGCGGTGAATAATAAAGGCCGAGAGCTAATTGAGCGATTTTTAGATCGCGGCTATATTACCGATGCCGATGTGGCTCAAGTTGATAGCCTGTATCCCAACGAAGGGGAGCCGCTTTGGCAGAGCCGTAATCCGCCTGCGGTTGCATCAGCGGATTTGGCTCCGGCAGCTGAGCGGCGACCCGGCTTGCAGGCAGAACTCTGGCGGCTAAGTGTGGCCCATGCAGTTCAGGGCATCGTGGACTTTTTGCAGGCGGGAGCAGCCCCGGCCCGACAGGCGGGCCTTCCGGCTGGCGCTGTGTTTTTCCCTTATGGCAATCGAGCGGTGGGCAGTGGCTTTGATTCGCGGTTGCAGCACTGGAACCGGTTTCCTAGCTGGCTTGATTTTAACCCCATGTCATATGCGGTCTGCGGGAATGCGAACTGCATTATTGAGGAAGTGCAAAGGGTTCTAGCCGTGCGCTCTAACTCAGCGACGGTAAAGCCTGCTTTGGCCGGACGGTGGGGGATTACTCAGGAAAATAGACCTTCGTTAGAGACGCAAATGGATGCGTTGCAGCGATCGCTCCCTCAGCTTCAGACAGTCAGCCACTTTGCCTTTTCCTGGCAAGACCCCGAATTTGATCGTTTCCGCAAGTCCTGTAGTGCGACCACTGGTGCGACGACAGCGCCAAGATCTGGGCTTATTCAGGGGCGGCCATTATCAAGTCGTCCAGATCTCCCAGATAGCCTCTAGGCGTGATGAACCAGCCCTCGTAGTTGCGGCTACTGCGATTGCCAACAATGACGGTTGTGAGCATATCAATGGGGTGATTGAACATTTCACCGAGGGTCGTCAGGGTGATTTGCTCATCGGGTCGGTAAAGGGAGCGGGCCAGGGCTACGGGCGTTTGCGGGCTGCGGTGCTGCAAAAAAGTATCGCGGGCAAAGACAATTTGCTCAGTCCGGGTCTTGGATTTGGGGTTGTACAAAGCCACAATAAAATCGCCCTGAGCGGCTGAAATTAGCCGTTGCTGAATGACGGGCCAAGGGGTGAGCAAATTGCTGAGGCTAATGGCACAAAAGTCGTGCATCAGCGGCGCACCGACACGAGAGGCCGCCGACTGGAGGGCGCTAACGCCTGGGAATACCTGGACGTCAGGCG
>QBMP01000028.1:7531-10148 GCA_003242115.1 Phormidesmis priestleyi
CGCCTGGGAATACCTGGACTTCAGGCGTTTTACCGTCCCATTTTTCAGCCTGCAACTGCTCTAGCACAAGGCCCGCCATGCCGTAAATACCGCAGTCGCCAGAGGAAATAACAGCCACCGTCAGCCCCCAATTCGCGAGTTCAATGGCGCGTTCGGCTCGCTGACGTTCTTGAGTAATCGGCAAGGCTTCGACGATTTGGCCCGCTGTGAGCAGGCTGCGAATGAGATCGACGTAGAGGGCGTAACCGATGACGACATCGGCGTTAGCTATAGCACCCTTGGCAGCAGGCGTAATTTGATCCAAGTGGCCGGGGCCGGTGCCCACTAAATGCAGCTTACCGATGCGGCCTGTGTATTCTTGTTCGGCCTGGGCTACAGCGACCGTCACCGCACCTTTTAATCCGGGTTGCTTCACCACCTGCTTTTTCACAGTCAAATCTTTTACAGGCAAATCACAGGCACTGGCTGCAAATAGAGCTGCGGCCTCAGCGACGCTTGGCGTACCGACCTCATGAGCGACTATTTCAGAAGGGTTAGGAACCGCGATCGCTTTCAGCGTATCGGCACTGAAGCATCGCAGCGGCCAGCCTTGCGCCTGCACAAAGGCTAGCAGCCCGACCTCATCGGCTTTAAGATCTAGCGAGGCAACGCCAGCAACGGCTTCAATCGCTAGGTGATGTTGCTTCAGCACGGTTTCTACCGCAAACTGAATCAGCGCTTCGTCGGTATCGCGTTCGCAGCCGATGCCGATCCAGAGCACACGCGGATGCCACTGCACTTTTGGTAGATCTGATGTTGGCAGGTCTGATGCTTCTGATTGTGGCAGGTCTGATTCTGCGGGCGGCGCAAAGGGGCGGTGAATGGGACTAATCCAAACGCGGGCGGCGGGCTGGGGCTGACGGTTGCGATCTTCAAATTCTGGAAAGCCAAACTGAAAAGGATGGTCTGCCGGAAGATGGGCTTGCCATAGATCGCTGCCAGCTTCCTGAATAACTTGAATGGGAGCTTGACGGGCGATCGCACTGCTCACCCCCAGCCAATTGCCTTTGCCTTTTCGCCAGCCAAAGGGAGTGCCCAGCGTATCGATGGCGGGCAAATTTAGTGCATTTGCAGATCCGGTGAGGACGGGCTGAGCGTTGAGCAGCTGGCTGATGTGGTGAGTAAGGCGATCGCTCCCTCCCTGATGCCCTCCACAAAGGCTAATCGCAAATTTGCCTGAATAATCAACTACCATCACCGCCGGATCATTGGACTTATCCGTCAACAAAGGTGCAATTAGCCGCACCACCGCACCACTCGCTAAGCAGAAAATGAAGCCTTCGTACTCATGCCAATTCGCCTGCAAAAACGCCGCCAGCGAGGTGTCGTAAATATGATGCTTCAGACTTAAGGCGGTGGCTTCTGGCGATAATTTGGGTGCGACCCATAGTTGCGCAGTCGTTTCAATCAAAGGGGCTAAACACCGCAGTCCCGCAGGTGTCGTAGTAATCGCAGCAAGGTTAGAGGGCATTAGATAAAGCTGTCACGTTGGCTACACGACATGATAAGTCGCAATCACCCCTCGTTGCTTAGTCTTTGGGGTTTACTTTATACGTTCAAACCTCAAATAAGTTATTGCCAAGTCGTTAACCCATAAAGTCTGATGCTATGTAGTTGTATACGGGACAAAAGCCATCCACGGCGACTTCGACACTGGGATTCTATGCCACTATCCTTCTATTCTTAAATTCCCAGTCATTTAAGAATGTCCACATCTCAGGCTTTTAGAGTGCAATGCCGATACTTTTGCAAACAGACGATATTCGCATTCTGGTTTATCCCGGCGACCATCCACCGATACATGTTCACGTCGTCACTAAAAATCGTTCGTTAGAAGTCAAAATAGACATCTCCTGCTCTGAACCAATGGAGATGCGACCGGCCAAGGATGAGCGGATGAAGACGACAGCAAAGCATACCAAGCGAGCACTTAAGCTTTGCAGCGATAATCTAGAGATACTGAGGGAAGGAGCCGAAAAATATTATGCTGCGCAATAAAGCAATCAATGCTCACTACGACCGCGAGCGTAAAGCGTTAGTGGTAGATTTTGCCGATGGCTCTGCCGGTATCTGGCCGGTGCGTCTGCTTGAGATGGTCAGATACGACGGCAATGCTTGGGTGCCGGTCGAAGCGACTGAGGCTCAGCTCGAAGCCGTAGAGCTAGGCGGGGAGCATATTTACTGGGATGAGCTAGGCCAAGACTTTCGCATCTCCGATCTCAAAGCTGGTATCTATGGCCGCGAGCCTTGGATGGCTAAGATCCAACAACAAATGGCGATTGCCTCTTAGCTAAATGTGAGACCAGCTGCTTCAAGATTGCTGTGCAAGTATGAGCCAATTGCCGCTTTTCCTCAGCCTTTCTAAACTCGACCTTCATTCTGGCTGCTCCAGAATGGCAAAAATGGTATCGCGGCTAACTGGCTGAGAGTCTTTACCTAAGCCGCTTGTGTAGATTCGGCGTAGTGCCAGTTGCCGCTGGCTGGGTCGCAAATGACGAGGCCAAACCATTCGAGGCGCTGGAGGTTTTCGGTAATGGCATCCATTTTTTTCTGTGTAGTGCGGCCTTTGAGCTGGGCG
>QBMP01000028.1:10158-24271 GCA_003242115.1 Phormidesmis priestleyi
TCCATTCGCCGGGGGTGGTGCGCAACAGGTCGCGGATGGCGGCGAGCTGGTCTTTAGGTTTGGTGGGCCATTTTTGTTGTTCGACGGGTTCGATAATGGGAGATTTTTGTGGGATGACTTCGAGGGTGACTTGTTGGGTTTGGGTTTGTTGGGGGGCTTGCTCTGGAGATTGGTAGTCGGGGCGGAGCCAGCGGATGAGGCCGTTGCGTTCTTCTTCGGCGCGTTCGGCGTTGAGGGCGACGAGGTTTTCGAGGATTTGTTCGTCGGTGATGGTTTGGGGCCAGCCGTAGGCGTCGAGGACGGCGGCATCTAGCTCATCGTGGATTTGTTTGAGGGTGGAGACGAGGGCTTTGTTGTTGTAATCTCTGTCGGCGTCGGTGAAGGGTTGGCCTGCGCGGAGTTTTTCGAGTAGGTTGTACATGCCGGTGATGGTGATTTCGGGGTGGGCGGATTGGACTTGTTTGCGATGGGTGTCGAGGCGATCGCAGCATCCATCAACAAGCTCTTGCCTCTTTAGGTAAAGCTTCGTGGCAAAGAACCAACACTAGAGCGTGTTGTAAGACAGCAACTTTGTTCCGAAATTCGATGAGTTCCCCCACAGATAAGCTGTTAGTGGTGGACGACCCGTGTGCAATTCCATTTCTACTCTCAAGTAGCTGATCGAGAAATGTCATCCAAAAAGTATTTGTGCGCCTTCCTCCTCCATGATCAGAAGCATCAATTCCAAATTCACTCACATTCATACTATATGGATAGACTTCTGTGCCGACTGACGTGTGATTCGTTAGTTTCTCTAGCAGCGCTTCTGTGTCCGATCTCACGCCGCTAAAGATAATATCTAGCTGCGAATTCTCTATCCGTGAAAAGAAGTAACTCACACCGAAGTTGGCACATATCTTATCAATAACTCTGGGTGAAGGGTTTTTGCTATTCCCCCGAGCGCGCTCTATCAGAAAAGGTTCAAGAGAAAGCTTTGTTTCTAGTCCGCATAGTAGATCAATTAGCTCTTTTGTTCGCCTACTATCTTCTTTGTTTGCGCCGGTGAACGTTTTGCAAAAGGTTGCTTGAATAGGATACGGAGCCTTTCTAAAACTTGAGAACTGGTTTGCGTCATCTAAAATTGCTCTGGCGACCTCTTTTGTAAAGCCTTCAAGGTGAGCCACCATCAGTACAATAGACGCTCTACATAAAGCACTGTAAAGTGTAGGATTTGTGTCTCGTTCTTCAGCAGATCTTTCAATTAAAACATCTACCTCTTTCCACTGATCCTCTATAGAATTAACAAGATAGTTGACAAAAGTGCTCATTTACGAGAAAACCTGCTTAGCGGCTTCAATCCTTGCAATGATTTTTTCTCTATCACTTGTGCTAGCCGACACAGCATCAAAGAAGACCTGCTGCTTAAACAAATCTCTAAAGCCATCCACCGCACTAGGCGCTATTTGAGGATTAGTAAAGTCTATTGACATAGATGCTGAAACAGCAAGTGCATCGAAAACAGCGGCATTAAAATTCGACATCTTATCAAAAGCGTTGTTGTCGTAACGGTATTTTGCAAATGCTTTATCCCCAAAAGCTTCTCGAATTGTTCGCATAGTTATTAAAAAAGTCTGCTTCATTGCTGATAGCTCACTTTTGCCAAGCTGATTAAACTTATCCATCTCATCGGTAAGAAACTGCTTAAGACCGCTTCCCAAAGATGGGTCACTGTAGTTATTTAGCGCAAAGAATCTCAGGACAAGCTCGACATCTTCCATCTTTTTGACTTTGTTGTTGCTTTCGGAATTGTTAGGATCAATCTGTAATAGTATCCTAAAATTTGTATCCTCCGCTAGCTCCTTCAGAAGGTCGTTAAATGGCCCCCGTGATACGGCATTTCTAAGCTCTTGAGCTGCTAACTTTACTGAGCCAGAGTTAAGCCTTTCAAAAATATCGTACTTTACCTGATCGTCAACGGTAGAGTCGATACGCAAACACTTGATAGTTCTCTCTTCTAATCTTCTGATTAAAAAAGGAGGTAAGTCTTTGTAGTAAGTTCCTTCTAGCTCGCTGAGCGCATCAAGCCTTGTCAAGGCAAACTCATTGTCAAAGAATTTTACAATAGCCGTCAATCGCTGCTGCCCATCAATGACAGAGTAACGAGATTCTTCGTCACCTGTTTCAATATCAACGTCTATATCTTGAGATAGATAAATTAAAGGAACTGGAATATTGAGGATAAGACTTTCAATTAGTCGTGATGACGTTTCTGTAGTCCATCGATGCCTTCTTTGATAGTCAGGGTCAAGCTTGATAGTGCCTTTCTTGATTTTTTTGACTAGGGTTTCTAAGTCATACTCAATGTTCTGAGTTTTGACGGTTCTTTGCCTAGCCTTTTGCTGTAAGTCAGATAAGTTTTGTTTGAGAGTGGTAATCATGCAAGACGCCGAGAGCTTTGCTAGGTTTAGTTTATCGTGAGCGCAATCAAATCGTGCGATTATTCGTTTGAGTTCTGTGGCTGCCCTGCTTCGCCTCTATCAAAAAGCAGCCTTCCTTATAAAAGTCAGCAAACTTCGTCGAAGGAGCCGTCTTCTTGCCGCTATAAAACTTGATATCTTTGTCAAAGCAGTAAGGATCGCCTGCTGCCTTTCCCTTAGGCGGTGGCCCTTCTACCCCAATCGCCACGCACAAATCGAGAAAAAAGCCCTGATAGTTCGCCCGCTCATTGCCCTCAGAGCCCAGCCACTTACCCAAAAACTGCTCGACCCGCTGCTGATCTGCCCTATCCATCCCTGCCCTCGTGCGTTCGACTAGCCATCGGGTTATTCCCGTTAGCCCTCACTATTCCAATAGTAGCCACGTCTGTCTGTGACCTAGCCCCAAAGTTTCCTTGGGAGGCACTAAATACTCCTTACGCAGCCACTCGCACTGGTCAGGGAAGCGATCGCCCTTCTCCCCCAGCAACTCACGCGGCTCTAGGAGTCATTCAGACTTCTCTGTGAGCCGTTCGTTCGTGAGCCGTTCGGGCTTGTCTGCAAATCAGACGGTTGCTAGCACTGTCGTCGGTAGCTTTACACTCGCTGCTCCGCTTGCTTGACGGCGGGCTGTGCTTGGGGCTGGAATTGGAACAGGGTGTAGACCACATTGCGACGAATGCCAGTCATCATGTCGAGGAAGACTTCGTAACCTTCGCTCTTGTATTCGATCAGCGGATCTTTTTGGCCGTAGCCGCGCAGACCAACGGTTTCTCGCAGAGCGTCCATTTGCTGAAGATGTTCGCGCCAGAGGGTGTCGATTTGCTGAAGGATAAAGAAGCGCTCGGCTTCGCGCATGAGACCGGGCTTGAGCAGATCAACCTGTGCTTCTTTGAGGTCGTAGGCAATGCGAACTTGCTCTGCCAAAAAGGTTTTGATTTCACCCATTGAAAGGTTTTCGAGCTGATCAGGGGTCAGATCGGCTAGCAAGTAGACAAATTCTTGCACTTTGCTGACCACACTGCTCAAGTCCCATTCTTCTGAGGGCAGTTCAGGATTAACGTAGGCTTCTACGATGTCATTCATCGTTTGCTCTGCGTAGCTGATCACCAGCTCTTTAAGCTCTTGACCTTCTAATACGCGGCGGCGCTCGGCATAAATGGCGCGGCGCTGATTGTTCATTACCTCGTCGTATTCAAAGACCTGTTTGCGAATGTCGTAGTAGTAGGTTTCTACTTTCTTTTGTGCGCCTTCGAGCGATCGCGTCAGCATCCCAGACTCAATCGGCATATCTTCTTCAACCCGGAAGGCGTTCATCAGTCCGGCAACGCGATCGCCACCAAAAATACGCAGCAGGTTATCTTCTAAGCTCAAGAAAAACTTAGTCGAACCCGGATCGCCCTGACGACCGGCGCGGCCTCTGAGCTGATTATCAACTCGACGCGACTCGTGGCGCTCGGTGCCAGTGACGTGCAGACCGCCGAGGCCAACGACCTCATCATGCTCGGAAGAAGTAAAGACCTCGTACTCTTTGAGGATTTGGTTATAAACGTCGCGCAGTTTTTGAATCACCGGATCGTCAGTAGGCGCTTTTTCAGCGGCGACGGCAACTTTATCTTCAGCGGCGAGTTCAGAAAGGCTCTGCTCACCGTAAGTTTTCACCGCAAAAGCAACGGCTTCTTTGAGAGCGGTCTTGGCATCTAGCGATAGCTCGGTCGGGAAAATTTGCGGCGCGACTCGCCAAGTTTTTTTCTTTTGGCTATCGCCGAAGCCCTGGGCACTTGAACCATTTCTTGCGCCCGCAGCTTGAGCGACGCCAAATTTTTCGTCGTCTTCAGGTTTCACTAAGCGGGGCATAAAGTACTCGCGCACCTTCAGCCTTGCCATGTAGTCGGCATTACCGCCTAAGATGATGTCCGTGCCACGTCCGGCCATGTTGGTGGCAATGGTCACAGAGCCGCGCCGACCGGCTTGGGCGACGATTTCTGACTCGCGCTCAACGTTTTCGGGTTTGGCGTTAAGCAAGTTGTGCTCAACGTCGAGATTTTTGAGCAGCAGTGAGAGCACTTCTGACTTTTCGACGCTGGTGGTGCCGACCAAGACGGGCCGACCACTCTCATGCATGGCAGCACATTCTTGCGCGATCGCACTCCATTTTGCATTTTCAGTTTTGTACACCACGTCCGGCATGTCGTAGCGCTGAGAAGGCCGGTTGGTAGTGATGATGGTAACTTCGAGCTTATAGATTTTCTCAAACTCAGCTTCTTCGGTTTTAGCCGTACCCGTCATGCCCGAAAGCTTCGGATAGAGCAAGAAAAAGTTTTGATAGGTAATAGAGGCTAGCGTCTGAGTTTCGGGCTGAATTTCGACATGCTCTTTGGCCTCAATCGCTTGGTGCAGGCCATCGCTCCAGCGGCGTCCGGTCATGACTCTGCCGGTAAATTCATCGACAATGACAACTTCGCCATTGCGCACGATGTAGTTCACGTCTTTGGTGAATAGCTCTTTGGCCTTAATCGCATTGAAAATGTAGTGAGCCCAAGGATCTTGCGGATCGAACAGATCTGTAACCTTGAGCAGGTTTTCAGCTCTTTCAAAGCCCTCATCGGTGAGCAATACGTTACGAGCTTTTTCATCGACTTCGTAGTCAACCTCGTCAGATTCTAACTGAGCGGCGACTTCAGCAGCCTGAGTGTATTTTTCGCCCGGTCGCTCTACTTGACCCGAAATAATCAGCGGCGTGCGGGCTTCATCCACCAAAATGGAATCGACTTCATCAATCACGCAAAAGTTAAACGGACGCTGCACCACATCGTCCATTTGCGTAGACATGTTATCGCGCAGGTAGTCGAAGCCAAATTCGCTGTTGGTGCCGTAGGTGATGTCACAAGCGTAGTTTTTTTTGCGCTCAGTCGGGCTCATGCCCTGTTGAATCAGGCCCACGCTCAGCCCCAAAAAGCGGTGCACTTGCCCCATCCATTCCGCGTCACGCCGCGCCAGGTAGTCGTTCACGGTGACGATGTGAACGCCTTTGCCAGAGAGCGCATTCAGATAGGCAGGCAGCGTCGAAACGAGGGTTTTGCCCTCACCTGTTTTCATCTCTGCAATTTGGCCGTCGTGAAGCACCATGCCGCCGAGCAATTGCACATCGTAGTGGCGCATTCCCAGCACTCGGCTACTGGCTTCTCGCACCACAGCAAAAGCTTCAGTCAAGAGATCTTCGATGTCTTCGCCAGCTTTTAGGCGATCGCGAAACTCAATCGTCTTAGCGGTCAGCGCGGCATCTGAAAGCGCCTGCATGTCTTCTTCCAGCAGGTTAATTTCTTTGATGTCGGGCTGATATTTTTTGAGTTTGCGAGTGTTGGGATCGCCTAAAAATCTTTTTAACATGTCATGGCAAAGAAACGACGGGCGGAAAAGGATGAACGCAGTGCACGCCCAAGAAAATTGTAGGCGGCATTACCGCTAATTCTATCTAAATATTACGAGGAGAGAATGCCCTCTCGGAAGGCGGTATTTCGGGCGGTTTACCCTACAAATCTACATTACACAATCGCTTCAGACGGCTTTGGCCAGATTGAGCCAGATTGAGACTAAAGGCTTACTCGGCTGCGCCGCTGTAATTTTGATCAGCAGCGCCAATGTAATTTTGCTCAGATGCGCCGAGGTGACAGCCTACGCAGCTACTAAGCGTGAGCGGTTGAGGCAGGCTCACTTGAGGGTGAAGAGCCTGAAAATAGGCAGAACGGGACAGGCGATAGGGAATTGCGCGGCGATCGCGATTAGGCCGTGAGTAGGCTTGCAAATAGCTGAGGATAAGGCGCTGGTCAAAATTGGCAATCGGCGGCAAAGCAATGCCGTAATGGGCCGAATCTGCGATTAGAGCTTGCCACGTTTGGGTGGGCAGCACAGCCGCTGGCAAGGCCACATGGCAAGTTGCGCACTGGTTCAAATAGGTTTGGTAGCCTGCAAGCTGCTGGTCATCAATCGGATCGACCATGCCATAGGGGTTACCGGAAGTTTGTGTTAGGGCTGCTGTCGGGATTTCTGATTGCGCCTCTACTGAGTGAGTTTGGCTGGTGCCTAATCCTATGCCTAGCAAGAGACTCAATCCGACCATAATCGCAAACGTAAACGCTTTGCGGTAAAGTCGCTGGCGAACTGGCGATTTTAGGGTCATAGAGGAAATTACCAAAATCAAAATCAGGAACCAACCTCTGCTAGTAAGTCATGAAAAGGCTACTTTTGCCCAAAACATGTCAAAAATTTAGCGACTAAGCTTAGTATCTAATGTAGATTTGCATTAAATACTTGACAGAGTGTGACCTATCCGCCGTCACCGCTAGCCATTACTGACTATTAACTACTGACTACTCACCGAACCACTCACAGACCGCTTCAGTGTAAATCAGTGCAAAGCTCTAATGAGGACATCTTTACCTATGGACAGTCGGCATATTCAGTTTCGCTATACAGAGGCGTTTAGTCCAGAGCAGCTAGATCAGCTATGTGGGTTGTTTAAGCTAGCGGCCTTTTGGGCAAAAGAGCGCCGCACTGAGGACATGTTAAAGGCGATCGCTCACAGCAAACCCATTGTCACCGCTTGGGATCACGACGCCATGATTGGCTTTGCGCGGGCGACTTCGGACGGTGTTTTTCGGGCCACGATTTGGGATGTGGTCATTCACCCTGACTATCAAGGGGCAGGATTGGGACGCAGGCTGGTAGAGACGCTAATTGCTCACCCTCATATGAATAAGGTAGAGCGAACTTATTTAATGACCACCCATCAGCAGCGTTTTTATGAGCGGATTGGCTTTGAATGTAATAGCACAACCACGATGGTGCTGTACGGCCAACCGATGACCGATGAACTGCTCGAAATCGCTGAGATCCACAATAGCGTTAGCGCTTCTTAGCGGTAGCATTTTTGGGGTTGTTTTAAAGCGATCGCCTGCGCCTTCCTCAGCTTTCAGGCTTCTTCAGCCTCAATTTTTTCGCGCGAATCGCCCCAATAGGCGCTGTAAGTCCACTCTTCGCTGCTGCCTTGATCGACGGTTTTCCAGCGGTAAATCACGCCTTTATTGGGGTTAATGCCCACTTCTAAAAGCTTGGCACCCATGTAGTATTCGGTTTGCTTGAGAGTGCGATCGCGCAAAAAAGGGCTCTCACTTTTAGAGATGATTTTAGAAATGTGGGCTTGGGTAGGTTTAGCCATGACTCTATATAGATTGAAATGGATAGATTGAGATGAATGGGGCTGTTTTGCATTCTATGTATTATGCCGTCTAAGCTCTTCAGCGCCCATTTTAGAGCGCCCACTCCAGATTAATGCCCACGCGGCTATCACCCCGGCTAGCACTGCTCTGCCACTCTAAATCGGTCGAAATTCGCAGATCGTTAGTAATGGCATAGCCCAAATTGAGCTGGGTGACGCTGAGGCTTTCGCTATCACCGACCACCCACGACTGATCGAGCGTGATGTCGGCAGCGCCCGTTCGAGAAGGCACCAAGCGCAGCCTAACACCGAGGTTTGCGCCGTTGATATCGGTGTTGTTCGTCGTATTATTCGTAGATTTGACGGCGCGGTAGCCAATGATAGGCGCGACGTTAACATAACCCCCAAGTGGCAGCACATAGTAGTGCAGATCTGCGCCATAAGCTTGGCGATCGCCCTCAAAGTTCTGCTGATAGTCAGCGCTAATCGTCAGCGGCGACCTGCCCACAAACAAATCCTCAAGCCCAACCGCAAAGCCATCTGATCCACCCGCAGACGGGAAAGCACTATAGCCGACCTGCAACCTTGTCTTAAAGCTGGGATCGTTGCGAATATCGCTCTGCACATTCGGCACGGCCTCTAGCCATCGCTGTAGCACCGGACTTTGATCAATCACTTCAGGCGTGAGGTTGAGCGGCGCTTGAGAAGTATCGAAAGCTGGAGAAGCATCAGACGCTTGAGAAGTATCAGGAGTTTGAGGCGCATTGGGCGCTACGGCATCTAGCGAATCGGCTAAGGCAGTAGAGGCAAAAACGGCACTAACGCCCACAGAGCCAATCAAAAAGCTAGCCAACCAAACCATCAAGTTCTGATATTTCATAGCTAATAGACTAGCTTTTGCAGGCTCAAAAGTCAGCTTTGACATACTCCCACCGCTGAAAGCGGGGGATTCTCAAACCTCACGATTTAAGTTTCTGCTTCATAGCAACTGCCTCCACTCTCAAAGAGTTTTGGTCTTATGTTCGCTCCACAGACTAACCCCGCAAGCCCTGCGGTTCATTCAGTATTAGAAATGTTTTTTGATTGGTTGAATCCAGGGATGTGTTACCAGTGCCCTATCCTCTTTTCCCGGTCTACCTATTTGTCTGTGCCGCCAGCAAATGCTGAACTTCGCTCATTAGGCTGTCTGATCCATAGTCGCGGGTGGGTCATTGACCAACTTAATTTTACCATTTCCTAGTTTGGAATATAGGCCAAGATTGTTCGCTAGCACTCACTTGAGGGGAAGTGGCATTCATCCCGCCGCTGAAAGCGGGGGTCTTCTGCCCGATTCCCCTCAAAGCTCCCCTACCGCTAGATAAAAAGCTCACTATAAAAAGCTCATTGGATCGATAGGTTCGCCATCGCGGCGGACTTCAAAATGCAGGTGAGGGCCAGTCGATAGCCCAGTTGTGCCAACCGCAGCGATCACGTCTCCTTTTCTTACCGCTTGGCCTTCGGTCACATTCAGCTTGCTGGCATGACCGTACAGCGTCGTGAGGCCGCCGCCATGATTGATAATCACGGCATTTCCATAGCCACCGTACCAGCCTGCCATAATCACAACGCCGGTTTCTGCGGCCATGATTGGGCTACCGTGGGCCGCGCCAAAGTCTGTTCCGGCATGAAAACGGCTGTAGCCCAGCACCGGGTGAAAGCGACTACCAAAACGACTGGTGATGGGGCCGAGAGCGGGCATGACCATTTTGCCTGAGGCCCGCGCTGAGGTCAGCACTTCGTCGCGAATTGCCTGCGAATCGGCAGCGTTGTTAGCCGCCACGCGCTCCAAAATCAGAGAGGTAAGATTGTCAGAGTCTTTATCAAGCTGATTGATCGCAGCTGACAGTGCGCCTCGGTTTTCCTGAAGGCGGGTCATGGTGAAAGCCTGCTGCTGAAGCTGCTCAGTATAATCTTGACGGCTAGCGAGCAGCTGCTGACGAATGAGCGAAATCGAATTTTTCTGCTGCTCTACGCCTTCTTGCTGAGCCACAATTTCGACTGATTTTTTGTCTAGCTCAACTAGGGTAGTTCGATCCGATTTGTAAACCTGCTTGAGCCGGTAGCGGCGATCTAAAAACTCATTGAGATTTTGGCTTTGCAGGAGCAGCGCCCAGCCCTGTGCGCCCTGCTGTCGCTGCATGAACTGAAGCCGCCCGACAACGGCGGTGCGCGATTGCTCATACACCTGCTGATTGCGCTCAAGATCGGCCACAAGCTGGTTGAGCGATCGCTCGGCGGTGGCGAGCTGATATTCGGTATCAGAAATCCAGGCATCGGTGCCCTGAATGCTTTTAGAAAGTGACTGTAGCTGCTGCGTAACCTGATCTTCGGCTTTTTGGTAGCGCTGGTCGTTTTGAGTATGCACCTTAAGCTGCTGATCGACTTGCTCACGCTGTCGCCGCAGTTCATCTAAAGTTTGAGCCTGAGCGGGTTGGCTGGGCTCGGCCTGAACCGCCACGGCTTGAAAGCGAAAGGACTGATTGGCTCCGGGCTTGAGGTGAATAGCCAGAGTCGTGCCAGTGATGATGCCGTAGGCGATTAGAAGCGCGATCGCGGCGCTCAAATATCGTTGCCAGTGGTGGTGTAGCCAAACCATTTTTTGCAGCCCAACTCTTTTTCAAAATCCACTGAGTTCACTTAAAAAGTCTTAAACCACCCAAGCCGCTAGGCCAAAGCCCAAAATTAGAATGCCAAAAATCTTAGTTGACACCTGGTTAAAGCTATCCAGTCGGCGAGGAGTCAGTCGATTACGCAAGTACTCCACTCCTGACACTAGCACCAGCCACCAGCAGGCTGAGCCCGTAAATACGCCAAACACAAGGGTTACAGAACTCAAATAATCGGCCTGCGTAATACCGAATCCGGCAAAAATAGCGATAAAAGAAAAGATAGTAGCGGGGTTTGTCAGGGTGAGAAAAAGCGTAGAGGCGTAGGCCAAGAGCAGCCCAGATGGGGCCGTTGCCGGTGATGCTTCAAAATCAGCAGTCGATAGTTTTGAGGGGGCGAAAAAAGTGGTCAGGCCCAAATAGCAAAGGAAAATGCCGCCCCCAAGTCGCAGTAGATGCGTGTAGCTGACCAAAAGATCGGAAATTGCGGCTAGCCCGAACGCCGCCACTATCCCGTAAAATCCATCGGCGGTGGCGGCTCCTAACCCGGTCATGAGCCCGATAGAGCGGCCCTGCGCTAGGGTGCGGCGAATGCAGAGCACACCAATCGGGCCGACGGGAGCCGCGATCGCCAGTCCCATCAACATTCCTTTCATTAAAAGCAGGATCAACATAGATTATGCCTTCGCAATCAGTCCGAACATCTCTCTGGGCACTACTTCGGACACTATTGAGTGAAATCAATTTGGCTCATCAATTGGCAGCGCCGCAGTATCTTTAACGCTCGATAGAGCAATGGTTGTGCGCGTTTGCTGAATACCGGGTAAAGCTTTGATCTCTTCGGTGAGAATGCGCTCAAGATCAGCGGTCGAGGCGCAGCAGATTTTGAGCAGGTAGTCGCTTTCGCCGATAACGTGGTGACAGGATTGAATATGCGCTTGATGCTGTACGTAGTTCAGAAAATCTGCCCGATGCCTGGGATGATCTAGGGTAATTGAAACGAATGCGATCAGCCCTAGTCCTACGGCTACAGCATTGATTTGAACGCTGTAGCCGGTAATGATGCCGCTATTTTCTAAGCGGCGGACGTGATCGGCAATAGCGGGAGCCGAAACTCCAAAGCGATCTGCTAACGCTGACCACCGCACGCGCCCATCCTGACTTAGAGCAGCGAGAATTTTCACATCTAATTCATCAAAGCTCATCAGCTTCATTTAACTCTAATTTTTCAATTTTTTATTATTATAAATTCCATTTAGCTAAAAAAGTCTTTTTTAATTTAAGAACTTTGCCTACTTTCTTTTTTATGTAAAAAATAAGATTTCCCTCAAAACGAAAAAACCTACGTACCTTAAAGCGCCAATCCAGATAAATAAGTAACAATCCTAAAGGCATCTACTGACCTTGAATTTTATGATTAGGCATTTCACTCCTGAGCGGCTCATCACGGAACCGCCCACCTCTGGGCATTTGATGATCGCGGATCTCAAGACTGCCTTGGCACAAATTGATATTCCAGCCGATTGGATTGGCATTCGAGCGATGCGCGAAACTAGCACTTGGCGAGCGATGCGCGATGGCCGTCCGCAGCAAAATGAATTTGGCCTCAGTCAAGGAGCTATGGTCGAAGTCTTGGCTCAAGGGCAGTTTGGCTATAGTGCGACCAATCAGCTGACACCAGCCGCTTTGCAGGCCGCTGCCCAATGCGCTTATGCGCAGGCGATCGCAGCCAGCCGATGGGCCATTCACCGCTTTACTGAAGCGGTTCGCCCTGCGGTGGTAGGCGAGTACGTCTCGGCTTATGAACAGGCGCTAGAGGCAGTCGGTGTCGGCGAAATCAATGATCTTTTAGCCAAACTGTGTCAGCAGCTCAAGGTATCGGCGGCGGTTGTGCGTACTCGGGCGGTGGCGCGTACCCATGACGTAGAAAGCTGGTTTGTCAGCAGCAATGGCTCCGAGGTATATCAAAAGCTGCTGTTGTTGGAGAGTCATTTGGGCGCGATCGCTCAAGCCCCCGGCGTTACCCAATCGCGGACAGACAACGGCTACCTAGCGCGCAGCTATCAGGGCGGCTGGGAGCTGTTTTCTGGTGCCGAACTGGGGCACAGAGCTGAGCGCATTGGCCAGCAGGCGGTAGCGTTGCTGAGCGCGCCCGATTGCCCAGACACGGCGACCACACTGGTATTGGCTCCCGACCAAATGATGCTGCAAATTCACGAAAGCGTCGGTCATCCGCTGGAGTTGGATAGGATTTTGGGCGATGAGCGCAACTATGCAGGCGGCAGCTTTGTGCGCCCTGAAGATTTTGGCAGTTTGGCATACGGCTCACCGCTGATGAATATTACGTTTGCGGCCACTCAGGCAGGTGAACTTGCCAGCTATGGCTTTGACGATACTGGCGCAGTAGCCCAGCGGCAGTATTTAATTCGTGAGGGCGTTTTAGAGCGCGGCTTGGGCGGGCTAGAAAGTCAGTCGCGGTTACAGGTGCCCGGTGTCGCCTGTACCAGAGCCTGTAGCTGGAACCGGCCAGCGATTGATCGGATGGCCAATATTAATTTAGAGCCCGGAGAGACTGAATTTGAGGCGCTGATTGGCTCGATAGAAGACGGCGTGTACATGGAGTCTAACCGCTCCTGGTCAATTGATGACCAGCGCCATAAGTTTCAGTTTGGCTGTGAATATGCCCGCAAAATTGAGCAGGGCAAACTGACGACGGTGCTCAAAAATCCAAACTATCGAGCAACGACGCCACAGTTTTGGCATAGTCTGTCGCAGGTGGGCTCACGCGCTACGCTAGAAACCTACGGCACCCCTTATTGCGGAAAGGGTGAACCTAATCAGCTGATTCGCGTAGGCCATGCCTCTCCCGTATGCGCCTTTGACAATATTGAAGTATTTGGAGGTGCAGGCTCATGACATTACTTTCATCAGAGACCCCATCGAGTGCGATTGAAGCGTCCGCTATCGAGTCTGCGGCTCAGTCGTCTAAACCATCTGTGATCCGCAAGCCAATCAAACCTAGCGGCCTAAACGCGGGACTGAGTGCGGATACCGATGCTCACCCATACGAAAATGTTTTTGTTGATTTGCTGGCCGCGATCGCCCAGCAGCTTGCTCACCAAAGCAATCTCGCTGAGACTCACTTCAGCGCTTCACTGGCCGGGGAAAGCAGCCAATTTACCCGATTCAACGGCTCAAAAGTTCGCCAAAGCGGTCACGTTTGCGATGGCCAATTGCAGATAACGCTGATCAGCGCTGAGCGCACAGCAACGGCGAAAATTCCTTTTGTGGGTGAATTTGAAACGGATTGGACTACAGCACAAAGCGCGATCGCCCAGTTGCAGGCTGAGCTTCCTCACTTACCCGTAGATCCCTATATCGTGGTGCCAGTAGCGTCTAGTCGCTGTCAAAATCAAGGCCAAGGCCAAGATCAAGGTTCAGATCAAGGCCAAGGTCAAAGTCAAGGCCAGAGCCGAGAGGTTCGCAGCAGTCAGCTTCTGTCTGCTGAAGCCATTGCCGATACGCTGCTTGCACCCGTTCAAGCGTTAGATTTTTCGGGCCTGTATGCAGGCGGTTTGGCTTACCGAGCCTACGGTGATTCGGCAGGCAATCGGCACTGGTTTGAAGCGCCGTCATTTACGCTGGACTATTCCTTGTTTGGCGTTAGCCCTAATCAAGCCGTCAAAGGCACACTGGCCGGTCATGAGTGGAACTCAGATGAGTATGCTCAGGCAATTGAAAAAACTCAGCAGCAGCTAGCTTTGCTCGCTCGACCGGCCAAAGCCAGTCCCAAAGGC
>QBMP01000290.1 GCA_003242115.1 Phormidesmis priestleyi
CCGGGACTCAAAACACTTATCCGCGTAGAGAGCGAGCGGCGCTTCACCGTTAAAGGACTTGAGCACTACTCCAAAGAAACACGTTACTACGTGGCTTCTTTCATCGAATCAGTGGCTGAGACTGCCAACCGAATTCGAGGCTATTGGGGAGTGGAGAACAAAGTTCACTATGTTCGCGATGTGACCCAAGGCGAAGATGCTTCGCGCATTCGGATGCATCAACTGCCGCAAATCTTTGCGGTGGCACGCAATTTTGCGCTCAACGTCTACCGTGACAATGCCTTTGTCAACATGGCTCAAGCTCAGCGCTGTTGCCAGTTTGGCTTAGACACCCTCAAGCGCATCTTTAAAATGAAATAGCCCTGCTGGCTGACCAACGAAACACCTGAGCTGAAACCAATGGGTTTGTCAGGCTGATGCGAGACGTTTTCACCACCACCGGGCGACTGTTCTTTGACAACTGCGGGCGGTTGATTGAGATTCGCTTGAACGCAGCCGATACCCTGGTCAGACCTTGGATTCACGGTTTATCGAAACTGCTAGAACCAGAGCATTTTGCCCTTAATTTGGGCAAAACTTAGGTAGTAGGCGTAAATATCTGCAATTAGTCATCGCTCTCAAGAGTGAAGAGTGTCATCTCTGGAGGACAGAACAAGCGAATTGGAATAATGCTCATGCCGATGCCAACGTTGACGTAGAGATTGTTTCCGAGCTTGCCGTAGCCTTTTGCCCAGCCGTCGGCGTAAACTTTATCGCCCTGGGTAAACCGTAGCCAAGACCATTGAGGAGAGTTGGGCAAGCGGATTTGTCCGCCGTGAGTATGACCAGCCAGCGCTAAAGGAGCTGCGTTGGCTGGAAAGAGTTCGAAGCTGTCTGGATTATGCATTAAGGCAACCCTAGGACTGCCCTCTGGAATATCCGATAAAGCAGCCCCCACGTTGTCATGATTAGACCAGAGGGAATCGACAGCAGCTAAGTACAGCGGCTCACTGCTATCGGGTAGCTGCATGGCAACAGATTCGTTTTCGAGTACAACAATGCCAGCGGCTTCTAACTCAGATTCTAAGCTCTTGGCTAACTGTGTCCCTGGCTCAGCTTTCTTGCTGCTCATGCCGTAGTCGTGATTGCCTAGCACTGCATAAGTAGGGATGCCAGCATCGACCAATGGCTTCACAATGCTGACTGCTTTTTCGATCTCGGCGGCGGGTGCAGGTTCGGCCTGATAGATAAAGTCGCCGCTAATGAGGACGACGGCGGGATTTGCTTCTATCATTTGCTCGACGCTGCGCTTAGAAGTATCAGGATTACCCGCCCACATGCCGATTTGAAAGTCTGAGAGCTGGCCTATTTGCTTGCCTTCCCAGGCAGCGGGCAGGTTAGGAATTTTAGCGGTTTCCTTCTCGGTGTTGAGCAAATGCGGTTCGATGAGTCCCCAAATTACTAAGAGTATGACTAAGCCTCCAATGCCAGCAAAAGTATATTTTATCTTTTTAGTGATATCTTTCATTTTTATTATCTACAGGCTCACAACGCTTGTTATACGGGCAGTAGAATATGTTTGAAAGAGCACTAAAACTCTCTACACAGCGGTGGATTTCCTGAATTTTCTATGAAACTTGTTGGTGGATTAGGTAATCCACGGGTTGGATAAAGCCTTCAGGAATTTATCTGGCTAAACCTTGAGGTCTTGATGCCTAACCGAAAGCGTCACTCTCACTTGAACCACGTCCTACGCCTCCACAGAGCATAAACTAATCTGATTGTAATTACTAAGTCATCAGTAACGATGGCCTAAATTGTGCTGCGAGTATTATCCGAAATTAGCCAAAACCGAACTGCTTTGATAACTATGCTTCTTCATCGACAAAAAGAACCCCCCGTATCAGCCCATCACTATCCGCCCGCCCGCCAAGAGAACCTGCGAGTACGCCTAAAGCCGACACAAATATGCTGAGCTTTATATGATCTATCGTGCGTATCGCAGGATCTACGGTGGGCCAGGTTTCCATCAGCTTACGTGGGAAAATAGTGACCGTTCCCGCATAAATGAAGCCCATAAAAATGGCGAAAAGTAGAGACATCGTGAACAGCAGGCTGAGGATAGTTGCTGCGCTAGTAACGACAGTAGATTCTGCCAGCATCCGGCTGCGGCTAAGAATGCTGCCAAAGGCAAAGGCTCGGTATAGCGCAGCGGTGGCGGCGGCAACCGCGATGATGGAGAACAAAACAAGCTGATAGAGTTCGACAGTGCTAGCGACATCCCACATGTCGGGGGTAAAAAATAAAAAAACAATGGTGGAAAGAGCCGCTGTAATCATCGTAGGTAAGCGGGCGAGCAGGCGAAATGGATTGGCTCGGATAATAGCGATCGCAATACTCTTCCAGTCCCTCACTAAAGTCACTAAGATAAACCGCCATCGGCTCCTTCGGCTCGTCCGCTCATGAGCTTCACGAGGCAATGCTTTGCGCATTTGCTGGCGCTGCCTATCTGTGAAGCGAACCATGCCAGCGAGATCTTCTACATCTACAAAACCGTACATGATGTTTTGTGGATGCTTGGAATAAGAAAGATTCAACAAACGACTGAAGGTGTGGAGCAACAAAGTTTCTAAACGACGAATAGTAAGCGGCCTGTCTTCCGAATTACCCCAAAACGTAGGGTTAAGACGTTTAGTTGAGATAATGCCAACATTCGTGAGCTGGCTAGGCAGGGCCAATGTCGAGCCAAACGAAGTCGTCGATAAGTCAACTTCGGTAATAATTAGCAAAAAATGTACACCCCGCTCTATTTTTTCAGTCATGCCGACGTGCAAAAAATCAAGCGGAGCGTAGGCCCCAGCGGTTGGCGTGAGATGTGGCCCTTCAAAAGAAAGCGTAACCACACGAACGCCAAGCGAATCTTTAAGTGCCAGATCAAAAGTACCCACTGCTTTAGTAGCGCAATCAAGAAATCGCTCCGAGTCTTTGCCCTCTACATCCATCGTCATTACACCGACGACGTATTCCTGGTCGCTCTTCGATTTCATGGGCTCCGTGCGCCTAAAATGGATGTTTTATGGGTAGTGTGGGATCTTGCACTATTCTCAGTAAGGGTCGCGCTGAGGATAAAAATCTGAAAAAAGGGCGCAACCAAACACGAAAGACGGTGATGCCTACTCTTCTTCCGCACGCCCAAACCTAGTTTATAGCCGAGTGAACAAAAAAGGGTAGTCCTATTTAGGTAAGGATGGATCAGCCCTTTCAAGGTCAATTGAATACTTTTAATAATTCATACAAACCTATCTAGGCAACGATCTCAGGGTTCCGCACTTGGGAAAGTGATCTCTACAAGCTGAGAGGTTCCTAATAGGAACTACGAAACTTTCAGAATGAAATGGCTGAAACACTCATCGGCTCGTCAGCTTTTTTAGTAATTTAGTACATTTAATCCTTTCTTGGAGAAGGAGAATACAGCTGAAAGCCTTGCTGAATATTGCTTTTGGTCAATTATTAAGCGTATGAGCAATACACCTTTAGAGGGCTGGTAAGGATAGACATAACTCCTTTCATATAAAGCTTTCAGAGCTTAGAGCCAACTATGTAGACCTGAAGTATCCTAATTTTTTCATGCATTTGCAGCGACAAAGCCAAGACATTAGCGAAATAATCGGCACTTTGGGCGATCTCATGGGCAGATATTTGCATCTTTCTACATGACATCAAATCAATGAAATTGTTACTAACAGGGAGTTTCAACCATCCTTACCTTTAGGGCACTACCATAATTTTCGCTTCTCGCTCTAAAGGACAATAGGTTTTACCCCCTCCAGAGCGCTGGTAGACATGGCGTTCAACCACCACTTCCCCATACGGAGTTTGATACGCTTTGGGCTGCTGCCCTTTAGTTCGCATCACTTCCCCGGCAATCTCTATCGCTGACCCGTCTGTGTCCAAATATTGAAGCGCTGCTTCGGTTGCAAGACACCCAGACTCATTCAGACTTTCCTGAATCGCTTCCTCACTGGTGAGCATGGAACGACTCAGCTCGATGCTCACCACAATCTTCACATGCGACCCTTCAACACTGAGTAATTGAGCGCTCATACTTACCCCTACGATTGGCACTCCTAAGCAATATCAGTATTTATTGACTAAATCAAGTGGAGGTCGCACCCGCCTCAACTGCGAGATGCCAATAGCGGCAGCAGCGGAAGGTCAATAGAAGTGCAGGCATTGCGATTGGCGAGAAGCCGAAACTGACCTCTGGCCGAGATACATGTAAAAACGACCACATCTAGATCAAACCCTTAGGGGCTAGCAAAAGAATAGATTACCGGTGATAATGAGAGCTGAAAAATCAAGGGCAACCGGTGATGCCACCGAGTGCCCTTGATATGAGGGTACTTGATGCTAGAAGAGCAAATGAAAGCGACCGTGAAGGATGCCGCTAAGAAGCTAACCGGGCCAAAGAAACGGGCGTTTATGGCCGAACTGTCGCAGCAGACTACTACGACAGTTCGGCAAGGAAAACAGAAACCTATCTCGGCTGGGGCCGCGCAGCGGTTCAACTAGGTCTGCATGAGCAGCGAGTGGGCGTTGTGTGCATGGACAATTATCAAGCTAGAGGCGACCAAACGACAGAGGAGAAACAGCCGCAACTAGAGTCAGATATCCGGCAGTTAGTCGATGGCCAATCACAGGCAGATCCGCAATTGAGAACCACATTTTACTATGCAAGGGTGAGCGCCCAAGCGGTGAGAGAGGCGCTAATAGAGGAGAAAGGCTATACCGATGAGTCGTTACCCACGCGTCAGACAATCGGGGCAATGCTCAATCGGATGCGCTATCGCCTAAAAAAACGCAAAAAGTAAACCCGCATAAGAAAGTGCCCGAGACCGAGGCTATTTTTGAGAATGTCGCGCAAGCGCATCAAGCCGCTGCTGCTGACCCAAAAGTTTTGAGATTATCGATTGACTCTAAAGCAAAAGTCAGTATTGGCAACCTCTCTAGAGACGGCAAAGCGAGAGTGCTCGAACCGATAAAGGCCGATGACCACGACCATTATCGTCAAGCGACGCTGGTGCCGTTTGGTATTCTCGATGTTGCAGGCAATCAACTCTCGATCTATTTTGGTCAATCGGCTGAAACCAGCGACTTCATCGTCGATTGTTTACAGCTTTGGTGGCAGCGCCATCAAAGCGATTATCCTGACATTGAAGAATGGGTGATTGACTTGGATAACGGGCCTGCTATCAATAGCCATCGAACTCAGTTTATCCAGCGCATGGTCGAGTTCGCTCAATCCGTCCAACTCAAGATCCGGCTGATTTACTATCCGCCTTATCACAGCAAATACAATTCAATTGAGCGCTGCTGGGCGGCACTCGAACACTACTGGAATGGCGCTATCCTAGACACGGTTGAAACCGCCTTGCGGTGGGCCGCCAACATGAAATGGAATGGCTTTACACCGATTGTGGAGTTAGTCGAAACGGTTTATCCAAAGGGCGTTAAGCTCTCTAGCGATGAATTAAAACCGTTCTCTGAACAATGGCAGCGGTCTGAAACACTCCCAAAATGGGATGTGACGATTGTCCCTAGATAATCGGTATCTTATTCTTTTGCGGCCCCCTTATGTGTCAAAAGTTTTTTGTTTTTATGAAATTAGTGACTTAGCGGAAATC
>QBMP01000291.1 GCA_003242115.1 Phormidesmis priestleyi
CTCCACCGAATGCAAAGGCTGCTGCTCCAGCACCAGCCGCGCCAATGCCAACAGCTCCAATATCCGTCAGAAAGGTAAAGCTATCGCTTCCTTCCTTCAGCTTTTTAAGAGCTTTTAGAAGGTCTTCTTTAGGGCGATCTTGATTAGACATGAATTGACTACAACTTACAAAAGGTATTTGTTTAAACAGGAACGAATTGATTAGAGAGCGCTCTTAATACATTTGCTAAAAGGTTGAAAAAGCTGCTTGCAGCTTGCTGCAAACTCTGACTCACGCTTTTAAGCTCTCTATCGAGAGAATGCCCTACGCTCGCGCCTATTGAAACAGCACCTAAGCCTAAAATCTTAGCAAGAGGCTCTAGAAACTGGCCTATTCCGAACGGCAAAGAACTTATCAAAGTATAAACAGATGCCGCAACTACTGCTCCTATGCCTGCCCCAGCCACGAGACAAGGGTTCTCCTTGACGAAGTTGATGATTCTGAACAAAAGAACCTTCCCAATGGAGACGAGTTTTTGGCCAAGCTGAATAGTTTTGCTAGCTAGGTCGTGCAGCCTTGTTACGACTGATTCTGGCAATCCCATCTCTTGCAGCCAAATATAGAAGTCACGGCTGCTAAAGCTTTCTACTTCCGCATTCCACAAGGTGAGCTTTAATCGCGATTGAGCTTGTGATAAGTCTGATGACTGCATAATATTATCTAAACCTCGAATAACCCATTAGAATATAATTTTTGAGCCTAAATGAGGATAATCGCAGATACACTTAGGTTTACACGTAACGAGTTCTAGGATCTAAGTGCTATTGAGTAGGAAACTTGACTAGCAGGGTTTCTACAGCATTGTCTCAATACTAAGTAACCATATTACTTCCCAGTCGGGTCAAAAAATGATGCGTGATCGCTCACATCCAAAAACTACCTCTTCAAAACTTTCTTCTCAAAGAACTCATACAGATCGGTAAGATAGACGTAGATGAAAGAGCAGCTACACTATGCTAGAAGTTAGTCAAGCCCTTCCTATTGTCATAAAACGAGACGCGATCGCTTCCCTATGGCAGCAATACCACATCTGTAAGCTATCGCTCTTCGGCTCCATCCTCCGTGACGATTTTCGTCCTGATAGCGATGTGGATATCCTAGTCGAGTTTGAACAGGGACATACACCGGGCTTTGAGTTCATTGATGTTCAAGATCAGCTTTCAGAAATTGTTGGGCGTCAGGTCGATCTCAACACCCCTAAATTGTTAAGCCGCTACTTTCGAGAAAAAGTTGTTGCTGGAGCCAAAGTTATTTACCCTAGCCTGTCGATAGTAGTCGTTCTTGGGTCGATGATTTTTTTGCCGATGCCGGGGAAGTGAATGGCGAGGCAGATTTTGTTGCCTGCGCCGAAAATGTGGGTGACTTTGCCTGCCCCAAAAGCTTTGTGGATGACCGATGCGCCGACGCTCCAGTCATCTTCGTGGGTGCCGGGGGCGTTGAGGTTAGGCTGAGGGTTTTTGAGATTGGCTTTGCGGGTTGTTGTTGTCCATCTGTCCGGGAGGGCGCTAGGCACAGTGGTCATAATGTAGTCGCGCGGGAGTTCGCTGAGGAAAATTGAAGGCGTGGAGACTTCGCGCATGTTGCCGTAGGTGCGGCGTTCGCGCGCATGAGAGATAAACAACCGATCTTGAGCGCGAGTGATGCCGACGTAGCAAAGGCGGCGTTCTTCTTCGATGGCGGCGGCGTCTTCGAGTGAGCGGAAGCTGGGAAACAAGCCTTGTTCTAGGCCGACTAAAAAGACAACCGGAAACTCCAACCCCTTGGAGGCATGGAGCGTCATTAGCGTAACTTGATTATTTTCATCGTTGTTCTTTTCGTTGTCAGAATTAAGCGCGGCATTGGCTAGAAAAGTTGACAGCGTAGCATCTTCATTCTCTTCTTCAAACTGGACAACGCCGCGATAAAGTTCTTCTACGTTTTCAAAGCGGTTGTCATCTTCGGTTTCTTTGCTTTTAAGGTCAGCGAGGTAGCCGGTGCTTTCTAACACTTCTTGCACTAGCTCAGAAGGAGAAGCCGTTTCTACGCGCTCTTGCCAACTGCTGACCATTCTAGAAAACGCGATCGCTCGCTTACTTGCCCGCCCTGCCAGCGTTTTCAAAGAAGTCTCATCTTTAATAATGTCCCACAGCGGCACCTCTAATTCGGCAGCGGCTTTATCCAAATTGTCGAGCGTTGTTTTACCAATGCCGCGCCGGGGCACATTGATAATTCGCTTGAGGCTAACGCTGTCAGCAGGATTCACCGCTAAGCGCAGATAGGCCAACACATCTTTAATTTCGCGGCGCTCATAGAACCGCAGACCACCGACTACTTTGTACGGAATTCCAAAGCGCGTTAGCACTTCTTCCATCGCCCGAGACTGAATGTTGGTGCGATAGAGAACGGCAAAGTCTTTCCAGTTTAATTCAGGATTTTTAAGCTCTAGGTTACGAATTTGGCCGATTACATATTCGGCTTCCATCGCTTCATTATCGGCCCGATGACAGAAAATCGCATCGCCTGTACCGCGCGTTGCTCGCAACACTTTGTCAATCCGCTCGGTGTTGTTTTCAATGAGGTGATTGGCAACATCGAGAATGTTGGAAGTAGAGCGATAGTTCTCTTCTAGTTTAACTAGCGTTTCGGTATCGTCATCGGTTTTGCCATCACCAAACTCTGTCTGAAAGCCCATCAGAATGGTGAAGTCAGCCGCGCGAAAAGAGTAAATGCTCTGATCGGCGTCACCGACGACAAACACAGAGCGATTTTGCCAATCGTCAAATTTTTGATTACCCTGGCCGTTGGTGGCAAGGAGCTGAATCAAGTCGTACTGAGTACGATTAGTATCTTGATATTCATCGACGAGAATGTGGCGAAAGCGACGGTGCCAATAGTCTAAAACCTGAGCGTTTTGGCGAAATAGCTGTACAGGTAGCCGGATCAAATCGTCAAAGTCGAGGGCGTTGTTGGCCGCAAGACCTTTTTGATAGTAGCGGTAGACTTCAGCGATCGCTCTGCCTTTAAACGTCTGATTCGCCTCCTCGTACTCATTCGGATCGAGCCCCTGATTTTTGGCATTACTAATCGCAAAGCGCACCGAACGCGGGTTGAACTTGCGATCATCCAAGTTCATCTGACCGATGACAATGCTTTTAATCAAGCTTTGCGCGTCAGACTCATCAAAAATTGAGAAATTGCGCGTCCAGCTTTGACCGGCAGGACTCTGATATTTTTCAATGTCGAAGCGTAGAATCCGTGAGCACAATGAGTGAAACGTACCGACCCAAAGCTCTTTGAGAAAGTTTTTGTACACATAAGAGCGAAGCTGCACCTGTTCTTGTTCAGGCAGCATATGCAGCGGCTTACTGTGCCTCGATAGCGCTTCTTGCTCAGCAAAAAGGCGCTCAATCCGCTCTTTCATCTCACGCGCGGCTTTATTGGTAAAGGTCACGGCCAAAATGTTGCCCGGATCGACGCGACGGTTGAGAATAAGATTAGCTATGCGCGCGGTGAGCGCCCGAGTTTTGCCTGAGCCAGCCCCGGCAACTACCAGCAGAGGCCCGCAAAAGTGTTCGACGGCCTGACGCTGTGAGGAATTGAGCTGACTGATAAAATCTGCGGTGATCACCATAGAGTTTGGAAAGATAGCGCTGAAGGGATAGAGCTGAAAAGCGAATAAAACGGCAGCGATTGAACCTATTCAGTATGGCACTTGATACCAAAGCCGACCGATTGAAATCCGTAATTTAACGGCAAACGTCAAAATAATCCTCATTTTACGCCTGCGATTGTGCTTCTGACGCTGTGACTTCACCGGCGATATCACCCATGACTTTTTCGGATGATCTGCCATTAATTGAGCCGCCTGTAATAGCTCACCCTATTTACCTCCGCCATCGCCACTGGATGAGTCAAGCGCTAGCACTAGCCCACACTGCTGGCCAAGCAGGCGAAGTGCCCGTCGCCGCCATTGTAGTCGGCGCTGACAATCAAATCATTGCCCAAGCCGCCAATCGCAAAGAGCGAGACGCCGACCCGACTGGCCACGCCGAAGTGCTGGCTTTGCGCGCAGCCGGTCAGCAGTTGGGAAACTGGCACTTAAATGACTGCACGCTGTATGTCACCTTAGAGCCCTGCATGATGTGCGCCGGGGCAATTGTGCAGTCGCGGCTAGGCGAATTGGTCTACGGCGCAGATGATCTTAAGGCCGGAGCAATCTGCTCGGTGCTGAACTTGCCGGATGGCCCTTGCTCAAATCATCGGCTACCCGTGACGGGGGGGATTTTGGCGGAGCCTTGTCGGCAGCTGTTGCAGGATTGGTTTCGGCAGCGGCGATGAGATGCCTACGCCCTGCTTGCTCACTTTAAATAAAGATTAATTTCCAAAAAAGAGCCTACGACCTTGCTCAAACACCAAGATTAGGGAATGTTGATGTAATAATTGTGACCTGAAACGAGGGGCTGGGCATAAGTATTTGTCTGGCTATTACTGACTATTAATTGGATAGCGATTTTGAGCGATCGCCTACAGACCAAAGGTAAAAGTGTCATTTCTAACAGTTGCAGAAGCCACTGACCGCGTATGGTGATCCCTACCCCTGTAATTAGCTGTGTGACTTAGAGTGTTGATAGGGCTCCGTAGATCTATATTGACACCTCAAAATTTTTGATCTACTTGACACCTCAAAACTTTTATTTAAGTGCATTTATCTCATTAGCTATGCTCATAAACTCTTCTGCTGATATGGCACTTCCTGCCGATTCGCCCGCCGATTCATCTGCCGACTCATCTGCTGATTTATCTCCCGATCATCCGGATCACTGGGCGCATCATCGCTGTCCGGCCATGCGATCGCGCCTATCTCCCTGGCTGACGCCGCTGATGTATTTTCTCGGCAGAAAAGTGGTACTGCCCGCCTACTTCAGTCACATCGAAGTCATTGGTCAAGAAAATATTCCGAGGAAAGGGCCGGTCATTCTCGCGCCTACTCATCAGTCCTACTGGGATTCACTGCTGATCGGATTAATTGGCAAGCGCTCTGGCCGGTATCTGCGGTTTATGGTGACTGCCGACGAATGTTTGGGCGTTCAAGGCTGGTTCATCAAGCGGTTGGGCGGTTTTCCAGTACATGTTCGCAAGCCTTCTATAAAAACGCTGCGGCATGGCATACAGCTTTTGCAGGCGAAAGAAATGCTGGTAATTTACCCAGAGGGCAATATTTTTCGCGATCGCATCAACCCCCTCAAGCCCGGTCTAGCCCGCATTGCCCTCAGAGCCGAGCAAAGCCATCCTCATCTAAACACCAAGATCGTCCCCATCAGCTTGGAATATAGCGATCAATACCCTCGCTGGCGCGGCACGGTAACAGTTCGCATTGGCACACCGATGTTGGTATCGCACTACAAAGCAGGCGCTTGTAAGGAACAATCTCAAAAGCTGACCACAGATCTTCAGACTGAGCTGATGGCGTTGGCTTCACATTGAGCAAGATAGAATTCAGATGCCCAAGATCAAGTCCCATCCCTTCAGTTGACCCACCTGTTCTGGCACATGATCGATCACTTGCAGCCGCCAGCGGCCTTTGACCTCGGTGTTGAGCAGGCGGCGGAGCGCAGGCG
>QBMP01000292.1 GCA_003242115.1 Phormidesmis priestleyi
TTTGACGCTTTGGAGGCATTGCTTTCTCTTCGACGGGAATCTCTGAAGTCTATGCCCTACCTGCGCTTTTGTCACTAGGCACCAATTCTAGATCTAGCTGCCGGGTGCTGCAAAATTGGGGAGAGACCAACGCGGGCAGCTTCGAGTGTTTTACAACCTCCGCGTTCGGTATGGTGGGCACCAACTACCCAATGCCTAATTCTAAAACGATACAAAGAGGACGGGACGGCGTTACTTCTATTATTAAAGATCCGGCTCGCTGGCGGCCTTACGGATTGGTTTCACCCGTGTACTGGCTCTGTACTGGCAAACGTCACAAAGACTTACCCTAAGGATTGAACTCATGCGATCGCCGATTGATATTCATGAATTTAGTACAGGTATTAACTTCCAGCTACTCGATAGCAGCGGACGTTGGGTCTCACGTGGCTTTACCGGGCAATACATGAACAACACCCTCGCCAAGCAAGGTCTTCCGCCTGAAGTAGAGCAGGCGATCGCTGAGCGTGAGTTTGCCGTTTCAGAAGGTGCCTATACCAAGGAACCGGCGATTATTGCTCGCGGTCTGCCAGACAGCCCCTGGTCGGTCATTGCGGTTGTGAGCCGAGGCGAAGATGAAAAGGGACGGAGTGCGTCATTTTATCGTTATTTTTTGTGTGAGGAACCGGCAGGCGGCTACGAGCCGGATGAGGACGGCATCTCGATCCTGCTCAATTGGATGACTGATCGGAAGAAAGAAACCAAACAGTGGCCTCATTTTCATCCTCAGCCGTTGCAAAGAAACCTTAGTTACTATGTTCAAACGCCTTATTCGGCTACACCCGAAGCGATCTTAGAGAAGCGATCTTACCTAGAAGATACTCAAAGAGCGCCGTACATATGGAAAGCGGATACGGACTGTGTTCCGCTCATTTTGCATGGACTCACCAAGCATTATATGAGGTCAGCAGGACTGCCCCTGGCTTGGGCTTTCAATGCAGGCGCATTAGAAAGTCCCTGGTCGTTTACGATTATATATCCTGCTGATGCGAAGGCAGAAGGGCTGATTCGTCGAGCGATCGCCAGCCCACCCCCTGTTAGGGTAGCTGGCTCTACCAACGAGCAGGCGCTAAACACGGCTATCAAGACCTTGACCACTCTGTCCTCAACTAAGCCTGATGCCGTCAAAGTGATCTTTGGTGCCGCCGCGACGGGGCAGGTGCCCTATGAAGTCTGGATGGACTTGTTTGATAAGCGCGGTGCTAAAAAGGCGATTGACCACAGCTTCCATAGTCCAGAGATGGTCAAGCTAATGACGCTTAGAGCAATCGTTGTCCCGTCTACGCTAGTGCAGTTTTTAGTCTGGATTGGATTATTAAACGCGAGAAAGCAGCCGACTGAGATAGAGAAAATATCTGTTGATTTTCAGAGAGAGCTTTCCCTAACACTGGCTAAAGAGCAGCTAGCTGATAGAGTCGATCAGTCAATAGACAAAGCTATTGCAGAAATCGTTATGCCTGCCCTGTTAGATGGAAGGATTACTGCCGACGATGCGTACAGATTAGTTTCTATCAGATCCGGATTTTGGGGAAAGCGATTCCCTTATTTTCTAAAAATGTTTGAACAAGGTATAGAAGATATCTATGGGAATATAAAAGCCCTAAGACAAAGTGGTAATCGCAATCTGTATGGAGGTAAGTTGTGGCAGGGTATTTGGGCACTTCGCAGCCTTGCCTCTTATAGTAGCAGAGAGGCAAGAGTTGTCTACTATACGCCTCTAATTAATCTTTTCGTAAAGGTAGGCGACAGTCGTTCTTTCTCTCTAGGTACTTCTTCTCTAGCCTATCAGCTAGCGGCTTACCTTAGCCAGATCAGCAATCAAACTGTAGAGTCTTCTTTATACAAATCGGCATTCCCGATAGATCCTCCAGATAGAACGGAATATTTACACGAGGTTATTCAAAGAAGAATTCCTCTGCAAGAAGAAATCGTTAGCGCAATAGGAAGCTTTTTGAACATGGAAATAATGAAACTGTGGCAAGTATTGATTCTCTCTAGCGTAACTTTTGCCGCTGGTATTGCTAGTGGCGTAGTAGGAATAAAGTATGGTGAGCCGTTACTGAGCAAAATAAGCTGGCCCTCAGGTGCTGAGACGCCGCCTTCTCCTATCCGAAGAAATGACCCTGTACCCTCGAAGCCACTGACACCGGGGATGCACGCTCAACAAGACGAAACAATTCAGCACCTAGAAGAGCTTGTCGTTAAGATCTCTGATGAATTTGGAGACAAGGGAATAGACCTCTTGCATAATAGATTTAATGGTAGTATTAAAGGCTTTGCCGAATTCCTTTAATATCGGCCCTTTAACTAGGGCCATCCAAACAGTGCAGGCAAAGGCCCTTTTGTTTAAAACAAATTAGCATATCACAAAAGTAATTATGCAAGAGGTCTAATGTATCAGGACATAATCGCTTCCAACCTGTTTAAGAAAATTCTCAAAACGAGCGATTTAGTAAAGCCTGATTATAGTACTTTCGTCATAGCTAGAGGTGACGATCAGATGAGACAAGAGTTGATAAATGCGCTCCAAGCATATCAATTTGAACTAAGGAACCCGGATATTCCTTCTACTGGGCTTATCGGTAGTGGTAACGATTACACTCTAGAATCACTTGAAGGAAGCATTAGAAAATTGTTAAAAGAGTAGACCTGTTGGGTAATAACAAGAAAATCGGCTGAAACCCTTATCTGAAGGCAGTTTCAAGGATTTCATTTAAAAACCGCTGAAACCCTAGCCCAGAAAGGCTTTCAAAGCTTTTTAGGCTTATAACCCAACAAGCCTAGTATAATCAGTAAGCTTTAATATTTCAACCTTCGTTTACTAGCAAGAGCAAAGGACAAAATGAGACTATATTTTTATTGTTTGGCGGCGGTTTGTTCTGCTCTCATTGGCTGGAATCTAGGACAGTTTGTGCTGGACGATTTAGGCTGGCTGGTCACTTTGCCCGAAGTTGTTTTATTTCCCTATGTCGCCGTATCTTTGGCTGTCGGCATCGTTACCAACGAAGTTTTGATCAGCAATCCTACCCGCCCGAAAATAAACTTTCGTATTCTTAAATCCTGCCTTTTAATTGCAGTTGCCTTAGGTCTTGGCATCGGTTTGCTAGCTGGCGGCTTGGTTCAGTTCCTTTTCATTCCGTCTCTAGCGATTCCGTCGTTTATTATTCGCGTTTCAGGCTGGATCATTATTGGGATTGCCGTCGGCTTGGCTGAAGGATTCACCTGGCGGCGGCGAAGCATTGAGGCGGGTAATCCTAAGCGATCGCGTCGTAGAATTTTTGCCAGCGTCACCAGCGCTGTTTTTGCCAGCGCGATCGCCGCTCTCCTATTTGAGCTGCTGCGGCTGGGTATAGGCACACTCCCACTCGCCTTTAGAAACCTCGAAGATCCCCTTGGTTTCTCTCTCTTGGGCTTACTGTTGGGTATTGCCTTTAGCGTCACAAGTTCGCCTAGCTACATGGCTGCATTAAGAGCAGGCAGCGGCTTTGAATTTCGTCAGATAGAACCTGATGCCATTGACACAGTAGGCATCGAAACCTCCGCGCTATCGTTTCCCTACGTAAGCCAATCTTCCCAACTACAGTTTGTGGGTGGGCAAGAAAACAACCGGGTAGAAGAAGGCATGTCTATTCAGCTACCGGCTAGAGGCAAAATTCGCATCGGCTCAGCCACTAGAAAAGAACCCGATATCTATTTGCCAGGGGTCGCCCTTCACGTAGCAGATTTAGAAATTCATCCTCGTCATGCCGTTTTAGACCCCAACCAAACAGCATTTGAAACGATTGAAGTTAACGGGATTCCGTTAAGATCTCGCCGCCCTGTTATGCTCAAGCACAACAGCTTGCTCACCTTCCATGCCCTCAACCAGTCAGATCCCTATGCCAAAAAACTCTATCGTTTGGTTTACTACAATCGCTTCTTGGATCCCCAGGCTTAGCGTTTGCTCGCTTTGGGCCGTTGCTCTAGCTCTGCCCGTTTCTGCCCAGGTAAAAGAAGTCGAAATTGTGGGCACCCCACAGGTCTATGGTGATCGGGTGATGCTCAGGGTGCAGACAAAGGGAGAAGGCGATCGCCCCATTGTCACCTTAGCTCCCAATGACTTCAGCATTATTGTCGATGGCCAGCCCGTAACCCTTGCAGACTGGAAAAGCCCTAGTGAAGCAACTCCACCGCCTGCCTGGGTTGTTGTTTTACTAGATTTCAGTGGTAGTATGCTTCAACCTGATAGCAGCGGTGAAGCTAAGCTAGATGGAGCGATTGGCGCGATCAGTAAATTTAGGGAAACGCTAGGCGATAGAGCGGGCGATACGCAGGTTTCGATTGTGCCTTTTGGCGTCGGCGGGGCCAACAACTGTTCAAGCCGCGAAGCCAATGCAGAAACGCTGAACCGTTTTTCATCTGTCAATGATGCCAAACTAGAGATCTTTTTAGAGAATCTGCTGAAACTAAAACCTTGTGCCTCAACAGATCTCTATAGCCCTGTCATCGCGGCTGCCGATTTTCTGACCGATCCAACAGATCCTCGATTTAATGTACCCGAAGACTCTAATGAACCCGAGCCTCGGCTATCTATTATCTTGCTATCAGATGGTTTTCATAACAACGGTAGCATTACCAAAACAGAAGCGATGGATAGACTTAAACAGATAACGTCTAACCACCCAGAGCTAACGATTCATACACTGGGCTATGGACTCTCTCCCGTAGAACTGCAACAAAAGTATGTCTTGAGTGCGCCTGCGACCATTTCCGATGTCGGTAAGACCGTTCCCGCTGAAGAATTTGTCGATCAGCAAACTCTGAAGGAAATCGCTAACTTAACGGGAGGCATTCATGAGTTCTCAGGCAATGCCGCTAAGATAGCAGCAGACTTACAGCTATTTTTAGATGCCTTGCTAGGTGAGTACGAGATTGATTATATTGAACCCAACCCAGAACGGGGTTCTAAGCATACTGTGCAAGTGGTTGTAAACGACTCAGGCAGCGAGGCCGTCTCTACACCAAAACCTTATATTACTGAAGTTTTTGGGCGATCACTGCCCCCTTCAGTTCGGGCGAGCCTACTAGCACTGACGCTGCTGGTCATGGGCTTAGCCGGAGGTATTCCCTTTTTGTATTGGGCCAAGGGTCTGAAAAAGGAACTGGAGTAATTGCTATGAAACTCACATTGTTCTTACTGCTTCTATTGATACTGGCTGGCTGCAATCAGCCTCCAATTTCTGAAAGTCCCGAGAGTACTGAGAGCTGATTGACTGACAAAAGTTAGATCGAAATCTCTGAAAGCTATTTCCAGTCAGGGTTTCAGTCATCCTAAAAAGTAAATGTATGATTGAGTCCTAGTCGGTTCCATTTCGGGACACCTGCAAGCCCTGCTGTATCTAGACTTTCAAGTCATAGCAAAGACGTAGGGTAATGGGGTACGAGGAGTATTGGTACAGAAAGGATCGCTAAGCTGTCCAGTTTAGTGGA
>QBMP01000293.1:0-1055 GCA_003242115.1 Phormidesmis priestleyi
GCTATCATCGATATCTCTAACCCGCGTTCGGCTCGGCTCGCTTTACCGTTGTAGAACCGGTCTAGACCGTAGGTCGCTTTGCCACTCTTCGGCACAAACGACGCATCAATCACCCCGACCTGGAAGTGAGTGGGCACGATGGCTTTATCAATCAACCTTTGGTTTAAGCTGATGAACGCATAGGGCTGGGCAAAGTGGCGTCGGTAGGTGCGTTCTGACAAGTCGCTATAGCGAGCCATATTCGTGAAATTTACCTTTCCACACACCACGTAGATGGTCGCAAACAGCGTCAGCAGAAACTGACGACGGGGTTTGCTAAAAGGCCGACTTTACGTAGTAAGCCCGGTATGATAGATGCCATAGCTATTCAGGTGGTTTGTTTTACTAATAAAACCTTAAAGCCTGAATAGCTTTTCTGGCTACTACTCTCGCTTTTCTGTCCGGACTATTGATATATCTTGGGTTTGCGAGAATGGCTAGCCGTAGAAATTGCCCCATTATCCGAATTAGAGTCTGACGATGTTGATAGATGCCTTGCTGTAGCTGGAGATTATCCTGCTCGATCAGGTGGGGCGATTTCATGCTTATTGATTCGCGTCACATACGATGCTCAAAAATCTACGCAGGCGAATCAGCGGAGGTATCGTATTCAAGGTTGGTATATCGAGAATATTGAGGACTATCGCTGTCATTATGGCGAGGCTACGAATGTCTATTTGCCAGGAGATTCTCCTGATAGTCCATTTACATTTCTCTCTGATGGTTTAGAGACGCATGTGAGAGAACTCATTGATGGCTGCTTGGATAGAGGCTGGGAATGGCCTGAGTCTTTGCATGTTTTTTTGCCGCCTGAACTTATGGGACAACCTATCGATAGCTGGAGTGATCGCTCACCCGAGCACGGAAGTACACTCACACTGGGAACAGAACATCAAAACGGCGTTTTTATTCGCTGCGATGATCGGCTGACCAATCGCCGATTGCGACGTTCCGACTGGGAGAAGCGCTGGTGCTTTTTGCAGCAACAATGTAGTGAAACGAACAACCGTTTTTTC
>QBMP01000293.1:1065-5502 GCA_003242115.1 Phormidesmis priestleyi
GAAAGTAGTTGCAATGCGATAGAGCGACAGTTAAGAGACAGAAAGAAACGGATCTTTGGGTTGCTGCTGACCTGCACGCCGCATCGGCCTGCCAGTAGCTTCTTTAATTTGCTGTCGAGATCGCCCATTCCAGCAGCGCTATGGTTGCGTCAGGAGTTAGCTGGTAGAGCCTGTGAGGAGGTTCTAAACGGGCTGTTAGATGCTGGTCGTTTGGAAGATATTCCTGAAACAATTTTCGAGAAACGGTTAGATGCTAATGATCCGATTGGCCAACATGTATCTTTAGTATGGGATGATCCACATCTGCTGCCGCCTGATTTTCAACGTTTAACGACTGCCTGAGTAATAATCTGCCTGAGCAAGTAACTAGCCTTTGATAGTGCGTATGACTGAGCAATCTCAACCTGATTCCCAGCCCGATTCTCAACAGTGGCGAATCTTTAACGATACTGGCAAGCCGACATCTGATTGGGCACTGCCAGCGTCGCCTAGCTGGCGGCCCTTTGGTAAGTCAGTGTTGCCTGGGGTTGATCGGCGCAAGCAGCGGGCAGATACCTTTCAAATGCAGCCTGATCAGGTGGATATGGTGAATGCAGCCATCTATTTAAGGCGGCCACTGCTGATTACGGGTAAGCCGGGGACAGGAAAGTCGTCTTTGGCTTACAAAGTTGCCAGAGAACTCATGTTAGGTGAAGTGCTCTATTGGCCCATCACGACACGCACAACTCTTAAAAATGGGCTTTACCGATACGATGCCATTGGTCGCCTGCAAGAAACTGAGCAGCAGGTTAAGACTGGGCAGTTTATTCAAGATCCAGAAGCGATTGGTAAGTACATTACTTTGGGGCCTTTGGGGACAGCGCTTTTGCCTGCTGTTAAGCCAAGAGTATTATTAATCGACGAGATTGATAAAAGCGATATTGACCTGCCTAATGACCTGCTATCGATTTTTGAGGAAGGCTGGTTTGAAATTCCTGAATTAGAGCGCATGAAAGAAACGGCGGCTGAAGTGCCCGTGAGAACCGCCTATTCTGATGCTGAAGAATCTGTGACCGCAGGCGACATTAGATATTCGGTGCCAGAGGGCAGAATTAGCTGCGAAGCTTTTCCCTTAGTGATTTTGACCAGTAATGGCGAGCGGGACTTTCCGCCAGCGTTTTTACGGCGTTGCCTGCGACTGAGAATGGCTCAGCCCGATAAAATAATGTTGGGCCGGATTGTGTCAGCGCATTTGGATGCGGAGTTTGAGCAGCTTAAGAAAACGCAGGGAGAAGGGGTTGCTCAAGCGCGAAAGATAGCAGCAGAGAGCGTCCGCGAGGAATTAATTCAGACATTTTTAGATCGTCGCGATGAGGGTGCTTTGGCGACCGATCAGCTGCTCAATGCAATTTTTATGGTGACCCGAGAGCGATCGCCCGTTGGCAGTAGTCGAGCTAAGTTAATCGATACGCTGCTCAAGCATCTCAGCAGCGCTGAAGATTTGGAGGCAGCCGAAGACTGGGATGCTGGCTCAGTATGATTCATCAGCTCATTTCTCGATTGGAGCAAGCAGGCTTATCCCTGACCTATGAGGAGATTGCCGATGCGCTTTGGCTGGCCGAGCAGCTAGATGTCGTGCCAGTGCCACCGTCTCGTCCTGAGGCGATCTCTGAAGCTTCTGTATTGGTTCGATTTGAAGAATCAGAGCCCCTGGGGGGTGCTGCGAGCATCTCACCTGCGCTACCAGTTTTTGCGGCTGATGCTATGGCCGCTGATCGCTCAGGCGAAGAATCTGATAGTCCAGAAGGCTTGCCTTTTAAAGCTCCAGCGGCAACGGCATTGCCCAATGCCATCGACCTTAGTCGTGCTTTGAGAGATCTCTCTCGTAAGGTGCCTTCTCAAACGCAGTACGAATTGGATGAAGATGCGACTGTCGAGCAAATTGCGGTGCAGCGGATCTTCAGCCCAGTGGTTAAGCCAGAGTTAGAGCGGTGGCTTGATCTGGAGCTGGTGGTCGAAGAATCTGCCATGAGTTTTGTTTGGCGTAAGACGATTGAAGAATTTGGTAAGAAAGTACTAGAGCGTTTAGGGGCCTTTCGTAACTTACGAACGTGGCGGTTACAAGCGGATGATGAAGGTCGTTTGCAACTGTGGCCTTATTTGTTGGGTCGTGGCAAGCCAGGGGCAGCTACATTTGCAGCCGTGAAGCCTCGTAGCCCTAGGGCATTGATTCATCCTTCAGGGCGACGACTCATTTTGCTGGTGAGTGACTGCCGCTCGTCGCTTTGGCAAGCGCGGCCTCAACGGCCCCAGAATTTACAGCAAAGGCGTGTGTATCAGCCGACTATCTATGACTGGTTGCAGCGATGGTCGCAGCAAGGGCCGACGACAGTTGTGCAGCTGCTACCGGCGCGTCTGTGGGCGCAAACGGAGTTGGGCTATGGGAATGAGGTTCAGCTAAGTGCGCTGCTGCCAGGAGTCGCCAATGCAAACTTAACGGTTGAGGGTGATACTAGCTGGCAGATAGAAGCCCCCCCAGAATCACTTTCAGAGAATGCTTATTTGCCGGAGCCGCTGTCATTGCCAGTGGTAACGCTAGAGGCTGGGCCAATGCGGCAGTGGGCTAAGGTGATTGCGGGTAGGGGCAATGAGCGTACGCCTGGAGTTTGGTTTGATGTGGGGTTGTTGCATCGGTTTCCTTCGGAGGACATTCGAGAGGGTTCGACTTTATCTGCTAAGGCAAAAGTCAATCGATTTTTTGCTTCAGAGGCATCGCCCGTTGCTAAACAGCTGGTGAGATTGATGGCAGCGGCTCCTGTCAGTCTATCGGTGGTGCATTTATTGCAAGAGAAAATGCTGCCTAAAGCGACCCCAGTGCATATCGCTGAAGTGTATATGAGTGGGCTGTTGAATGAAACGCAGAAGACGAATAGCTACGGGGAGCCGATATACGACTTTGACGTTGAGGTGCGTAAGCGGATTGTGCGGATTTCAAATCCCGACTTGACGTTGCAGGTGTTTACCAAGCTGACTGAGAAAATTAAAGAGGAGATTGGAGACGTTGGAGAATCGATAGAAAGCTTTGATGCCTTGCTGTCACCTAATCCTGAGTGGATAAAATCGAGTGGTTTGGTAGCTCCGTTTGCAGTGGTCGCGATGCAAGTGCTCAAGGCGATGGGTGGGGCCTATGCGGCGTTAGCAGAGACTGTAGAGCAAGATTGGGTGATGAAGCCAGGGCCTGCTGAGAGTCTGGTTGTAGAAGGTTCTTTCCCTTCATTGGAGACTTTGAAGTTTACTAAAGGGGAGCTGATAGAGGACGGGGAGCTTAGTAATGTTTTCCCCCCATCTCTCAAGACAGCTAGCTTTCAAATTTCAACCATTATCCTGCCACAACAGCCTTTAGAGGTTTTTGAGTTTCAAACGGCGAAGATTGAGCAGGAACGAGCGGGAATCTTACGCCGTCTTCAGTGGGTGGTGAAAAAAAGTCGGGCGCAGGCACGCAGGTTTGTAGAACCCCTAGCCGATGACCTGACGCTGGAAATGGTGGCTATCCCAGGCGGAACTTTCTTGATGGGTTCTCCTGAGAGCGAGGCAGAGCGATCGCCTCGCGAAGGCCCACAGCACGAAGTGAGCGTTCCAGATTTCTTTATGGGTCGTTATTCGGTGACTCAGTTACAGTGGCGATTTGTTGCGAATTTGCCGCAGGTCAATCGGGAACTGAACCCTGACCCTTCTCATTTCAAAGGCGATAATTTGTCTGTAGAGCAGGTGTCTTGGTATGAAACTGTAGAATTTTGCGATCGCCTTTCTATCCACACGGATCGCACCTATCGCCTCCCTACCGAAGCTGAATGGGAATATGCTTGCTGCGCAGGTACAGTCACCCCTTTCTACTTTGGTGACATGATTCTGACCGAAGTCGCTAATTATGACGGCGACTATATGTACGCTGATGGGCCTAAGGGAAAAAAACGAAGAAAAACGACATCTGTCAATGAGTTCGACGGAGCTAACGCCTTTGGCCTATGCGACATGCATGGCAATGTTTGGGAATGGTGCCAAGACCACTGGCATAAAAATTATGAGGGTGCTCCCACTGATGGCAGTGCTTGGTTTACAGATGATGAAGATGCAAGACGTGTACGACGTGGCGGTTCCTGGTACTCCTTTCCGAGGGATTGCCGCTCCGCGTATCGCTACTTCAGTGCGCCCGACTACCGCTTCAACAGAATCGGTTTTCGAGTGAGTTGTTCAGCCCCCAGGACTTAGGTATCCCTTTACACTTCTTGCGCTTTTGCGCTCTGTCTCTTGTGCCTTTCTTCTTATCGCGCGCAGCGCGATAGAATTTTTTGACTACGACACAATCGTAGCCGTAATTGCTATGCCAAATCGCCTCAAACACCTATAGATAGCTATACTCAAAGTATGCCGTAATCAATGCTAAATCTTATGAATATT
>QBMP01000294.1:0-422 GCA_003242115.1 Phormidesmis priestleyi
AAAGGAAGATAAGAACATCCAACTTTGCATAGTGATCATGCCAACCATGCCCTGATTTAGAGAGAGTTCTAGATTTCTTTCAATGAAAACAGCAAACAAATCAGACTTACTGATTGGAAAGTTGTCTTTAACCCAAGAACCCAATAGCCCATTCATCCCTTTCCCGCCCATGTACGGTGGATTCGCTACCACCGCTTGGTACTTTGGACTAAGATAGTCCGCCTGCCGCAACACCTTCAACACCTTCTGGTGAATCTGATACAACAACAACTGCCCCGCTACATCCTTCTGCTCTAGCAACGCCAACACATCTCTTGCATCCGTTACCACTGGTCGAATTAAAGATCCTAAATTATCCGCATCCCTAAACTGATTCAGCGTTTCCAGCAAGGGAGCCGTAAACAAGTCTCTCCCAATAAAAT
>QBMP01000294.1:432-9851 GCA_003242115.1 Phormidesmis priestleyi
AGTTCGTTCTCAGCAAACCGAACATTTTCTAACACACAAATATTCGGCTCTACCGCCTTCCGAAAAAAGCCTCTCTGCTTCTCCCTCGCCTTCATCGTCAACGCAAACGCTGCCAACGCCCCCGCCCGCTCATCAATCTCAATCCCATACAAATTACAAGTCAGAATCTTCCCCGGAATCTCCTCGGGGGCATACCCCTCCTCCTCATAGATCGCATACAGCAAATCAAACGCATAGGTGAGCATATGCCCCGACCCACAGGCCGGATCGCAAATCTTCAACTCCTCAGGCGAGGCCACCCGCAAAAAGTCCGTCTCCGCTTTCTCCGGCTCAATGTAATAGTCCATCTTTGCCATCAGCGCCGAGCCTGAGCGATTCAGCAGCCACAGCCGCCCCAGCGAATTCTCCACCAAATACCGCACAATCCAATGCGGCGTAAAAAGCTGCGTCGCCGCCGGAATATTCTCCGGCGTAATCTTCTTGTTCTTCTTTAACCCCGCAAACACCTCATCCTTCTTCTCAGAAACGTAAAACTGATACAGCCACCCGATCACCTCCACATCCTTGCAGGCATCCGGCGTCATCGCCTCTCGCGTATACGCCACAACCGAATTGCCCGACAGCAAATCATCCGGCATCAACAGCTCCGTATAGTCATCAATCCGCTCAAACAAATACGGCATAATCCGGTGATAGTCATTACACACCGCCACAATCAGCAGCCGATACGCCTCCGTCTGCCCATCCACGCTCGGCGCAGACCCATCCAACAGCGCAAAAATCTGATCCCGCACTGCCCCCTTCACTATATCCTCATCGACATAGCCTCCCTTTGCCTCTGCCAATATCTCCGGCTGGAACTGCCCTTCTAGAGGCGACAGCACCCCAATTCGGCTATAGCGCCTCACATCCATAAACCGCAGCGCACAAAAGCGGTTGAACCAGGTATACGCCACCTGCTCAATCACCTGCGCTTTATCCCGCGCCGCAACCTGTTCCTCCAGCTTTTGCACAGCCGTTGCCCGCTCCCGCCGCGCCAAGCTATCTGGCGCAGTCACCAACGCCAGCTTCGCCGCCACCTGCTCGATCAGCAAACGCCGCGCCGACTGAGCAAACTTCTTAAGCTTTGAGGTATCCATCATTCACGTCCTGTCGGCACACACCAAGATTCCAGCATCAGACACTAACACACGGCCTACCGATCAACCATAGTCAAAGATCATATCTGAATCCTCTTTCCACGCCGAATCTCTGCTAGCATCGCCTCTCGCATCGCCGACACATACCCTTCTACATCTGCTACATCTGCTAGCCACGCCTTATCAAAATCAACAGCAATAGACTGATAAGAAACAAATTCTATCGTCGGCTCTGCAACCTTCACCCTGGCCTTCGTATCGCTCGTCTCTTTATAAGCCGGTGGCTTCGTCTTTCCAGAGGTTTCATCGGATGGCTCTATCGGAGAAACCGGCTCCGGTGTCGGCGCTGCCCAAGCAGTCATCCGTGATAGCTGCTGAGGATAGTCCGTTTCCCTAAACCGCCGCAGCTTATCGTTAATCACCGCGATCAAGCTCTGCTGCGCCACCCCCGCCTCAAAATCATCAAAAACCTGGGTTAGCTGCCTTTGCTGCTCCGCAGATATCGCAGAAAACTCAGGCATATTGCACAAGCGCCCCTTCAACACAGCCACCTCGGCCCTAGCAGCCGTAACCTCCGCTTCCGTCTTAGCCTGCACAGCACCCTTTAATGACTCAACTAGCCCCTTAAGCTGCTGTATTTTGCCACCCTTAAAACATTGAGGATCGACTAAAACAGCCTCCATCTGAGTCCACTCATCACCCTCTAGATAAGAAGCATTCGCTTTTTGCGCCTGTTTAAAATCCTGCGCCTCATCGTAAATGCCCTTTTGCGCTCCACTCATAAACCTGCGGATGGGATCGATCGCCTGATCCTTTAGCTCTAGCAGCTCATCCGCTTGCTCCATCAGCTCCGTCAAATACCAGGTATAAGGCTTGCCACTCACCGCCCTGAGCCTTTCAATCACAGGCAACAGCGCATTCAAAAAAGGATACTGAGCCGACTGAGCCACAATCAAAGACAGCGCTTCTCTCAGCTCCTTAAAAGCAGCTCCCGTCTTTTGCCCTACAGCCTTAGCTTCCCCAGCCTCCGGCGGCGCATCAAAAAAGTCCTCATAAAACTCCTTTAACCTGCGAACCTGCGCAGGCGAAAAATCAACCTGCGGCTCTAGCAGCACATTGCCATGCTCACGAGAATTCCGCAGCGCTTTTGTAAGCCCATCCGCTTCTAACAAATTGCCATCTGAGCGCACCTCTACCTTTCCACGCGCACACAACTTTGCCGCCGTACACAAAATCGCCGCATAATACCACCCGTAAGGCTTTCGCTCAAACCTTTCTAGTAGCGCCTTCAGCGTCGTCCGTATCCCACCCCGATGATTGCTCTGAATAAAAGCCAGCACCTCCTGCTCAGCTTCTGCCAGTGCCGTCACATCACTGCCAAACAAACCTTCCCGAGAGTGATCCAAATACTTGCTAATGTCCTCTTCACTGTAGGTAGCACCTCGCAACATTCGCAAGTTGGCATACACCTGGCCAATCAGCTCATGAAACCCTGAAATGATTCGGTTCTGAGCATCTTCACCCCCAACTTCTACCTCACTACCCGAGATAAACAGCTTCGCTCTACCCAGCAAAGCCTTCACCCGGCCTTGAAGCTCTCTATATCGCTCCCCATTTTGAAACGCTTTGTCCGCCAAAATTCGCTGAGTCGCTTCCTGCTGTGCCAAAGACGTATTTTGCTGCCGATACTTCTCCGTCCGCACATACATAGACAAATCCCTCATCAGTCGGTCGTCAGAGGCCATCACCACCCGCAGCTCATCTAAGCCCAAGCTCTGCATTTTCAGGAGCGCTTCATTTTCTGAATTATCGTTAAAGGGCGTAATCACATTAATCGCCAGCTCATGCTCTCTTCCAGCGAGCTGACCATCTAGCTTGCGCGAAAACGAATAGTCCTGCTTGTTTTCGCTATAGCGAATCTTGCTCCCTTTAATCACAAAGTCAAAAATCAGCGTTTCTAGCGTCTTCACGACGACAGAATGCTCAACCTCGGTACTCTTAATTTCCTCCTCAATATCTTTTTCCTCATCCGTTAAATACTCATACAGCTCTCCATTCCGCTGAATATAGGTTTGCTGCTCCAGCAGACTGAGCGCCTCCTGGATGCGATCGCCCAGCCGAGAAATATCCGCCTCAAAGCTCTCCGTCATTAAAACGCATAGATTTCGCACCGTCGCCTTAAACTCTTTGACGTACTTCACCAAAAACAGCGTTTTCAGCAAGCGAATTGCAAAATCCTTATCTTCTGAACCATCAGCAAGCTGTCGCTCTGCCATCAAAATAGAGCTTTGAATCCCGGACTTCAGCGTAGAGCGAATGCCCTGATACATCAGATCGAACGTGGCTAGCTCACCCACAGGGCGATCGCTAATCTCAATGGCCACCTCTTGAAACACGCCCAACATCGAGCGCTCGCCCACAGAACTATGCTTACCTTCAAACGCATTGTGCTGAGATAATCGCTGTATCGCCGTCTGAAATAGCGAAAACTGATAGGGAATAAACGGGTAGCTAAGAATAAAATGCTCCCGATCTTTAAAGTTGCGGTAGGTCGCAGAGCCATCCGTGAAATCAAATTGAGTCTTAAAATTATTCGACTGCTGCGCATAGGTTTTCTCTAGCAGCGCCACACCCACGTCATTTTTCATCAGAAGCCGCTTCTGAATCACTTCCGACACATCTTGGCTAGTTAGCTTCATACGGTTAGCGAAGCGAGCCTGGATTTTACTAAAGTCGTTGGCCTGACGACTTTTCATCTCACCGAGCACCGTGTCCATATCTTCCTGAGCCGTCACGATAATCCACGCCCTCCCCTTGCACTTAGTCGCCAAGCTCTCAGCGATCGTCTGCAAGTTGGTCATGAGCTTCACATGCTCAGCGATGTACTGACCCACCTCATCGACAAAAAAGTTCAGCCGAAAGCCCTCCGCTTGCTGGCTGATATAGGCTTCTACCTCTTCAGCAAAATCCTCAATAGAAACCCGATACGCCTGCCGGTACTTATCTAAAATGCCAGCCGTCTCTGAACTATCGGCTTGATCTGTCACCGCAGCATAAGCCGCCGCGATGTTCTTGGCCTCTAGCAAAGCCTGCTCTCGTCCTCGCTCCCAGGATCGCCCAGCAATTTCTTGATACTGCGCGCGAAAATCGTCGTATAGTCCCCGCTCATCCAAATCCCGTTCAAACTGAGCGATATGGCCCTGCTTACCGTAGTAGCCACGCATTTCATTGAATACTTTGACAAACACCGATAGCAGCGCATCAAACTCCGTTTTGCTGATGATGTCTGCCTTTTGATCGATGTTGAATAAAATGCTTTTAGAAGGAATCGCCACCGCCTTTCTTAGCTCGGCTTGCAAGAAGGTATTCCCTTCGCATTTTGGCAAAAATAGTTCAATTGCTTTCCTGCCTTCAACTTCTCTGTTCTCTAGCAGCATCGCCAGCATCTTCAGCAGGTGAGACTTCCCCGAACCAAAAAATCCTGACACCCAAACGCCATTAGCCCCTTCATAGCCGTTATAGGCGCTCAAAAACGATTCCAGCCGCTTCTCTACCTCGTTAGTGAGCACATATTCATCCAGCTCTAACCGCAGACTAACCTCATCATCCGCCTTAATAACGCCCTCAATCGGGCGGCTAACTGGCTTTTCAAAAATATTATGGCTCTTCAGGAACTGCCGTGCAAGGCCCCTACATCTAGTGTTGGGATGAGTCAAAACCTTGTGGGAGAATGAGAGTAGATGTGATGTAGCCATGAGTCATGAATAACTCAATTGAAATTCCGCTTGACTTACCCGATGTGCAGGTATCAGCAGTCAATCAAACAGCTGAGGGTTGGTTGATTGAGTTGAAGAGCACCTTAGAAAGTGCGACCTGCCGCCAATGCGGTCGTCAGATTAGCCAATTTCATGGCTATGACAGTGCGCTNCGTCTGCGCCACTTGCCGCTGTTCGAAGTGCCTGTGTTGATCGAAATACGCCCTAAGCGCTATCGCTGTGGACACTGCGAGAGTCATCCCACAACGACTCAGCAACTGAGCTGGCACGAGAGCCGTAGCCCTAACACCAAGCCCTATGAGCGTTGGCTATTGCGCCTGATGGTCAATTCAACGGTGGTAGACGTGGCTAGAAAGTTGAACATCCGTGAAGGAATTGTGACCGGTGTGCTAGACCGTCGGCTGGCGAAGCAAGTCAATTGGGATGAGTTTGAGCGCATTGAAACGATCGGGATCGATGAGATTGCCCTCAAGCGGGGCCATCGGGACTATGTGGTGATGGTAACCACCCCGCTGGCTACCGGGGTTGAAGTGTTGGCGGTGCTGGCAGACCGTCAAAAGCAAACCGTGGCCAACTTCTTTGCCTCCATTCCGATCCGAATTAGAGCGACTATCCAGCGAGTCTGCACGGATATGTACCAAGGATTTGTCGGTGCCGCCAAAGAGAAACTGCCCTGGGCTAAGATTGTGATTGACCGTTTTCACGTGGCTAAAGCCTATCGTGACAGTGCCGACACGGTTCGCAAACAGGAGGTCAGGCGGCTCAAACAGACGCTATCGAAGGCCGAGTATGAACAGATTAAAGGGGCGATGTGGCCCTTCCGAAAATCGCCAGAGAACCTTAAGGATGAAGAGCGGACATTGCTGGAGAGACTCTTCATTCACTCACCCAAACTCGAACAAGCCTATACCCTGCGAGAGGAACTGACCGGGATCTTTGAGCAGGCTTACACCAAGCCGGGAGCGAAGTGCGCCATTCGGGCCTGGTGTAAGCGGGTGCGCAAGAGTGGGATAGAAGCCTTTGGCACTTTCCTAGGCACGATTGAAACTCGGCTCGACCAAATCACCAACTACTTTCTTGAACGATTGACCAGTGGATTCGTTGAGGGATTTAACAATCGGGTGAAGGTGCTCAAGCGTCGATGCTACGGCATCTTTGATGTAGACCGACTTTTTCAACGGCTCACACTCGACACCAAGGGCTTTGAGTTATTCGGCTTTGGCTGAACGCTACATCTAGTGCCCACCACGGGAATTCCTGAAGAGCCTTATTTGCTGCAAGGCGACTTGAGCTTTTTCCTTTTCCGCTGTTTCTTGCTGAATTCGCAGCACACTCAGCCTTAGCTCCAAATGGCTGACGACTTGGCGAGACAGTACCTCAAGGGCTCTGATTTGCGCCTCATCTAGCTGCTTCGGCTCATAATCAACCACACAGAGCGTACCTAAAGCATAGCCATCTGAAGTTATTAAGGGCGCACCCGCATAAAAACGAATGTAAGGTGCACCCGTCACTAATAGGTTATCTACAAAGCGGTCATCTCTGTGGGTATCTGGGACAATCATCACCCCCTGATTGAGAATGGCATGGGCACAAAAAGCAATATTACGGGGCGTTTCTGTAATCTCAAGCCCTACTTTAGATTTAATCCACTGCTTAGAGACATCAATCAGACTCACTAAAGAGGCAGCCGTGCCACAGATGTAAGCCGCTAGCGCCGTCAGATCATCGTAAGCAGTTTCTGGGGCGGTATCGAGAATTCGATAGCTCAGCAACTTCTGAATACGGCTCTCTTCATTTTCTGGGTAATCAGCCGAAAAGTCTGCAAAAACCGGGGTTTTAGTAGTTTTTAGACAATCGGATGACATGAGAACAAGCCAGCCCTGAAGCCGGTAGAATTGGCACTGCAATACAATTGCAATCAAGTATTCCCCTACTCTTTTTCTAGTCCACAAAAATTGCTTGGTTACAGATTTTCCTCACAAGCGCCAATGCTCACCCAGCTAGTAGAGCCATCTTGCCAGTGCTCTTTTTTCCAAATGGGGGCGTTGTGCTTGAGCGTGTCAATGGCGTATTGGCAGGCGGCGAAGGCTTCACCGCGATGCGGACTGCTGATAGCAACGAGGACGCTGATTTCACCTACCGTCAATTTGCCGGTACGGTGGTGAATGACAATGCGGGTAATGTCGGGCCACTGCTGGCGAATGTCGATGGCGATTTGTTTAAAGACCGCTAGCGCCATCGGTTCGTAAGCCTGATACTCTAGGGCCATAACGCTCTGGCCATCGGTTTGGTTACGCACCATGCCGCTGAAGAGCGCTATAGCGCCATTGGCTCCATCATCAGCTAGTGCGTAGGCTTGGGTGAGTGACAGGGGGGCAAACGCGATCGCAAAACTATCTGGCCAGTCTTCTGAGCAATCTTTTGTCAGATGAACGCTGCGATCAAAAGGAAGTCCGACAGGGATAGCACTCATAGCAGTCGAGAAAAACAAAAATAATAGCTATTCTTTGAGCAAGCGCTTATGCGCCCTTGCTCAAAGAATAGCTGCTTCTAGCAGGCGCTGCTAGCCTCTCGTACAGATGCTCCAAAGTCGTTAGATTTTGGCTCAGGGTATAGCGCTCTAGCACTCGCGATCGCGCTTTTTTCCCTAGCATTGTTGTAATATCCGGATGCTCACGAAACAGCGGAAATAGCGTTTGCAGCTGGCTAGAAACCTTTTGCGTACTGATAATAATGCCCGCCCCGCGATCAAGCACTTCGCCATCCGCACCCGCATCGGTCGCCACGCAGGCCGTACCACAAGCCATTGCCTCTAGCAGCGATAGCGAAAGCACTTCGACCAAAGACGACAAAATAAAGCAATCCGCCTCACGCAAGATTTCAATTCGGCGATCCTCATTGGCAACAAAGCCCAGCCAAACAATATTTTCACCCGTATAAAACGCCCTTAAAGAAGCTTCAAGCGGGCCTGAACCCACAATCAACAGCTTATTGCGCAAGCCCATATTGGCATGTTTCCAGCCTTTGAGCAGCGACTCCACATTTTTCTCTGGCGACAATCTGCCCTGATACACATAGAGCTGATCAGCGTCTAGCTGCGCCTTAATCGAGGAGCTTAGGTATGGCTTGGGATAGGGGGAAGAAAGCCTAGCCGAAGCCGGAGAATAGCGAGAAATATCGACGCCATTGGGAATAACCGCGACTCGCGACAGCGGCACCCCTAGCTTAACCAGCAGATTTCGCTGAATTTGAGAAAAAACAATTACCTTATCGTAGTTAGCCAATCGCGGCGCATAGACTTGGTAGGTAAGATGCTGCGTGCTAGATGAGAAATTACGGCGCTTTTGATCAAAAGCCGGATGAAAAGTTGCCACCAAAGGAATCTCTAAGCTTTGGCAAATTTCAGGCAGCTTCCAATCCAACGGCGAAAGAATAAGAGAAGCGTGAACCAAATCAGGCTTGAGCTTTTCTAGCGTTTGCGATAGCAGGCGGGCTGAGCCTAATGCCGGAATCGTCAGCACCTGAGACTTAAAAATAAAAGGCAGCGACACCTCTTCGTAGCCACAGTGATCTTCAGCGGCTTCGTCAGGCTGAGCAAAATGCAAAAAAGTTACCCGATGGCCGCGATCTAACAGCGCATTGGTAATTTCTCTGCCGTAGGTGACATTGCCACAAAATGGGGTCTTTTTCCCAAGCCACACGATATGCATCTATCTGTCAAAACACTTTTTTATAAGGTGATGAGAATTTGTAAGCGGGCTTAAGAAATGGGCTTAATGCTTGCTCACCTGCGTTTGCCTATTATGCCTGCCGATGATGCACAGTAAAAAGGCCACTATAAAAAGGCCACTGCTTTCTCAGGCAATCTTTTTTGCTAATTTCTACGGAGGTGCGCCAGTTAATTTGGCCACCTTACCGCTTTTCACCCTAGTAGTATAGGCTCCTGGGACATACGTAAAAGATTGCGTTTGATGGCGGCTATTTATAAGGCTATTTATAAGGCTATTTATAAGGCACTGGCAGCGCCTTTATGAATAGCTCTTGTGAACAGCTCTTGTGAAACGCTTTTATGAAACGCTTTTATAAGAATTTTCATTGAGAGCGGTTTTGACCAGCGACCAAGTAAAAAATCCGCCCAGCGCCACCAGCATCGCCAATAAGCCAAAAACAACGCGCAGCCCTAAAAAAGTTTCGGCAATGCCAGCCAGCGCCAGCGGTAGGCTCAAGGCGATATTGATGACGTTATTTTGCAAGCCAAAGACCTTTCCCCGCATTGCTTCGGGCGTTTTTTCTTGAATGGTGGTCTGCATGGGAATACCGACCATCGCCCCAAATAGGCCCACGCCGCCTAGCAATCCTAAGCTCGGCCAAAGCTGAGGTGGAGCAATAGAAAGCCCCGCAAGCATGGTGGCCATGCCAAGGGAACCGACTAGGCCCAGCTGCGATCTGGCAAATCGCTGACCAAATTGACCAATCAGTACGGCTCCAATGGCTAGCCCCACCC
>QBMP01000295.1:0-3279 GCA_003242115.1 Phormidesmis priestleyi
GCTCAAGTTACCAGCGTTTCCGAACTCTCTGACGTTCAGCCTGGCGACTGGGCCTTTACCGCCCTTCAGCGCTTGGTTGAAGAGTACGGTTGCTTAGAGGGCTACCCCGACCGCACTTACCGTGGTAACCGCGCTCTGACTCGCTATGAGTTTGCCGCTGGTCTAAACGCTTGCTTGGACGTCGTGATTCAGCTCATCGGCCCTGGCAATGTCGACATCGACAGTATCCGCCGCTTGCAAGAAGAATTTGCGGCTGAGCTAGCCACTATCCGTGGTCGGGTAGATGGCTTAGAAACTGATGTTGCCGAGCTACGCTCTCAGCAGTTTTCTACTACTACTAAGCTACGCGGTCAGGTAGATGCTCATCTGGTAGTTCCTTTCTCAGATGCTTCTGTTGCATCTCTTAACAATAGGAATATTAATCCTAATCCTAATGCTAATGAAGCCCTTCCCGGCACCTTTCCCGCTGCCACTCCCGTTGAAGAAGCAGACGCAACGTTTGAGTATCGCGCTCGTTTGAATTTTGACACTAGCTTCACGGGTAAAGATAGATTGCGGATTCGTTTGCAGGCTTCTGACAATGCTCGTTCTTTGGCCAACAGCCAAAGTGGTCTTGCTAACCAAAGCGGTCGTCGTAACGGCCTTGAAGATAACCTTGGTCTAGATGATGTTTACTACAGCTTCCCAGTTGGCAACCGCATCAGCGCTATTATCGCTGCAAACAGTGTCTTAACAGATAACTTTGTAACCAGCACTATCGTTCCTTTCGATGGCTCTAGCGTTGCTGATGCGGGTGGCCCTGAGTTCTACGACCTCTACCAAGGTGGTAATTTTGGTGCAGGTCTCAACATTGCGTTTTCTCCCAACCTGATTCTTGACCTCGGCTACTCTTCTAGAAGCAGTAACGTAAACGCTGCTGGCCAAGGCTTGTTCAATCGGAACAGCTACATTGCTCAGCTCAACTTGCTAACTGACGGCATTTTGAACGCTGCTGTTACTTATATTGACGGTGATCAATCGACCCTCGGTTTGGCTGATTATACCGTTGCTGGATTGCTAAATCTTGACTTCGGTGGCTTCGAGGTTGGTGGTCACTATGCCTATACTCCGGCTATAGGGGGCGGCAATTTAGACTCCTATATGGGTGGCGTTGCCTTCAACAACTTCTTAGGCAGCGGTAACCAATTTGGTGTATATGGCGGTATCTCTCCTTCCCGCACTGTTGATCCTTTGTTGGTTGAGGCATACTACAAAATTGACGTGAATGAGTTCTTCTCCTTCACGCCTGCTGTTATCTACACCGATAGCAAAGCCCCTGGTGCTGGTGACACCACCGCTGTGTATGGTGCACTTCGAGCCACGTTTAGGTTCTAGCTTCGTCCGACCTAGAAACTGATGACATCAGATCTAACAATCTTGTGTCTTCACCGACTCATACCTTGAATAGCGGGGCCTTGCAATAGCAAGGCCCTTTTTTTGCGATCTTGATTAACATTAGCGCTCAATTAGCGTAGCCCTACCCACGTAAAGAAATCCTGCTTAGTCAATAGCTCTATTACTAGCAAGGCAATGAAGCCGACCATCGCAAATCGACCGTTAATTTTTTCTGCGTACTGTGTCCAGCCAAATCCTGGCTGATCATTACTGTCGGTCTCTGACTGAGCAGGTACGGGCTTTTCTGGTGAAGAATGGGCAGTCATAAATCAATCCACTGAGATGTTTTTACGGAGATGTTTTTAAGGTGCGCTTACTGGACGTGCTTTTTGGCTATGTTAATTTAAGCTCGTCACTATCAACCTAACCCTCGATGGGTGCTTAATCAGTAAGGTAAAGAAACTTTTAGAGCAAGTGATACGCTTAGGGTTTAGCATACTTATCTATAATTAATTATTAAACTAATAAGAAAATGGTCAGCTTTATCACTTTTAAGTGCTTTGTAAATGTCTTATTAAGCACCCCAAGTAATAGTCTGACTACGTAAGCCCTTAGAGATAAAGTAAATACTATTAATTATTCATTCCTTAATTTTTTGGTTGATCAGCTTTTGTGCTTATATGCGATCGCTGTATTGTTCGCTCGAACCCATGGGATGAGCAGCATTGCACCAAGCTTTTTGTAAACGTTCAGACATCAGGTGCTCGATAGCTATGGCCGACAAAAATACACCGCTAAAGGGAAAAGCGCTGCTCCAAAAGTTTAATGAGCTAGCCCATTTGTCTAAACGGGAAAGGGCTCAAGGCTGCGGCTATTACACAGTCACTAAAGACAATCAAATTCGAGCCAACTTAGCAGACTTTATGAACGCTTTGCTAGAAGCAAGGGGCATTTCTCTTAGCCCGGAAGGTGCTAAAGATGGCAGAGGTAGAGAACCAACCTATCGAGTTAGCGTCCATAAAAACGGTCAAATTGTGATTGGCTCTACCTATACGCAAGAAATGGGCCTCAAGCCGGGTGACGAGTTTGAAATTAAGTTGGGATACAAGCATATCCGGTTAGTACAACTCGGTAGTGGCGCTCCAGATGAAGCTGGCGAATAAGGGGGGATGGGTGTCTAGCCTCTAACTGGCTTAGGGTGATTGGTTTAAGTGATGAGCTCAGGTGATTGGCTTGGGATCGCTAAACGCTGAGCGGGCAGATAAGATGACTAGCGTGATTGGCGTCAGCGGTAAAAAACGGGTGAGCGGCCCAACTGGTAAAGATCGAGAGATATTGACCTGAGTAAAGTGGGTTTGCCAACTAGCTGCAATGGTTGAGCGTCTGGCCCAGGCAGTAATTTGGCTCAGGTGCTCTAAGGTCGCTAATGCTAAAACGATACGGCCAGAAGCTAGCTGCTGGGTTGGGCAATCGTTAATTTGCTGGTTGAGCGGGTCGAGGGGCTTAGCTAGGCTCATTTTGGTATGCAAAAAATCGAGGATGGCTACGAGCTGACCGCTGCTGCCACCGATAAAAACGCGATCTGGTTTGGGTAAATCCATTAGCGCAGCGGGGGCTTGGCCTTGAATGACTTGAACGGGGCTATGGGCCAACCGCTGGGCGTTTTGATGGATTAGGGCGGTGCCTATAGCAGTTTTTTCGATGGCGTATAGCTGAGCTGTAGGGCATAGGCGAGTGAGTTCGATGCTGATGGAGCCAGTGCCTGCGCCAATATCCCAGATGGTTTGCCCTGGTAATGGCGCAAGTTCACCGAGTATGAGCAGCCGAATTTCGCGCTTGGTGATGAGGGCGGGGCGATCGCGAAATCCAATAAAGGCGGCATCCGGCAAGCCAATTAGGGGCAAA
>QBMP01000295.1:3413-4216 GCA_003242115.1 Phormidesmis priestleyi
GGCAAATTGTCGGTCGGGGCATTGACCTCTAAGGTGTCTAACTGACGCTGCAACACCACGACGTTGAGCGGTGCAAAGGTTGGCGGCTGGCCTGGAATCTGGTTCTGAAGCTGACTGGGCCAATAATCGCTGATCTGTTCTTGATCGCTGCCCAAATTTTCACAGACCCATAAACGATATTGGGTGGGTAAATCAAGCGCGGTAATGAGCTGCGCGATCGCGCCCGGTGTGAGTACGCCATCGGTGAGAACGGCAATGCAGCGATCGCCTTGTTTGAGCGATCGCACGAGCTGCTGCTCATCTCGCCCATGTACGCTGATTAGGGTAGCATTTTGCCAAGGAATTTTGAGTCGGCTAAAGGCTAACTGAATGGCGCTGACTTGCGGATGAAAGACGAGCTGCTTGGCTGGAATAGAGGCCAACAGCAGCCGCCCAATCCCAAAAAATAGCGGATCGCCTGAGGCCAGTACGACTGCTCTGGTGTGGGGCTCGGTGGAGAGGCGCTCTAGCAAGTCAGCAAATATTTGAGTGAAGTTTCCTAGCGGCCAAGCATCGACTTTTGGGTTTGGGCACTGACTCGGCTCCGTAATCGCCTCATCTGACCACAAATAGGAAAACGCCTCTAAATGACGCTGAGCCCCAATTAAAAGCGTTGCCGATTCAACGATTTGTCGTACTTCAGGTAACAAGCTGCCAACGCCCGAAAGGCCCACGCCAACGACGTGAATGAGGCCACTGCCGGAATCGTTTGGATCATTCATTGGGCTGAGCATTGATGGTGCGCTCATGGCATTGCTTCCCAA
>QBMP01000295.1:4226-4599 GCA_003242115.1 Phormidesmis priestleyi
CCGCAATCATCACTGCGTTTAAAATCGCAGCAGCTACCGCTGAGCCGCCTTTACGACCGGCTACCAAAATGTGAGGTACCGCCAATCCAGCCAACTTTTGTTTGGATTCGACCACATTGATAAAGCCGACTGGCGCACCAATGACTAAAGCCGGTTGCCAGTCGCCGCGTGCAATTCCTTCACACAGTGCAATTAAAGCGGTGGGGGCATTGCCAATCGCAAAAATAGCTTGGGGGTGCGATCGCGCGCACTGCTGCATTCCATAGGCGCTGCGGGTGAGTTCGGGGGGGCAATTTTCCGCTTGCTGGACGGCGATGGTGATGGGCGATCGCCAAGTATTCGCCACCACCGTTTGAATGCCTGCAGCCACCAT
>QBMP01000295.1:4608-7137 GCA_003242115.1 Phormidesmis priestleyi
CAATTTTCCGCTTGCTGGACGGCGATGGTGATGGGCGATCGCCAAGTATTCGCCGCCACCGTTTGAATGCCTGCAGCCACCATCGACACATCGGTCACAATTGAAGCCTGATGCTGCAAAGCCACCGTCGCTGCCGCCAAAGGCTTCCCGCTAAAACGCATCAGCTGCTTGAATTCAAAATCTGCGGTGGTGTGAATCACCCGTCGCAGCACGCCATACTCGGCATCAGGTAAATCACAATCACCTATTTCTCGATCAATTTGCGCAAAGCTAGCTTGCGTAATGGCATGTTCGCAGTAAGCAGGCATTTGGGACTATGACTTCTCCAAAGAATTAATTGCTCTGGCCACCGTTTGGACTGGCATTTGGACTGGCGTTTTAATTGGCGCTATTCGGCTGATCGTCAGGTTGAGCCGGTTGAGCCGGTTGAGCGGGCTGAGCTTCTACACTGCCTTCAGGCGCATCTGACTGTGCTCCCGCGTAAGCGCTTTCTTCTAAATAAACGTCGCTAGCATCAATTTCGCCAACGGCGATCGCTTCGTAGCGAATAGTGCCTTCTACTGTGGCAACTTGGCCCACTGTTGGATTAGAAGCGGTGGTTAGCACCCACACACTGCCGCTATTATCACTCACCTGATACAGCCATCCGCCCAGAATAGCCACTCGCTTCGCAACTGTGCCTGAAATCGTCACCTTTTTATCCCCTTCACTGGCTGCTACCGAACTGATGGGTACGGTGGCCTGCTTGGTGAGGCGAAGCTTTGGTGTCGCAGACGGCAACGATGTAGTGGTCGATAGCTCAGAGTCGGCTGTGGATTTAGGCGAAGCGCAGCCGCCTAACAGTAGGTCACTAAGCGATAGGAGCAATAGGAGGCTGACGGTTGCTCTGAAGCGCTCTATTCTTTTTCTAAATAGGGTTTTAGCAGGTAAGGTTTTGATACTGGCTTTTATCATGGCGCTGCGATCGCGTGCTGCGATCCAAAAAACAAACAACTTTTCATGCGATCGCTCTCACAGCGGATAACGGCCAATCAAACTCGACAATCAAACTCAACGGCTAATTATTTTTTCTACACCGCTTTTCTGTATCGTTTTCCTCCAGTGCTTTGGTAATCTAGTTTCAGTGCTTCAATCGCTCTATTTTAATAATCAAGCGTATTAATAATGAAAGCGCATTGTTAGATCAAAGCGTATTGGCATAATTTATCGCCGTTCTAAAATCGGTTAATTTCTCGATTTATCTCTATTGAACACCTTAATTGAACCAAAGCTAGTCAGTGGCGTATTTTAACATTATGGCTCAGCTTCTTGATGGAAAAGCGCTAGCAAAACAAATCCAAGCCGACTGTCTCACAAAGGTGCAGTCCTGGCAGGTTCGCTATGGCAGAGCGCCGGGATTAGCCGTGCTCATGGTAGGCGACAATCCAGCGAGTGCAGCTTACGTACGCAATAAAGAGCGGGCCTGTCAGCAGGTGGGGATTGCTTCATTGGGTAAGCACTTGCCCACCGAAAGCACTCAAGCAGAAGTCGCTCAAGAAATTGCGGCACTCAATCAAAATTCTGACGTAGACGGCATTTTGGTGCAGCTGCCTTTGCCTCCTCATCTGGATGCTACAGCCTTACTCAACCTGATCGATCCAGATAAAGATGTCGATGGGCTGCATCCGACTAATTTGGGCCGATTGGTGAGAGGCGAAGCTGGCTTACGGAGCTGTACGCCTGCTGGCATTATGCGGTTACTTGCGGCTTATGGCATTGATTTGGCTGGCAAAAAAGCGGTGGTGCTAGGGCGCAGCATCTTAGTTGGTAAGCCAATGGGCCTGATGCTGCTAGGGGCTGATGCCACTGTCGTGATGGCTCATTCTAAATCGCAATCTCTAGCCGAATTGACGCGCTCAGCCGATATTCTAGTAGCAGCGGTTGGCATTGCTAATTTTATCAATGCACCCATGGTTAAACTGGGTGCAACGGTAATTGATGTCGGCATTAACCGGGTTACAGACTCAGAAACTGGCCAATCCAGGCTAGTCGGAGACGTGGATTTTGCGGCGGTTGAACCCGTTGCTGGGGCAATTACGCCGGTTCCTGGCGGGGTTGGGCCGATGACGGTGGCCATGCTGATAGAAAATACGATGGTGAGCTATTGCGATCGCCTCCAAATCTCTCGCTAGATCGAGCCTTACCCGTATCGACCGCTATTGTCTACGCAGATTCTGTACGGATTCTATACGGAGCCATCGCGAAGGCCAGTCCCTACCCTTTACCTTTCAGTTTCTATGGTGACTACAAATTTTGATACACCTAGCGCCACGCAGTCTAGAACCGATGTCCAAAACTTCGATCTTCAAAGCTACCTAACGGCGCGCGCAGCTCAAGTAGAAGCAGCGCTAGATAGCGCCTTACCTGTCGTCTATCCCGAACAGATCTATCAAGCTATGCGCTACTCGCTGCTAGCCGGTGGCAAGCGGCTGCGACCCATTCTTTGCTTAGCGACTTGTGAAATGCTAGGCGCTTCGTCAGCTGTCGCCA
>QBMP01000295.1:7147-10106 GCA_003242115.1 Phormidesmis priestleyi
GCCTGTGCGCTCGAAATGGTTCATACGATGTCGCTGATTCACGATGATTTACCGGCGATGGATAACGATGACTACCGGCGAGGTCAGCTCACAAACCACAAGGTCTATGGCGAAGATGTCGCGGTGTTAGCAGGCGATGCCCTGCTGACTTATGCTTTCGAGCATATTGCTAGCCAAACGAGCGGTGCGCCGCCTCAGCAGGTTTTGAAGGTAATTGCGGATTTGGCTAAAGCGGTTGGTGCCGCCGGATTAGTCGGTGGTCAAATTGTGGATTTGGCATCTGAGGGCAAAGAGATTGATGAACAAACGCTGACCTACATTCATATGCACAAAACGGCGGCTTTGCTAGAGGTTTCGGTGACAGCCGGAGCTACGTTAGCAGGCGCTGATCAGAGTGTGATTGAGCGATTGAAGCGCTATGCTCAGCGTATCGGGTTGGCTTTTCAAATAGTGGATGATGTCCTAGATATCACCTCTACCTCAGAAGCTTTGGGCAAGTCGGTCGGTAAAGATGTTGCGGTTCAAAAGGCCACATATCCTCGTCTTTGGGGCCTAGAAGAGTCTCAGCGTAAGGCTCAAGAGCTGGTCGATCAGGCGATTTCTGAGCTAGACGGGTTTGAGGCGCGATCGCAGCCCTTAATTGCTATAGCGCGCTACATTACTGCTCGCACCTACTGATCCTCAGCCCTGACGCTTAGCCTTGGCCCTTCATCACCGATCTCCATGCAAAACTTCAATCAAATCTTTCAAAATCATGTGCTGTGGGTAGCCCTTGTTGCCTGCATTACGGCTCAAATTCTCAAGCTAGTTGTAGAATTTGCCCAGCACCGAGCCATCAATCCTCGGGTGCTGGTCGAAACCGGCGGAATGCCGAGTGCTCATTCGGCGTTAGTGACGGCGTTAGCCTGCGGCGTCGGTCAAACCATTGGCTGGAACACGCCCGCTTTTGCGGTGACTTCAGTGTTTGCGGTCATCGTCATGTATGACGCTGCTGGGGTACGCCAAGCCGCTGGCAAGCAGGCCAAAATTCTCAATCAAATCTTGGATGAGCTGTTTCAAGAACACGCTGAATTCAATCAAGATCGGCTCAAAGAGCTGTTAGGTCATACGCCGGTTCAGGTCATTGTCGGTTCAGCTTTGGGGGTCGCGATTGCTTGGCTCGCTGCGCCGGTTAGCTGATAATTGACTAATAGCTAGCAGCTAGCTGACAAGTCTGAGCTGGCAAGTCTCTGAATCAGCGTCTACTGAACGAGCGGCTCAACGCGCAACTTCTGTAGAGATTCGCACGACCTGCTGAGCATCCACTAAAATCGGCGCTAGCTGGGCGTCGCTGAGCTTTTGTAAGGTAGTGGCCGCGCCCGCTGCATCCGCTGTGTAATCTGCGAGTAAATAAGCCCGTTGCTGATAAACGGCTAGGCCAACAGGCGTCACTACTTGGCCTACGGCAGTGGCGACATCAGGGCGATCGCCATAGTCTACGAGCACTGCATAGCCATCCGATAGCCGACGCGGCTGATAGCTGATTGCGCCGCTAGCACTCGAACGAGCAGAGGTAGTGGCCGCCACAGGCGCAGCAGGATTATTTGTTGTGGCGATCGCGGTTTGCGTATCTGAGGGTTTCGAGACGAAGCTTTCAAAGCCTGCTTCCGTGGTCATGTAGGTGGCCCAGGCATTAGCGGTTTCTAGGCTAGTAAAGCCCCCGGCGCGCACCAACGGTTCATTCAGGTAGGTGCACACCAAAACCGGATTTTCAGCCGGTAAGGCAGCCGCGATTTGAGCGCGATCTGATTCGGTTTCACCTCTAACCAGCAGCAGATATTCTCCATTGACTGGCGGCGGGCAAGCGGGTAAGACGGATTGAGCGATCGCGTTTGTTCCCCACAGTGGTGAAAAAAGCGCCGCCCCACAGCTAAGGCCGATGACGCAGGTATGACCCCATTGACGGCGAGCCGAACGAAACAGAAAGGACATAGCTGATTTCCAAGAAATTCAAGACTCTATATGGTCAGTGACACTGTGATTGATGCCCAAAGCAGCATAGCTGCCTAGAGCCACCCTGACGCGCCTATTTTGCTGGCTCTGCTGGCTCTGCTGACTCTACTGGCTCTGCTTGGTTGGTTTGCTCTATTTGCTCTATTTGCTCTATTTGCTCTAATTTCTCTAGGGAGGCAAGCGCGTCAGGAATTGTCGCTGAAGGCGCTTCAAACTCGCCTATCGCCACGTATTCTAAACGCAGCTTTAGCCAGGTCACAAATGTTTTGTCAGTCGAGACAACAGCGGCTGCGGGCTGCGGACACTTAGCTTGCACGTCAGCCAATTCGGGCGCTGCCAAAAAAGCAGGCTGTTTGATCAGCCAAAAGTCAATTTCTTTTTCTTGAGATTGGTAGTGGCGATCGCGCTCTTTCAGAACCTCATCAAACGGTTCTTCTTCTAGCAAAAACCGCTGACTTGCTGCTATGTAGTAGTAAGTTGTCATACTTGAAAACTGTCTAAAAAGTCTAAAGGAATATGAAGGTAATACAGCTTACGCTGAGCGTTAAGCCTTCACTATCCTACGACAGCGCTCTACTATTATTGTTCAACTCACTAAAAATCTATTCGTCCCGCAGGCGCACTAAATTCTGGCTCACGCGGTAGCTCAGCGGCTTCTAGTTCCGATTCCTGAGTGATGTACGCATCGTCGTTTGATTTGACTCTAGCGGCATTAATCACAGCGCCGAGCAGACGAACATCATCGCTGAGTTCTAGCTCTTCGATGGCAGTATCAAGCACTGCTTTTTCGGTGACTTCCGGGCGAGTAACCAGCCTTACCGGGTGACAAGGAACTTCAATATCATATATAGCGAGGAGTTGAGAGAATAAAAGGGCAAAAGAATAGGAAGGGAATTTCGTCCCTTCCCAAAATATATGTTGCCTCCAGTATACCAAACCATCTTTCGCAAACATCTGACGGAATCTC
>QBMP01000296.1 GCA_003242115.1 Phormidesmis priestleyi
GCCTTTTGTTTTCTCTATGGCTTCATACAAACGCCGCAAACTCAATCAGCATCTGCTTGAGCGCTTTATTCACAACTTAGATTTAGACGAGACTTTGATTAAATCACACCCTAACTACCAGAGCCTTTGTGACTACGGCACTCTAGTCTCCTAATTCTGTCCGGACTATTGATATATAAGCTGTTTTGTCTAAGCAGCTTCCCTACAAAAATAGCCAAAGGCGTATACAGACAGTCAGAATCTTGCCCAGACTTAGCCAAGGTGTTGACAATGCCAGCGATGGTAGCGGGCGTCTCTGCCTCAATCGCCCAACTGTTCGGGGGTAGCGATCGCCGAAAAGCCTGTTCGCAAGTTTGTCGCTCTGTGTTCCAATAATCTTCCAAATATCTAATCACAGCAACAATATGCTCACCGTTTAGCTGAGTTTGAGCCGCTGTAACTTCGTCAGTCAATCGAGAAATATCTGATTCTAGTCGCTCTAGGTTTTGTTCTATTTGATACTCTGCACCACCGCTAATGCCACCCAGCAGGGCCTTCTCACGGTCATACTTAACTTGACGATCCCTGAGTTGCCCTTCTAAGCGCAATATCTTCAGTTGAATCGGATTTGGCAAAGGATCACTCATCCGACACCTCTCGCCGCGCCGCCTCTAAACGGGCAATATCGGCTTCTAGTCGCTCTAGGTTTTGTTCTATTTGATACTCTGCACCACCGCTAATGCCACCTAGCAAAGCCTCTTCCCGTTTATGCTGCTCGCGCTTCTGCTGAATTTGAAGGTTCAAGCGTTCAACCTTCATCTGTACGCTCAAGCCAGCTTCCTTTGGTTGAAATGCCGCTTTCTCATATCGAAAGTTGTCAATCACCTCTTGCCAACCACTTCTTTTCAACCACAAGTAATCTGGATCGGGCTTGTTTTGCCTCTTAAAATCGGCCTGCACCCGCTCTGTCAACGCCTTCATATCTGGCCATAGAGGCTGCCCTTGTAGTTCAGCTAACACTGCCGCAGAAAAAAGCCCTGTACCCAAGCTATTCTTAGCCACTTCATACTCTGCCGCAGCAAACAGCACCGACTGCTCTGCCTTCACCTGCTCACCCGTTGCACTATATCGCTGCCCAGCCGTCTCACCCTGAACCGTCTCATACAGCCCTTGAAAATAACTATTTGCACAGACATCTACTAAAAATATATGCCGATTAAACCCTGCACCATGCGCCGACGTGCTCAGCGCCTGCACCAACGAGTTTACATCCAGATTTAGTTTATTCGCTGCGGTCGTATCCGCAAACAGTAACCGACGGGTTGCACTGTGTGTTTTGGTCAAAATGCCATGTCCACCCCAAAATACATACAGCCCCTCGCCTTTAGCCTGCTCAGTGATTAGCTCATTGCGGATATACGCATCAATGGCATCGCGAGTCGCCGGATAGGGTGTAATACCACGCTTCTCTGCCTGCGATTGCACATCCGCATTCTTGGCCAGCGGCGACACAAAAAAGCGAATATGCCCAGGTGCCACGCCTCGCGACAGCAGCCACTCGATAAAGTTCAGCCCGTCTTGAGCCGGGCCATCTAAGTCACAATTCGCACCAAGCTCGTAGGTTTCAATCCCCACCACCAGCGCATATACCTGATCGCCATTCATAACAGCCTCATTAGCCGCTTCAGTTGTGGAAATCATGGCAGCACCTTCTCAATCGCATCCCAGGTTTGCACATTTGCCCAGTAAGCACCATGCGCTTCTGGAAACGGCTGCTTATTGTCTACCAGTACATCAGTCATTTTTCCAGGGAAGAGGCCAGGGCGATCGCCAACATAGCTTAAAAAATCCCTCAAATCATATACATTCAACCATTTCTTCGGAAAATGCTTCGGCAAAGGCTCCCCATAGGCCAACTGCTGCAAAGCACCAATTTCATAGAAAAAAGGTGCCTGCGACCCCACCGTAATCAAGCAGGCCACCTTCTCCCTCAGGTCTTGCTCAATGAGCAAATCCACACAGGCAATCCCACCCAAGCTATGAGCCATCAGCACCACGGGCGGCTTCACCTGCTCATTTTCAACCTGCGCTCGAATAAAATCTCGGATTTTCTGTCCCCTTGCTTGATACAGCAAAATATCTCCAGCAAATGGATAGGTGTCATCCATAATCGCCCCCCGTCGCCGCTTTATCGCATTAGTACCCGCCGATTTAAGCCACTGTGTAACCCAATCCGTTATAACGCCTCTAGACGTTTCATTCTGGGTGAGCGACTGCGCGATCGCATCCACCGCTTCATCGCGCAGTTGCTCATTCCATAGCAGCGGCGGATACAGCAATTGATCTTTGCACAGCAGGCGAGCGGCGGCGACAATAGCTCGTGCGATCGCAGCGTAATCACCCTCTAGCGGTCTAGCTACCGTCGTCAGTAATAGACCAAACGACTTGGACTCTTTACCCGCGACCCACTCACAGGCCGAGACAAAGACAGCGCCTATTTCCAGCTCATCAAGCTTAGAGACTAGCGCCGCATCACCCGGTAAGTTGGCCACCCGACTTTGCACCTCTTGAGCCGCCGTCTGCCTACCTGGAACCGTTCTCTGTCCCTGTAGCGGCCTCAGTCCCAACAGTCTTATTTCATGCAGCGGGTCTTTGTAAAGAGCCTCCCACAGCAGAATACCGTCCGGCTCAGCCGCTATAGGCTGACCACCTGCCGAAGCCTCATAATCTGGGATGGATGTACCGCCTGCATTCAGGCTGGCTCCTAGGGCATCACCCCACAGGCAAGGATACAAACTCACACCCTTTCGTCGCGCTGCTAAAACTCGCTCAATCTGCTGAAAGGTAGCAGCATAAGCTGCCTCTCTTCCACCTGTACCGTGGACAAAGATAAGGCTCGTCATGGATGTTCAATGTTCAAAACACTGACAGCTTAAAACAGGTACTAAGCATTCCAATGCTCATACAGTACCTGCTTAACCAAAATTCGCAATAATCTTCAGTTTTTTATGCGTTCTTTAGCCAGTGGGCGAATATCCAGGCGAGAACCCCACCCCTTGTCGCGCACGAGATGAGCACAGGCATCATAGCCGACTTCATTGAAAGGGCGATCGCGCAGCCATCGGCTAAACCTCATCGGCTAGGTCAGACTCCGACTGAAGGAGATCCTGGCGGAACTGATGAATGCCTTGAGGGCTTCTATTATGCATCTGAGCTATCTGAGCGTTTAGCTCACGCAATTCTAGAATGCTCTGTCTAGCTTTGATATAAGACGGTGTTGCCTCGTTCTTTCTAATTCCAGCGAAAGGCTCAGAGGCCCAAAGTTGCCAGATGGCCTTGCTGATCCTAGCAGTCTGGCTATAGCCCTGAGCTAGCGTAGCTCGCTGAACTTTGCCGCAGTTATCTAAAAACTTAGAAACTTGGTTGGGTTCTATTTCAAGCGCCTCACCTTGATCCATGCACAAGGCACTCAGTGAACCAAAAGGTTCAACTGAAAGACTGATCTCGAATTCATCTTCCTTGACGCCTTCAGATCGCCCAATCTGCTCTGTCAAATTATCTGGTGTTGCGGCTCTATCTTCAGCTACATCATTCACCGCCTGCCGCAGGTCTTCCTGACTGAAGTCCCATGTCTCTGGATCAACTTTGCAGTGGTCGGTAAAGACAACTAGGCTCGCAATCATCGTTAGCGAGGGTCTTCCCCTCAGCGCTGGCTTAAGGTTCCATATCTCTTCAAACAGTTCGTTACATGCTCCCGCTGCTTTCGGTGAAAGCATTATCAAGTTTTTGTTCAGATCAAGCATTTGAATCTCCTTCATTTAGATATTGAAATTTTTTACAGCAGCACTCAAACCAACCAAAAATGAGATCCACAGGACTAAACCTGCCTCCATTCTTCTGAGTCTCTGGTGAGCTTTTGGATAAAAATCTTAGAAATTCCAGACGCTATCGGGGTGTGGCTCAGAAGCTGCTGCACTCTCTGGTATATCAGCAGCCCCAGAAACATGAGGATTTTCTTGACTTAATTCAAAATCCTCATCAGCGCTAAAGGCCATCTGTTTTTTATTGCCCCTAGCCTCATCCAGTAAAGCCAATGCGCCTAGGTATACAATCACTGAATTTCGCTTGTAAAGCTCTGGCCTCAGCGCCCACAACTCCTGCAAAACTTGATCGAGCTTATCTGTTCTTTGCGCAACAAATTTTTTAAGCTGAGACACTTATTTTTCCTCCGCAGCCGCGAGCGCGCCAACTAACCGTGAAGGATCGGCTTGAAAAGCCGCATACATCTGTAGCACCGTCTGATAATCCGGCGACTGGGGAAGCAGCTCTAGACTATGCTGCTCACACCATTTAGCAATAGTGTCTCCGAACACACCCTGCATCAGACATGACCCCCCGCCAATGAGCGCAATTCGAGGCACTACCCTCTCGTATGGAGAGGCATTTTGCAACTCAGTTCTAATAGCTTGTGCTGCATTCTCAAGACGCTGCTTTGGAATTTGCATATGAGGCTTCAGTAGCCTTTTAAAATCTATCTCTTTGACTTGCCAGCAACCACTACTCAACAGGCTAGCCAGCTTATCAGGCGAGGGTGCAGCAGAAAAACCAGCAGATTTAATCGCTTTAAGAAAACGGTCATCAGACAGCAGTGAAGAAATGATCAAATTACAGCCACCTCTGTTTCCGTCCGGCAAAGGCAGCGCCCTCACTCCGTTCATGGGATGACGCACCCCTGCTAACAGCGTTCCTTGGCCTAAATCTATAACGCCGTTGAATTCTGGGTTCAGCTCTAGGAAAATAACGCCCTCTTGAAAAGCGCCTACACGCTCTAGCAAAATGGAATACCAGCTTTGCGCATATCTAAAGCCACCTTCAAGCTTGACCAGTTCTTTGACGATTTCACGCTCAATCCCCTTATAAAACATCGGATTAGAGACGCCCAAACTTAGCTCTACTGGCCCCCCATCTGGGAATATCTCTGCAATTGCGGCTGCGATGACAACGGATAAATCTTTAATCTTGTCATTGTTATCGAGAGGAGAGTAGCGCCGACCAGCATACGATTCAATTGCTGAGTCACCGCAAAGAAAGCTCTGACCACTCTTCGTCAACGTAATCATCCCTTCTAGTTCGTTCACCTGACGGGTCACCGACGGAATCTTAAACGCTGACATTTTCTTCCCTTCTACAATCGGCAGCACTTTGCTCCCGCCGTTCCCCCGATCTAAAAACATTTCAAGCTTCATTTTTTCCTCTTTTCCTGTCGATACTGAAAAGTTGCATCAAAAGTATATCGCCATGCACTTTTGATGAAACAAATAAAAAGAAATGTTTTTTGTCAGAAAGTGGTCATGTTTTGTCACAGATAGGAGATTTATTGATAGGAGCTATATCGTAGTGACTACAATGGGTTTAGCGCTTCTGCCATACTTTATGG
>QBMP01000297.1 GCA_003242115.1 Phormidesmis priestleyi
CGCCTTCTAAACTTTTCCTACGCCCTTTTTTTCAGATTTTGGCCCTCAGCGCAACCCCTACTGAGAATGGTGCAAGATCTGAGATAAGAAGCTATCGGTATCGTGTAACCGTCTAGCTTCTAAGAGTCATTACTTTCGAAAGTGTGTTACTTGGAGTGAAATCGGAAGCAATTTTGGAGTGAGAATCTTACCGCGAGGATTTGTTTTTAATATAAAGGGGCCAAGTCTCTTTTCAGGAACAGCGAGTTTACACTTTCTAGCTTCTTACCTAAACTCAAAAGTCTTCTCACACCTGCTAGCTCTTATAAGTCAAACCATAAGCTTCAATGGAGGAGAAGTAGAGAAAATTCCTGTTGAAATAGATAATTCTGAAGTTGTACAACGTGCAGAAACTAATGCGAAAGCGTGTTTAGAGATTTCGGAGCTTGATTACCATGGAAGCGAAACTTCTTGGAGTTTCAGAGTCCTACCATTGCTCGATCTTCTTCATCGCGAATGTGTCCTGAATGAAACCTGGAATCGTCTTCGTCACTTTTGGCTTAGGATGACAGAAGAGATGCTGCGATTAGAAGAAGAAAACAACAGCATGTTTATTAATGCCTATGGCTTTGAGCATGAACTGTCTTCTCGTATATCTCTAAATGGAATTACTCTTACCTGCAATCCTCACTACCGCTATGACTCTACCAAACCCGAAGCCCTCCTACTAGCTGACACCATGCGAGAATTCATCTCCTATGCTGTCGGCTGCATGTTCGGTCGCTACTCCCTCGACGCCCCCGGCCTCATCCTCGCCAACCAGGGCGAAACCCTCACCGACTACCTCACCCAAATTCCCAACCCCACCTTCTGCGCCGACGAAGACAACGTCATCCCCATTCTCGACGGCGACTGGTTTCCCGACGACATCACCGAACGCTTTTATACCTTTCTCCGCACCACCTTCGGCGAACAGCACTACACCGAAAACCTTAAATTCCTCGAAGAAGGTCTCGGCCAGGGCAAACGCCTAGACATCCGCAAATACTTTCTCCGCGACTTTTATACAGACCACCTCAAACGCTACAAAAAACGCCCCATCTACTGGCTATTCTCCAGCCCCAAAGGCACCTTCAATGCCCTCATCTACATGCACCGCTACCGCCCCGACACCGTTAGCATTGTGCTAAACGACTACCTCCGCGAATTTCAAACCAAACTCACCGCCCGTCAAAGCTACCTCGAAACTCTCAGCATCAGCGAAAGCGCTCCCCCGTCTGAAAAGACCAAAGCCCTTAGAGAAATAGAAAATCTCAAGAGGGATATCGCTGAACTCAAAGACTACGAACGCCAAACCCTATATCCCTTAGCCACCCAGCAAATAGAGATCGACCTAGACGATGGCGTGAAGGTAAACTATCCTAAGTTCGGCAAAGCGCTGAAAAAGGTTCCTGGCCTCAGTTAACTACGGAGCTAAATGCACATCCAAACGCTCACCCTCAACAACTATCGCGGCGCACAGTCCCTATCGCTAGATTTGGACTCGCAGCTGAACGTATTTGTAGGTATCAATGGAGCCGGGAAATCCACTATTTTAGATGCTGCTACGCTCCTGCTCTCGTGGGCTGTCAACCGCATCCGGTCGCCAACCGCATCCGGTCGCCCCATTGCTGAAGGCGACATCACAAATGGTCAACCCTCAGCGTCCATTGAACTAATAGGTGTCCATGAGGATAAAAGCATCACCTGGAGACTCGCCAAAGCCCGCAAAGGCTCGCGCATATCAGAAAATCCTACGAACCTAAAGCCACTGAGCAGCTACGTCAATGCCGTACAGGATCATCTACAGTCCGAAAGCGCAGCGCTGCCCCTTTTCGCTTACTATCCTGTAAACCGAGCAGTCTTAGAAATCCCACTACGCATCCGTACACGGCACGAGTTCGATCTACTGGCAGCTTATGACAAAGCGCTCGACAGTGAAACGGCCTTTCGCACGTTTTTTGAATGGTTTAGAGCCCGTGAAGATCTAGAAAATGAGCTTAAAATCCTCAATATAGAAGGCTCAAACCTAAAAGCTCCCAGAAAAACACCTGACGCGCCTGACCCTCAGCTCCAAGCCGTTAGAGACGCGCTCTATCAATTCCTACCAGAATTTAGCAATTTAAGAGTTCGTCGCAGCCCGCTTAGGATGGAAGTAGAGAAAAATGGACATGTTTTAACCGTCAATCAGCTTTCTGATGGTGAAAAGTGCCTGATTGCTTTGATTAGCGACTTGGCAAGGCGACTTGCCATTGCCAACCCTACCGCCGAAAGTCCACTCACCGGAGAAGGCATCATCCTCATTGATGAAATAGACCTGCACCTGCATCCCAAATGGCAACGCATCGTAGTTCCTAAACTGCTCAAAGTCTTCCCAAACTGCCAATTTCTAGTCTCTACCCACTCCCCTCATGTACTTACTCATGTTCAACCTGAAAACATCTTTCTTTTAGATTGGATAGATAGTAACATTACAGCCCAACACCCTTCCGAATCATATGGTAAAACCGTCGAGCGGATATTGGAAGATCTAATGGGCCTTGAAACAACTCGACCTGCTGTCGTAAAAACAAATTTACAGGCTATATATGAGATGATTGCTCGCGATCATCTAGACGAGGCGCGCCGAGAGATCGTTCATCTAAAATCCAAAATTGGTAGCGATCCAGAGCTTGTCAAAGCAGAAGGTTTGATCAGACGAAAGGAGCTGATCGGACGATGAAGTACATTAAAAAGCAGCCAGAACCCCAAGCATTTACAAGCTGGAAACAAGCGCAAGCAAGAACTTGGAACGATCTGAAGAATCCTATCAAGAGGATTGTGAAGCGATCGCTCATTGATGAGCAAGGACACATCTGTTGCTACTGTGAACAGCGCTTGGTTGAGAACGAATCGCATATCGAGCATTTTAAGCCCAGAAATGATGCCCTTGTAGATGATCTAGATTTTTCTAATTTCCTTTGCTCTTGCATACGACAGCTAGCAAGAGGTGCACCTTGTCACTGCGGCCATGCAAAAGATCAGTGCGATTCTAATCTGCTGGTTTCACCCTTTGATCCATTGTGTGAAGAGCGTTTTCTATTCACTGCCGATGGTCAGATTCTAGCAGCTTCAGCCTCTGACACAACTGCTCGAAAAACTATCAACGAGTTAAATCTTGATGCTCCGAAGCTAAGAGCTTTACGCGAAGCTGTAATATTGCGGTTTGACGATTCTAGCTTGTCTATTAAAGAACTTCAGATTATGGTTAAAGACCACTTAAGCCTATCCAACTCCGGCGAGTACGGCGAATTCTGGACAACGATTCAAGAATTGTTCGGAGGCTTAATATGAGCGACATCGCTAAAGCCCTAAAAAAGCTTTTTAAAGACAAACACCGCATCGTCTTTTGGTACGACGCTAAGCAGGAGCTAATCAGCGAATACGAGGCGCTAGAACTAGCTGGCGTTGAAAAGCTTGAGCTACTCAATAACGAATTTGCGCTCAAGTATCGGATTTTACGAGAGCAGCCCGACCAAAAGTTCTTGCTGTACCACAAAGGCCCACAGCCTCCTGACCTAGATAACTGGTTGCTAGATGTTCAGCTAGCCCATGGAGAATTTCGCACCGATCAAGTCGGGCTTTGGATGGCCGATTTGAACTTTGGCTTGGAGTTTGCAGAGGTGGTACAGACTCACGCCGAGTTCTACACGGCTGCTAAGCGTAGAGAGGCTTTGAAGCGATCGCACAAGCCCGACGACACGCAAGGCATCATTCGTCTCAAAATGCTGGCCATCTGTGCTGACGCCGATCCACGCCTGGACTCCATTTTGGAGCATCTGCTGGCCGAACTAGCTGAGAATATAACCGACAAAGTTAAGCTCATCAGCCGCTGTAGTCTCACCGACTTCCTATGGCAGCAAATGGAGCGAACCTATGGCTACAAATCTGATACTCCTGGCATCGAAGACTTTGTGATCGAGCTATTCAAGTCTTGCTACGCTATGGAGACCAACGGCACCGTAAAACTCACCGGAGATGCGCTCGTTTTTCTTAAGCGCTGGAAAGACAGCCGCCGCTTTGAGCAAGCCTTTGAAACCCTCTCTGAACGCTGCGCCGATGTCTTAAGAATTGAGCAGGATCTAGAAAAAAGGAACCTTCAGGAGCTAGTGGCATTAGACTACTTTGAGCTAGTCGATAAGAAAGTAATGAGTGATTTAGTGAGAGCGATCGCCTCTAAAACCATATCCAGTGGTAACGTTACCCTTTACATTCGTCAGCGTCGGCAAGGCCACTGGTACAAAGAATTTAAAGATCTGTACGAAGCCATAGACTACGCCGCACAATTTATCTCTGCCCTAGACGAAGCCAGTCTCTCTATGGAGTCTATGACCAACGGCATTAAACAGTACTGCCAATCCTGGTTTCGCATTGATCAGCTATACCGCAAGTTCACCTTTCACGTTCGGCAGTCCGCTAAACCGCCTCTCATGGAAGCGCTTACCGAACAAATCGAAAACCTGTATTCCAACAACTATCTGCTCAAAGTCAACGACCGATGGCAAACTTTAGTCGATGCTATGGACAAATGGGAAGTCCCATCAATCCCATTGCAGCGAACCTTCTTTTATCGTTGGGTACAACCCTTCTTGAACAAAGGCAAAAAAGTCTGCGTAATCATTTCTGATGCAATGCGATACGAAGTTGGTGAAGAACTAACGACCTTGATACGCCAAGAAGACCGCTACGACGCCGAGATCGAAGCGGCTCTGTCTATGCTACCTAGCTATACTCAGCTTGGCATGGCTGCACTACTGCCCAATCAAGAGCTAGCCATCACCGACAGTAAAGACGCCGCTGTTAACGTCGATGGCATTAGCTCACGAGGCACCGAGAATCGTAAAAAAATCCTCAACAAAGCTCAAAAAGCAACAGCCGTACTCGCAAAAGATCTGATGAAGATGAATCGGAACGATTCTAGAGAACTCTTTCGTGAACATGCTGTCGTTTATGTGTATCACAACCACATTGATCACACAGGTAAACGGGATTCAGCAGAGCGAGTCTTTGCTGCGGCTGAAGAAACACTCGCAGAATTAATCGGAGCTGTCAAAAAACTTACAAACGCAAATGCTAGCAACATCATCGTGACTGCCGATCACGGCTTTATCTATCAAGATAAACCTATTCCTGAGAGCGACTTCACGAGCTGTGAAGCCGATGGCGACCACATCTTTTATAGAGATAGACGGTTCGTTCTGGGCAGAGGACTCAAAGAAGCCGCTGGTCTACGAAAGTTTTCTTCAGCGAACTTAGGGCTAGTTGGGGCACTGGTTCCGTCAAGTGGGACAGGATAAAGTGTCTATATACATAGGATAGGAGATAATAGACAGCGAAAA
>QBMP01000298.1 GCA_003242115.1 Phormidesmis priestleyi
TCGATTGGCTCAGCCTTCTCGCCCCTGAGCGATTCAATATCAGCTAGATCAACCGTCATTTTCATGATCCCAAAGCGCACACTCACCTTGCCATCGGCATCGGCTTCTTCCAACACATCTGCTAGCTGCCCGCCCAAGCTAGAAAGGCGCACTCTTTCACCCACTTTGGGCCGATAGCCAAGGCCGGTAGACTTTACTTTGGCTGGATGTTTGCCGGTCGGTAAGCGCTTTTCTTCAATGGCATTCAGCGCTTCGGTGGCTTTCTGGGCGTCTTTGCCGGTTTTGCTGCCCTGCTGTAGTTCACGAATGACTTTGGCCACTTCGGCGCGGGCGTGGAGCAACGCAGTTTCAACGTCTTTTTCCTGCTGACGCTTGATCTGTTGTTCGCGATCGCGCAAACTCTGAGCCCTCGCCTCTACTTCTTTATAAAACTGCTCTGCTTTTGCCACCAGCTTTTCTGCTTCTTCTGCCCGCTTTTCCTGCCGTCGCCGCTGCGCTTCTAGCCCTTCAATCACCTGGTTAACATCTTCATTCGCCCCGCCCATCTGCTGTTTAGCCAGTACCAGCACACTCTCTTTCAGGCCCAAGCGCCGCGCAATTGACAGCGCATTAGAGCGACCCGGAATGCCCCACAGCAGCCGGTAGGTAGGCGCAAGCTTAACATCGTCAAATTCGACCGAGGCGTTTTCAAAGCGGTCGTCTTGATACTTAAGGGCTTTGAGTTCTCCGTAGTGGGTGGTGGCGACGGTGAGCCGAGTGTGATCGGCGAGGTGTTTGAGTAGGGCTATAGCTAGCGCACTGCCCTCCGAAGGATCTGTGCCTGCACCCACTTCATCCAACAGCACCAGAGAATTGGCAACCTCGGTTTGGCCGCTGTCAGTACTTTTCATACTGGCTTCTAGCGCATCTAAAATTCGCCCAATCCGCTTCACATGCCCCGAAAAAGTAGACAGACTTTGTTCAATTGATTGTTCGTCGCCAATATCGGCCAGCACCGACTCGAACCAGGGTAGCTCTACCGGCTCACGCGCCGGTACAAACATCCCAGCTTTGGCCATTAAAGCCGCTAAGCCCAGCGTTTTTAGCGTCACCGTTTTGCCGCCTGTGTTCGGCCCGGTAATCGCCACCACTCGCAGATCGGGGCGAATGACCAGATCTGTTGGTACTACGCTATTGTTCTGTCCTTTGGCCTGTTCCTTGGTTTGTTCCTTTTTCTGTTGCCACAGCAGCAAAGGATGCTTGAGCTGACGCAAGGTAATTTGTTCTCTGTTCACAAATCTTGGAGCGTTGCCGTCCATCCATAGCCCGTAGCGAGCCCGCGCCGAGGCCAAGTCTAGCCGCACGACGGTGATCATTAAGTGCTCCAAATCCGGCAGCACTTCTGCAACCTGATAGGTCAGCTTTTGACGAATCGCTTCCGCTTCAATTTCTTCTTCTTTGCGCAGGGCGCGGCGCTTATTGCCATTTTCTACGACGCTGTGAGGCTCTACATAGAGCGTCGATCCACTGGTAGAAACATCGTGAACAATGCCGGGAATCGCGTCTTTGCGGTCGGCTTTGACGGGGATCACAAAGCGATCGCTCCTCTGAGTAATCAGCGTCTCTTGCACTGCGCCGCTCTGCCGCTGAATAATTTGCTGAAGCTTGCTGTAAATGCGATCGCGCACCACCTTGAGCTGCTGACGCACCCCCGCGAGCTTGTCACTAGCTCTATCTGCCACTTGCCCGCGATCATCAATGCAGCGATGAATCTCTTGCTCTAGCTCAGGAAAAGTGCGCAAATCAGCTACTAGCGCCTGCAATACCGGCATGACATCTTGCGCCTCAATCTGGCGGCGCAGCTTGCGAGCGCCCGCTAAGGTCGTGGCAATGTCTAATAGCTCATCGCCCGAAAGGATGCCCTGTACCTGCGCCCGCTCTAGGGCAATGCCAATATCTCGAATGCCGCCAAACTGAAGGCCACCGCCCGTAGATTCTAGCTGCGTAGCTTCTACGGTTTGCGCTAGCAGCGCTTGAGACGCTTCGATTCGGGTCGGAATTTGAAGCTGTTGGGCGGCGACGGTGCCAATGTTGGTAGCGGTAAAGGTGGCCAAATGGCGACATAGCCGAGGCCACTCTAGCAGGTTTAGCGTTTCAGCTTGGATTAAAAGAGGATTAGACAAAAAAACGCTACAAAGGGCTGCATAAGGTTTATTCCTCCTTATTATAAAGAAGATTACTCAAGAAGCGATTTTTAGAAGCGATTTTTCAATCAAGCTGATTCCGGTTCAGACGCTCAGGAGAAACTCACCACGCTACCGTCACCTCTACTCATTCATCAGTACAGCGGCGATTCGCTGATTCCTAAAAAGCTCGCCCTCAAGCCCGCTAACTTGGCAACTGCTCAAACGGCGATCGCTCTCTTTCAAAGCGCGGTGAGTAAAACTCAAGGCCATCTCGATCAGCAGCTGCAAATTTTAGAAGGTGAAGATACCGACTATCGCATCAAGCGCGGACTCGCTCACCTGCTGCGCAATAGCTTTAGCACCTTTGAAATTGTCAGCCCGCTAGATCCAGATGTGCTGCGCGATCGCCTCTTCACCCTTGCCGCCACCACTACGCCTAGCCCAGCCGCCGCCCAAACCCATCTTCAAACCCTCGCCGCTCAGCTCAGTCAAGAACTCGCCCGCGACATAGAGCCGATCCACATCCGTCAAGGACTCTACGCCGATCTCAAAGAAAACCGCATCCTCACCAGCTTCGATCCGCCCACCCCCGAAGCCCTGCTGCACCGCTACAACCTCTCTCAGGTTCAGGGCATTTTTTACAAAGCTAGCCACGTCGTTGTGCACCTGCACCGCAATGACCCTGGCGAATACAAGCTGATGTTTAAATATCTCAAGCTGTTTCGGCTGATGACCTACATCGAAGGCGAAGCCGATCAAGGCTTTACCATCACCATCGACGGCCCTGCTAGCTTGTTCGATACCAGCACTCGCTACGGCGTCGATATTGCCAAGCTGATCCCCGCCATCTTGCACGTTACTCGCTGGCAGCTCACGGCCCAGCTCCAATGGAAAAATCCATACACCAAAACCGCCCAAGAAAAATCCTTTAGCCTCACGGACAGCTGCGATCTCGTCAGCCACTATCCACCGGGCAAGCCCTACGACAGCATGTTAGAGCAAGCCTTTGCCGAAAAATGGGCGAAAACTACAACCGACTGGCAGCTAGAGCGCGAAGTTGATCTGGTGCCGATTCCTGGCAGCGTAATGATTCCAGACTTTCGCCTAGTGCACCCCGATGGCCGCACGTACCTGCTGGAAATCGTCGGCTACTGGCGACCTGAATACCTGCGCAAAAAGTTTTATCAAGCTAGCCAAGCTCAGCAGAAAACCCTGATTCTTGCCGTTTCAGAGCGGCTAAACCTTGAAAAAGCAGGGGTTGATCCGCATAGCGTGCCAACCAACACCATTTGGTTCAAAGATAAATTGCAGCCCAAAGCCGTACTCAAAGCCTTAGAAGGGAATGATTAAATCATCACTTTGTCACTAGCCCACACCCAGCCGTTGAATCTACTGAAACTATGAGCAGCACAATATTAGTAGTAGATGATAGTCCCATGCTGCGAGAGATGATTTCTGGTCTTTTGCAGAAATCGGGCCTGACTATTTCTGTGGCCCAAGACGGCCAAGAAGCTAAGGAAAAAATTGCCGCCAATCCGCCGGATTTGGTCGTGCTAGATGTCGTCATGCCGAACATGAACGGCTACGAACTCTGTCGCTGGGTCAAGAACAATCCGTCTACGCAGCATGTGCTGGTGATTTTGTGCTCTTCTAAAGGCGAAGAATTTGATCGCTATTGGGGTATTAAACAAGGAGCCGATGCCTATGTTATCAAGCCTTTTCGTCCCGGCGAACTGCTCGGTACGGTCAAAACTTTGCTAGCGACCAGATAGTTAGGCCCCAGCTACAGCTACAGGCTCAAACTTTACAGCTTCCAAAATTTAGCCCAACTCATCTAGCCTACCGTCTAAACTTTAAGCGGTGGGCATTTTTGTTGCCCCTCTATCATTAGCGCCCGCAGCTCCCCTCGCCTTCCTGTGCAAGTCTATGGCTTCTCCCCGCGCCGCTCTCCCACCGGGTCTTATCGTCCGCACTGGCAAATTTGTGTGGAATACGATGTGGCACACGATGATGTCGCAAATGGCTCCTCGCAGCACTTCTGGCGACTACACTAGGCCGCAAAGCGCCTTTCGAGGCCGAGACATTAGCCCCGAACCTCATCGCCACTATCTGATTGTGGGCATGAGCTGCCCTTGGGCGCATCGCACCCTGATTACTCGTGCGCTCAAGGGCTTGCAGGCGACTGTCGATGTGATCACGGTCTATCCGTCTACCGATGAAGGCCGCTGGCTATTTGATCTCAATCAAGCGGATGTGCCTTTTGCTGAGTGCCGCTCTTTGCCGGAGTTTTACCGCCGCGCTCAATCTGATTATGTGGGCCGAGCGACGGTGCCGGTGCTGGGCGATCGCCAAACCCAAACCATCATCAATAACGAAAGCGCCGACATCATTGAGCTACTGAACCACGAGTTTGAACCCTTCGCGACCGGCCCTGATCTCTATCCCGAAGCGCTCAGACCCACCATCGATCAGCTCAACGAGCAAATCTACGCCACCGTAAATAATGGCGTATACCGTTGCGGCTTTGCGCAAACGCAAGCGGCCTACGACCAGGCCGTGAGTGAATTATTCGCCACGCTAGATCAGCTAGATGACCGTTTAGCGACTCAGCGCTATCTGTGTGGCGCTGCTCTGACCCTGGCAGATGTGCGGCTATTCACTACGCTGATTCGCTTCGATGTGGCCTATCACGGCATCTTTAAGTGCAATCGCCGCCGCATTGCCGACTACCCGCACCTCAGCGGCTATCTGGCCGATATCTACCAACTGCCTGGGATTGCCGATACCTGTGATATTGAGGCCGTCAAGCGTGATTATTTTGGTAATTTATTTCCGCTGAATCCCGGTGGCATCGTGCCAATCGGGCCGGGGTGGGAAGGGCTGAAAGCGCCGCATGGTCGAGAGCAGCTGTAGTTGGCAGATAGCTCAAAGAGAAATCAATAATCAGGCATCAGGGCCGATTTCAGAGCTGGCATCGGGCTGACAGCAAATGCCAAAGACTGAGGTGAAGCCGTGTAAAAACGTGGTCGCACCAACTGGGCCAATTTCTCCGTTGCAGAAAAATCCGCTCAAGGGCAGTGGCCCTATATATTGCTCAAAGAGATCGGAGTCAAAATTAGGCTCGTTGTACAGCCCTTCCCCGCGACCGTTGCAGGCAAATAGCAAGGCTCCCATTGGAGAAGCTTTTTTGCCCTGATCGCTGACTTTGTTTTCTAGGCGCTCTAC
>QBMP01000299.1:0-2259 GCA_003242115.1 Phormidesmis priestleyi
CGAAACTACTTTTGCTTAGCATTTTCATAATATATTTGTCAATGCGTAACTCCTATCCTAGAGCGCATCAGTGGCCATCTCATTTTGCCTGGAGTCAGAATTGTCTGACAATAGTGGGCATTAGTGCTATTGGGCGTGCCACTTGTAAGCGCCTTGATGTAAATGATAATGAGCACGACGAAGGCGCTATTGTTAGAGCGCGGCGACTATGGATTAAGGGCGGTTGGCATCGGCCAGTGGGTGATCCTATTCAGAAGTAAGCGCTAAGGCGTGTCGGCTGATTCAAAAAGAAGTTTCACTTTAAATCACCTGCTCACTGGCTTTGTCAAATAGATGGAAGCGCGTGAGATCAAACTGAAGCGCTAGCACTTCGCCGGGGGTGATTTTGGCGCGAGGGTCTAGGCGGGCAATGAATTCGGTGCCATCGGCTAGGGTGAAGTAGACAATAACCTCGTAGCCCATCAGCTCAACAACTTTTGCAGTTGCCTGAACGGCCACAGGGTCGATACCAGGGGGCACGTACTGAGGGTGATAAATGCCTTCCGGGCGAATGCCAAAAACAACGGGTTTGCCACTGAATTCACGGTAGCGCTCTAGCCGATTAGCGGGAATTGGAACAGTTAATCCGCCGTTTGTTTTGAGCAATAGCGCGCCTTCCTGCTCACTTAACTGAGCCTCAAAAAAGTTCATGGAAGGACTGCCTAAAAAGCCCGCGACAAAAATGTTGTTAGGGTGATCGTAGACATTTTGAGGCGTGTCGATCTGTTGCAAGATGCCTTTGTTCATCACCGCAATGCGGGTACCCATCGTCATCGCTTCGGCCTGATCGTGAGTGACGTAGACGAAGGTGGTGCCGATTTTTTTGTGCAGCTGGCTGAGTTCGGCGCGGGCTTGGGTACGCAGCTTAGCATCGAGGTTAGAAAGCGGTTCATCCATTAGAAAAACGGCGGGCGATCGCACAATTGCCCGACCCAACGCCACCCGCTGCCGCTGCCCGCCCGATAGCTGCTTAGGCTTGCGATCCAACAGCTCTTCAATGCCCAATTGCTGAGCCGCCGCACGCACGCGCTGTTTAATTTCAGCTTTAGGTGTGCCCTTAAGATCGAGGCTGAAGCCCATGTTCTCAGCGACGCTCATGTGCGGATACAGCGCATAAGACTGAAACACCATCGCAATATCGCGATCTTTAGGCGTGACGTTATTCACCCTTTGGCCATCAATGTAAATGCTGCCGCTGCTGATGTCTTCTAACCCTGCCAGCATTCGCAAAGAAGTGGTTTTGCCACAGCCGGAGGGGCCGACGAGAACGAGGAATTCTTTGTCTTCTAGCTGAATATTGAGATCTTTGACGGCGACGTAGCCGTTTTCGTACTGTTTGGTGACTTTCTCGAAGGTGACGGTAGACATGGCTTTAAAGGGGAGTGAGGAGATAAAAAGATAGGAGAAGGAAGCGGCTTAGCCTTTGACGGAGCCTGCAAGCAGACCGCGAACGAAGTAGCGTTGGAGGGCGAAAAAGACGGCCATTGGCATCAGCATGGAGATAAATGCGCCTGCGGTGAGCAAGTACCAGGCTTGGCCGCGATCGCCCACAATATTTCTTAATAGCAGCGTCACGGGCGCAACGTCTTGATTGCCGCCTAGATAGACAAGTGCGACTAGCAGATCGTTCCAGACCCACAGAAATTGGAAGACTGCGAAAGAAGCGATCGCAGGCATACTCAAAGGCACCACAATCCGGGTAAACACATTGAGATACGAAGCGCCATCGACGGCCGCTGCTTCAATCAGATCGCGCGGCAGTGAGCCAATGTAGTTGCGCAGCAGATACACGCCCAGCGGCAGACCGTAAGCGCTATGAGCCAGCCATACGGCTAAATATGTGCCCGAAATTCCGAGAAAGTTGTATGCCTGCAAGACCGGAATTAGGGTCATTTGCAAAGGCACGACGAGTAGCGCAACTGTGGTAATAAACAACGCCTGACGACCCGGAAATTCCATCCAGGCCAAGGCGTAGGCGGCGAAAGTTGCGATCGCAATCGGAATCACCGTCGCGGGCACCGAAATCACTAAGCTGTTCAAAAAGGCTTGCCCCATGCCCTGATTAAACAACACCTCTTGGTAGTTGCTAAAGGTGAACTGCGTGAACTCAAACGGATTGACAAACACTGTCCACCAGCCGCTGTTAACGAGATCATCCGGCGGGCGAAAAGAGCTGATCAGCAATCCTAGCGTTGGCAGCGTCCACAGAATCGCGATGCC
>QBMP01000299.1:2269-3509 GCA_003242115.1 Phormidesmis priestleyi
GTGTACGGGCGCTTTGGCCATAATGCGCTCGAACTTAGACTGTTCTTTGCGCTTGTGGCGATACGGCTGATTGGGCACAAATGGTTTTGGCTGCGTGGCACTCATCGATTTAGCTCCTGTTGGCGAAAGCGGCGAATATTGGCCACCATGACCGGAATAACGGCAATGAGGAGAATGACCGCGATCGCACTGCCTCGACCAAAATTGCGAAAGTTAAACATCTCTTTAATCATCCGGCTGGCAATCACATCGGTGTTCAAATTGCCGCCAGTCATCACAAAGACAATATCGAACACCTTCAGCACCAGCACCACCACCGTTGTCGCCACCACCGTCACCGTGGGCATGATCATCGGCACCGTAATCCGCCTAAATATTTGCAGCTCGCTCGCCCCATCGACTCGCGCCGCTTCAATCACATCATCCGGTACGCCTTTGACCGCCGAAGATAATAGCACCATGCAAAACCCTGTTTGCAGCCAAATCATAATCACAATCAGCGCAAAGTTGTTGATCCCCCGATTGACTAACCAGCCTACCGGCTCAAAGCCGAGAGCAACGACAATCGCGTTCAGCAACCCAATTTGCTCACTGCCCAGCGGCCGATAGGCATAGATAAATCGCCAGATGACGCTAGCCCCTACGAACGAAATCGCCATTGGCAAAAAGATCAGCGACTTAGCAAAGGGCTCGTACTTGACGCGATCAATCAGCACCGCAATCACCAAGCCCAGCCCCACGCTCAAGCCGGTGACCAACACCAGCCACAGTATGTTGTTGCGAAAGGTAATCAGCATATCGGGCGCAGTCAGCGCAAACAGATAATTTTTGAGCCCGACAAACTCAGTCGAATTGCCGTTAAAAAAGCTGAGGTAAAACGTGCGAATGGTGGGAATTACCAAATATCCGCCCAGCAGCAGCATCGACGGCCCTACATATATCCAGGGCAACACGCGCAATTTAGCCCGCTGCGGCAAGGCTTTTTCAACCAGAATATTGAGTCCGTAAAAAACAGCAATCACACCCCCTGAACCGAGGGCGATCGCTAACAGCGCCTGTAAAACCAAGGCCACATTATTATTCATAATCCCAATCCTTCAAAACTCTCTCTCCTAATCTCCTACTTCCCTACTTTCCTACTTCCCCAACATCAGCACTCTCACCCTCCGGCCAATAGTATTCAATTTGATCCGTCACTTCTTTCGCTGAAGAGCCTGCGACAACATTCATCACCCCCGAC
>QBMP01000299.1:3519-4251 GCA_003242115.1 Phormidesmis priestleyi
AACAAAGAGTTGGCATACTGCGGATTGATATCAGGCGTCGGGAAAAAGTCCACGTCTTTGATTAGCGTCACATCTTTGGGAAAAAAGCTGGTGATGAAGTTGCCTTGCCGGTGCATAAAACAATCGGGCTGACCCTGACTATCCTTAGTAAAAAGGCCAGTTGGTGACTCGCCCCAAGGAATGCTGAGCGCACCGGTTTTGCCGCCCCATACGTATCCGGGCGATCGCACAATCTCACCAAAGTACTCAAACGCTTTCTGCACTTCAGGCGCATTAAAAGGCACCTCATGGTCAACCCATTTGCCATAAAATTCCGGCCCAGCTGTGCGCAGCAAAATCTCTTCAATCCAATCAGTTGCAGGCCAGCCTGAAGAGTTGCCGCCCTCTAGCCCTATACACCACGGCGTCCCGCCTTCGGCCACAATTTTATCGCTGAGCGCAATCATCTCATCCCACGTTTTTGGAATCGTATAGCCGTGTGATTTAAATTGCTCAGGCGAATACCACACTAGGCTTTTGACCGCCGAGCGATACCAAATTCCATAGATTTTATTGTTGACGGTAGAGAGATCAATCCAGCTTTGCGGATAGTACTGCGCGAGCTTTTCGCGGCTCATCACCCCATCGAGCGGCACCAGCGCCCCCTCTTCGGCCAGCGACTTCATCAAACCGGGCTGCGGAAACATTGCCACATCTGGCGCATCACCCGAATCTACCCTGACGGGCAGCAGC
>QBMP01000299.1:4261-4529 GCA_003242115.1 Phormidesmis priestleyi
AACGCCGCCTCTAGCTGCGCTTGCTCACCGCCAACAAAGGCTCCTAACACAGTCACCGTCTTTGTTCCTATGGTTCCATTAGCAGCCTGATTGGCGGCTGAATCTGCTGAATTAGGTTGACTACAGCTAGATAGAGGTAAGCAAATAGCTAAGCCAATGCCCAATTTACAGGCTAATTTCCGGGTCAATCTCTGGCCTAATCTCTGGCCTAATGTTTGGCCTGATGGCGGGCCTTTACGAGCAGGTGATAGGGCTTTGAATAGAAAAA
>QBMP01000299.1:4538-8863 GCA_003242115.1 Phormidesmis priestleyi
GAAAAAACATACTCTTAAATTCGGCATTAAAGTCATTAGAGCAGCGGGCTTGCGCAATTTATCATTGGGAATTAATCATCGTTAATAGAGATCGTCACTAAAGACTGACAGAAACGAGAATTTGGGTGAGCCGACTACTCCTAAAGTAAAATTGAATACGGGCGAGTTGGCCTATCTTAAGAGAGAATTATGAAATTGCAACACAAAACTTTACGGCTTTCGCTATGCGCTTTAGCTGTGATTTTTAATTAAGTCTTATATCTTTGATTGGACTTTGTATCTTTAATTAGATTTTGTTAAGAGCGATCGCCCTTCAAATCTCTCCACAAAAGCCCAAACCTATATTTCCGTAAGCGGTAATATAGAGTCACCTAAGCTATGGTCGATTATTGATGCGCTGGGCTGATTGCAAACGTTGAGCCTGATGTGGAGTCGAATTTTAAGAGAATGCCTGTTTCTACCACCGCTGCTTTGCCAAATTATCGGGTTCGTACCAGCGATCGCGCCAAACACGTCTCGATTAAAATCTCGGTCGCGGGCGAGGTTGAAGTGGTAGTACCGCCCAAGTTTGACCATGCTAAGCTGCCCGAAATTTTAGAAAAGCGGCGAGCCTGGATTTTGAAAACGCGATCGCGTCTGCTCACCCAAGCCCAAAGCACCGCCGCCGACTGGCAAGTCGAAAAGCCTCAAACCATCACCTTTCGCTGGCAATCTAATGTTCTAAACGACTTAGACCATCTCAAATCGCCTAGCTCAAAAGCCGCCAAAGGCTTTGCCCCTCAAAAACCAGCAGCTAACGACCTAGAAACCTGGACAATCACCTACAAACCTGGCGACCAGAGCAACAAAACCATTTGCATTCCAGCACTAGGCAATCGGCTCACAATCCAAGGCAACACCGAGCAGCTCTCCCACTGCCAGGGCGTACTCAAGCAATGGCTCGCCTACCGCGCCCATCGCGACTTGGCTCCCTGGCTACGCCAGCTAGGCTACGAACTCGACCTGCCCTGTCGCAGCATCTCCGTTAGAGGTCAAAAAACGCGCTGGGCGAGCTGCTCTAGCCAAAAAGACATCAGCCTCAACTACAAGCTGCTATTTTTACCCCGCCCCTTGGTTCACTACGTACTCGTCCATGAGCTATGCCACACCGTCCATATGAACCACTCATCTGATTTTTGGGCACTGGTCGGCGAAAAACAGCCCAACTACGCCCAGTGGCGCGCCGAAATCAAGCAGGGCTGGCGCTACGTGCCTCGCTGGGTCGAAACTCAATAAAGCTTCTGTATATATCTAAAAGGCATGACGCTCAAGACCACTCCTCACAGCGGCTATCACCGGCAAACACCCTCAAACAGATTTTTTGAAGGCTGGTACTTCCGCCTTACTTTGCCTGAGCTAGCCCTAACGTTCGCCTTCATGTACTCCATTGACGATCCAGCAGGCGGCACCGATCAGAGCGGCGGCGCAGCCCAAATTCTCGGTGGGCCACACGATACCTACTACTGCCGCACCTTGCCAAACGTCCGCAATTTTTGGGCATGGCCACGTCAGTTGGGACTAGGCCACTGGCGTCAGGCTACCATCAGCAAAGCCCAAGCCCTACCGCCCGAAGATTTTGCCGCGATTGTGCAAGAGGGCTATCAGGTCAGCACTCACAACGGAATTCAGCACCACCAAGGCAGACTACTTCTGCCGTCGGGTAAAGTGCAGGCTGAGTGGCAATATCAGGTCATCCCTGTAGAAGGCTGGGGCGAGGTGAGGCAAAAAGCAACGGCTGGCTGGCTTTCTTATTTATCCCTATTTGAGCCCGGTTGGCAGGTACTGATGGCGCATGGGCTGGCAACGGGGTGGATACTGTGGCGAGATCAAACTGAGGGCCTTAATGCGCCTCTGGTGCGCTACAGCTTTGACAAAGTGCCCGCCTATGCCGAAAAAAACTGGGGCGGCGCTTTTCCGGCCAAGTGGTTTTGGCTTCAGTGCAATGCCTTTGTCGATCAGCCTAATTTTAGTATCACAGCCGTTGGCGGCGTGCGTGAGCTGCGCCTACTCAATCAACCTGTCATTACAGAAGACGTGGGCCTGATTGGCATCCACTACCAGGGGCAGTTCTACGAATTCTTATCCTTTCAATCGACGGCCTTTGCTTGGGAAGTAGAGCCTTGGGGCTACTGGCACATGGAGGCACGCAGCGACTTCTACCGAGTCACGCTCACCGGAAAAGCCACCGATCCAGGGACTTGGGTACGAGTCCCCACCCAAACGGGCCTTCAGTTTTTGTGTAGAGACACCACCCACGGCGAGCTACAGGTTCAGCTTTGGCAGCGCTCAGGCGCATCAGAAACCCTCGTCTTAAGCGCTACTAGCTCTCTGGCAGGTTTAGAAACCGGCGGTGGCCCTTGGCGCGATCGCTGGAGTCATGCTTGATGCCTCAATAAAATGGAAGCATCTTGCTATAGTATTTGGTGGAGATTAGCCCGGTATTCGTACCAAGGGCCAATCTTTTGGGGCTGTGGCTCAGATGGATAGAGCAAGCGCCTCCTAAGCGCTAGGTCGCGCGTTCGAATCGCGCCAGTCCCGTTTTCTCGTCAACCTAAATTCTGCGAGGTCGAATCAATGCGCTGGTTGTGCAAGATCAGCTCTGGGTGTTAGTGCTAGAGGTCAAGAAAACAACTATTCCCTTGCGGTCAACTTTGCCACAGTTGCTCAGTTATTTGATGGCAAATCCACAGCCTAACCAGCCTCTGTTTGGTATTGCCTGATTGTATTAGCCCTATCATCACAAGCCCAGATTCTCAGCTTATCGGCACAGCATTAGTGGCTGATCTGTAGGAGACTCTTGCTTTTGAAGGCTAGTGTTGATGGCGATTGGAACTCTTTTTGCGTTTGAGAAACCCGGCGCTATTTGACTCAGACTCTGTGCGGCTAATACGGCTACATCGCTGGCTAGGGCTGAGTTTCTGGCATCTGTTTGGGTATCGGCGATCGCCTGAAAGTGATGCAAAATGTTGACTAGCGGCAGCACAATCCGGCTGCCAAATTTAGGCAGCTTTTGGGCGACCTGAGCGCGTACATGCGGCGAATCAGTGGTGATAAACAAATGCAGCGTAAAGCCCAAAAACTCTTCAAAGTTCCAGGACTGAGCGCTTTCAAAAATACCTTCAACCTCAGACAAGGTACAAATGCTCAGCCAATCTTCACCTTGAAGGCTGTGCTGGGCTTGTAGGTTGCTCAATTGACCGGCTGATAAAGACATCGCTGATAGGGGCATATGGCTAAATGACAGCTCGAAGCTGCTGTAGATTTTAGTAAATCGTCGCTTAGGTGATTTTATAAACTTGAATAAGGCGGCTTTGAAGAATTCAAGAAACAATCTTCAAATAAAATTTGCTTTGGATAACTGGCTAGGTATGTATCACTAGGCAATTATCCGCAGGTTTTAAGGTTCGTTGTCAGGCAGGCTCAGCATCAGGTGCGCTTAAATAATTGCCTGCTTGCGGTTTCTACTTAAGTTGTACAACGTTACAAACTGTATTGCAAGCTACAAATTCAAATAATTGACTACTTTTTTATAGGTTTCCTGACATTCGGTTTGGCGGATACTTTGTTTAGCAGGCAATCTATTGGCAACTTGTCCAACTACATGTCTATCAGCAATTATATCTATCAGCAATCATCCTTCGTCGGGGATCTTTTTCAGCTGATTAAGTTTGTTATCTACATACGTGCGAATGGTCTGAACAAGGTAGAGATCTTCGTAGGTTAAGCGAGCGATCGCACTCAACACATACCCCTGATGTCGCTCATTCAGCCCTACCGCAGCCAGCGTTTTCGCCAATGCAGCCTTGAGCCGAGCATACTGTTCTATTGGCATGGTTTCGCTATTCAGCCGCTGATCTTTAATCTGCACTCGACTCTGTTGTTCGGCCAAAATAAAGCTGTAGATCATCACCGCTTGGGAGAGATTGAGCGACGGCTGAAGGCTCACTTGCGGAATCGTCGTCAAGATATCGCATCGGCTAACATCTTGATTGCTCAAGCCTGAGCGTTCGCTGCCAAACACAATCGCCACCCGCTGTAGGCTGTCGCCTTTTTGCTGAAGCGCAAGGGGCAAATCGCGCGCTGAAAGATAGTGATGCTTTTGCAATCGGTGGCGAGCAGTCGTGGCACAGGCCAGATCAATATCGCTCAGCGCCTCGTCTAAAGTGCTATACAAGGGCGCAGCTTCCAAAATAGTCTCAGAGCCATGCGCAAAAGCTCTGGCAATGCCGCTGAGATGATTGGCCTGTGGGCGCACTAACCGCAGGTCGGCATGACCCATCGTATTC
>QBMP01000299.1:8873-9927 GCA_003242115.1 Phormidesmis priestleyi
CGATGTTACCGGCTTCACCGGGCTCTACGAGAATGAACGAAAATTGGATTGCCAAAAGAGTTAGAAAGAGAATTTAGAGCGATTTGCAGAATCTGCTGAGTCAATCTGCCGAGTCAATTTACTTAGATAAGTTTATCGGTAGCAGTATCTTTGTGAACCTGTGTTGCAATCGCGGCTACACACTCCCTCAAACTGCTTAGACTTGCATTATCAGACCTTGCCTGCTAATCCATCCGCCCAATTTGGATGCCGTTCGCTAGATGGAAGCTATTTCTATGCCAAATGCTCTATCAGATACTATGCCAGATGCCTTCGCTCAGCAAGTCTGTATCCCTTGCTCCGGCTCACTACCACCCGCTACCGCTGAAGAAATCGCTGCACTGCACCGCCACATTCCCCAGTGGTCACTCGTCAAAGCTGAAGATATCAATCAATTGCAGCGTCAGTATCCATTTTCTAACTTTCAAAAAGCCTTAGAATTTACGAATCGAGTGGGCGCGATCGCCGAACTTGCTGGCCATCATCCCGCGCTACTGACCGAATGGGGCAAAGTCACCGTCACTTGGTGGACTCATGCGATTAATGGACTCCACCAAAATGATTTTATAATGGCAGCAAAAACGGATGAAATAGCCGCCTCTAAAGCCGTCAGGTGATTGGTTATCTGCTGCTATCTATAGCTTGCCTTTGCTTTTAGCCACATGCTCCATCATCCGCAGTTTTTTGGCTTCACTGCTTTTGATAGGTTCAGAAATGTTGTCTAACTTGATGGTGGCGCTTTGGGCGAGGTGCTGTCTGATTTTTTGCTTGTCTGCCATAAAAATTGTCGCGCTAAGGGCTAACTGATTAATTTACTCTACAAAAAGATTAACGCAAAAGACCGCTGCGCAACCAGCTAAAGCTGCTTCATTTTTCTCTATTGTTTAAGGTAGTAGTGCTGTAAACATTCGGGTGTGCAATGGTCGAGAAGGGTCTGAGAATCGCAGTAGTTGGGGGGGGAGCGGCTGGTTTTTTTGGGGCGATCGCTGCCGCTACCACCCATCCCACCGCTCAA
>QBMP01000029.1 GCA_003242115.1 Phormidesmis priestleyi
TTCGCCAGCGGAATAAACAGCTTCCAGGGCAAATCGGTGGGGCTACCGAAAGCTTCAGAATTAAAAAAATTGCCCCAGCGACCAATTGCTTGTCCCAAAATCAAAGAGGGGGCAACGACATCAGCCATTTGCCAAAAGGACAGTCGGTTTAGCCGAGAAAACAGCCATGCGGCCAGCGTTCCGCCTATGACTGCGCCGTGAATCGCAATCCCGCCTTTCCAAATAGCAATAATATCGCCGGGTCGCTTTGCGTAAGCGGGCCGCTCAAATAAAACGTAGTAGGCTCGGGCGCAAGGAATCGCCGCAATCACCAGCCAAATCACCATATCACCAACTTTTTCAGGATCGATGCCGCGTTTTTTGGCCAAATACTGTGAGAGGGCGACGCCAATTAGCACAGCAGAAGCAATCAGCAGACCGTACCATCGCAGCGTCAGCGGGCCAATGCTAACAATGTCTGGCCCCGGAGACTGGAAGCGGGCCATGAGTGCAAACCCATTCATGGAAGATACCTAAACTAACGATAGTGCAAACTCAAAGTGAACTTGTAATGCTGCCTTGCAAGCCTGTAAACAAGGCCAACGTAAAGAGCGCGCTTTAGCCCTAAAAGCCAGTAGCGCTCTCTTGTGTTTTCTTTATCCATTGTGCCAGCGATCGCTGACACAGAAAGATTTGTCTCTTCGTAGTTTCTTTGTCACCGTGAAGCTCAGATGGTTTTAGAGCGAATAGGCGCTAGTTCTCGACTTCGGCCATTTCAATAATTTCGCCATTGAAGTCTTTGACTAAGAAATTGAGGGGGTGATCGCGCCGCAGCTTATGGCGAATGCCCCTAGTTTGCACCTGCATCAGCAAATATTCCAGGCAGTCATGATCAAAGCAAACATGCCGCTGGCGGTTACTGGTGCCTAAGCTCGCCCCGCTAATGACGTGCAGTTGAGTGTTCTTTTTGAGCTGATACCACAGTCCATCGGGTCTGCCGTAAGCGCTGTTCGCACCGCCCAAGTTCCCCAGACCATTTCCCAGGCTACTTCCCAGGCCGCCGCCCAAAGCCGCCCCAAACGGGTCGAGTCCACCCGCCGTACCCAACGTCTGCTCATAGTTGTAGTAATAGTGCAACGGCACATCGGCTGCTAAAAGGCTCAGCGGCCCTTCATAAAAGCGCTGCGCCACCTCCAGATCAGACACCATCACGGTATGCACTTTGGGGGCACTGCTCAAAAACGCCCACATTGCGCCCGCATAGGCCACTAACAGCATCACCATAATGCCTTGGGTGGAGACTAGCGCATCCAAAGGCAATCCCTGAAACACGTTGGCCAGCAGACTATGTGAAAGGGGTGAAGAGATCTGTGAATAGAGCGAATAGGCAAAACTCGTGATCATGGCGGATTCGAGAGAGTAAATTACAGTTTATCAACTAAGTAATAGAAGCTGAGAAATAAAGATCCATTCGTAGACTAGGCCAGTATAGTATTGCTAGTTGATGCTTGTGGCCGCTGTATGGGCAAGCTGGTGAGCGTCAAACTCAAAACAATTGATGAGTGTGAATGAGCGTGACCAGAGCGATCGCACTCATTTGGCCACTAATTAATTAAGCCATCAATTCCGAGCAAACCCCTTTATTCTTAAAATTCTGCTTAGATCCTGTGCAAATTCCTACGTTTCCTGAATGCGATCACGATTTGGTTAAGGCGCTGATTCACCTGAGCGACGCCGAACTCGTGGATCAGCTTCAGCGATCGCCTAAGGATGGCAAATATTTTACCGCGATCTTTTGTCGCTACAGCCCGGTGGTATATTCGCTGATTCGGCATTCGGCAAGGTCGCCCGTTCAGGCCGAATACTTATTTGCCATTACTTGGCGGCACATTCTCAACGAGCTAGGCGGCATTGATCTAGCCCGATTGCAGGCTCAGACAGACAAAGCCTCACCGGGCAAAACCAGCCCCGGCGAATTGTCTTTGCAGGCGTGGCTAATTGGTATCACCGCCGCCTACATCAACCAGGCCGTGCTCCCCGATGTCGAAGACATTCACTACTCGCTCAAAGCTGCGCCACCACCGCTATGGTGCTACACCGAGCGCGCCCTTGACGGCCTTTTACCCAAGCATCGCTTGATCATTTTGATGGCTCAGACCTTTGAATGGAGTGAAACTCGCATCGCTGCCTATTTGCAAGCTGAAGGCGATCGCACCTCTCCGCAGGCCGTCAGCACCGAGCTAGAACTGGCCTATCAATCGCTAGAACGCGCTATTCCTGAAGATATGCAGGCAATCTATCTGGGCTATCCGTTAGCGATTGTGCCCGCTTTAGCCCCGGCTGCGGAGATTCTGAATGACTCTGATACTTCTGACACTTCTGATACTTCTGACACCTCTGACACCTCTGACATCTCTGAAAATACTCAAGGGTCGCTCACCATTGAATTCGACGAATCGGATCTTTAGCCTTCCTTTGGCCTTGACGGCTAGGCTAATCGGTGATTGAGGGTCACGAATCTAGCAAACTGGGTATCTTATTGGCGTAGTCGGCAAGCGTCATTAGAGCGATGCCAACAGCGTTAGATCGAGGAATCACTCATGGGTTGTTGGCAGAAGAGTCTGGGGTCTGAGCGTCTGGGATCTGAGCATCTGGAATGGGAGGCGTTAGGAAAAGTCGCTGAACCGCTTACGGCCTTAGTTTTAGCCGCTATTAGCACGTTGGGCATGAGTGCGTTGGGCATCGGCGCTTTGAGTATCGGCGCTTTGAGTATTGATATAGAAGCGGCTCAGGCGGCTCCAAGCCTAACCGAGCAATTGCACAGACCGCCGCAAGATGACATTCGCGCTCAGCGTAACGTGGCCGATCAATTTTTGCTATTGGGCACTGAGCAATTGTCTTTGGGCAACCACTCAGATGCCACGACAGCCCTACAGTCGGCGGCGAGTGCCTATCATTATCTCGGCGATCTGCAAGGCATGGGTGAAGCCTACGAGCAGCTCGTTAAGCTGTACAGCGGCTTAGGCCAATACCGTGATGCGGAGAGGGTCGTGCGTCAGCAGTTGGCAATCGCTCGCAGCAACAATAACTTCAGCGATCAGATCCTCGCGGTCAATAATCTTGGCACGATCAGGCTCCAAACCGGCGATCTCGATTCGGCTTGGTCGGCTTTTTCAGAAGGGCTGAGCATTGCTCAATCTGTCGAAAGCGATCGCGGTATCGGGCTATCGCTGAGTAACTTAGGGCTGATCGCCACTGCGCGCGGACAGGCCAACGACGCCCGCAAATACTACGAAGTTGCGGCTAACTACCGCGCCCGCGCCCGCGACTATGCCGGACAAGCCAACACAGACAGTAACTTAGGCGATGTGTACCGCAGCGCTGGCCGAACCTCAGAAGCCATTGGCGCTTACCGCCTGTCGCTTTCACTGGCTCGTGACCTTAGCGACGCTTACATTCAGCTGCGCGCCTTAGACGGCCTGATTGCAATCTACCGGCAGCGCAATGAACCCCAAGAGCTGACCCGCTACTTGGGCGATCGCATCACCCTCACCCTCAGCACTGGCGACGACTGGCAGCGCCTAGTCACCCTCAGAACCATCGGCGAAATTTATCAAGACAACGGAGACTTTGCTGCCGCTCGTGATGCCTTTCAAAGGGCTTTGTCATTGGCTCAAACGCTGGAGCGCAAAACCGTTCAAGCAGAGCTAACTAACCTGATTTTGGCGCTGCCGGGAGTCCAATAGCCAATGCAGTGGCCGCTAGGAAACGTGTATGATCCGGTAGAGCCTTCAGGCGTTTTACGATGCCCTTCTGCGCCGCTTTTTCCGGGCCGCTCTACACTTTATGGATTTGCCGACCGCTCCTTTGCGATTTGACGTTATCACCCTCTTTCCCGATTTCTTTACCTCACCTTTGGCCACTAGCCTTACAGGGCGGGCCTTACAGCGGCAAATAGCGACCGTCCACCTGACGAATCCCCGCGACTTCACCACCGATAAGCACCACCGCGTTGATGATATTCCCTATGGGGGCGGGGTAGGCATGGTGATGAAGCCGGAGCCAATTTTTGCAGCCGTCGAATCTTTGCCGCAGTGCCCTCGCCGAGAGGTGATCTTGCTGACACCGCAGGGCCAGACAATGAATCAGCCCTTGTTTAAAGCGCTATCTACCGAGTACGATCAGCTCGTGCTAATTTGCGGCCATTACGAGGGCATTGATGAACGAGTACTCAACTTGGTGACTCGTGAAGTGTCGCTAGGTGATTTTGTGCTCACAGGCGGCGAAATTCCGGCCTTAGCGCTGATTAACGGCGTCATGCGGCTGCTACCGGGCACGGTTGGCAAACCCGATTCGCTTAAGTACGAAAGTTTTGAAACCCCTTTGCTCGACTATCCGCACTACACTCGCCCTGCTCAGTTTCGGCAGTGGGCAGTGCCTGATGTGCTAACGTCCGGCGACCACGGCGCGATCGCTCAATGGCGAGAACAGCAGCAAATTCAGCGCACCCAGCAGCGACGCCCAGATTTATATGAACTCTATAGCAGTCCTGACAGCAGTGGTCTTTAGTATGAACATCCGCATTGGCAACGGCTACGACATTCACCGGCTGACGCGCGATCGCAAACTCATTTTAGGCGGCGTTGATATTCCTCATACCCACGGCCTGCTCGGCCACAGCGACGCTGATGCGCTGACCCATGCGATTATGGATGCGCTGCTAGGAGCGCTCAGTCTCGGTGACATTGGCCTATACTTTCCCCCTAGCGATCCCCAATGGGCCGGGGCCGACAGCCAAATGCTCTTAAAGCAAGTGCATCAGATGGTCACAAATAGCGGTTGGCACATCGGTAATATTGACACCGTGGTAATTGCGGAGCAGCCTAAGCTCAAACCACACATTGCGGCGATGCGCTCTAGGCTAGCCACGACCCTAGACATTGCCCCCGATCAAATCGGCATCAAGGCCACCACCCACGAAAAACTAGGCCCCTTAGGCCGTGAAGAAGGGATTGCAGCCTATGCGATCGCCCTCTTGCAGAAATTACCGAGCTAATCGCAATTACTGAGCACGCCTATTGCCTGTCCTATCCACCAACTCTGCTGAGTAGACAGTTTATTTCTTTGTCCACTGACAGCGCCGCCGTTAGCCACTTTCACGATATTTCTATGAAGCTGGCTAAACCAAATAGAGGCCAGCCAGCTAGAGGCCAGCTAGCTTCATAGAATGCGAATGTTAAAAAATATATGTCCAGCTAAGCCAAAATGCGTAATTTTGGCAAACAGTCAAGCAAAGTATCAGAATATACGCAAATACCCCTGTATTATTTATACAATCTTTGAGAACAATTAAAGAGCATGTTAAGACGTGCTGAATGTATATGAAAGTGGCTTCTATGTGAAGCTTCACAGTTATCTATCAGGTCTGATCTATAAAGTTTGAATGCAGCTTTGCTAAAGGCGATTTTCTGACTATGACTTTCCGACTATTAGGAGCCTGACTATCCAGAGCCTCAACACAAAAGTTTAGATGCAGCAAGGCAGAAGAGAAAGAACCGGCAGAAAAGGTGAGGAACAGCCTGACAGCTAACTAGCAGGCAATTGGGCAAGTAATTGGGCAGATAAATTTTGAGCGGTAAGCGTTTGAATCAAGTGTCAGCTCAACGACAAAGTATCGATTTTGGAGGCAGAAATCATGGGTGTAATCAGAGAATCTTCAGGGCTAATAGCATCTGCTACCGCCCAACCGCCGAGTCAATTTACAGCAGGCGCTGATCGGCCTTACGGCAGTATATTTCGCAGCAGCCCACCGGAGCGCATCGGAATTTACGGTGAGTATGACTACAACGGTTTGGCTAACCGGGTGACGCACTGCTTTCAGCAGGCTATCGGCGATCAGGCCGCTCGTCTTAAAGTTCGTCAGCGTGGCTGTGTTGTGATTTTGAGTGGTGCTGTCGCCTCACGCAATTTACTAAACTACGCTGTCAATTTAGCCAATAAAGTAGAAGGCACCGCTCTCGTCGAACTCTATAAGATGACGGTGATAGAAGACGAGCTAGCAGCTTAAGAGCAACGTAATTTTCAAGCGCTGAGCCCTTGGCAGGCCAAAACCAGTCGCCGCAAGCTAGGATCAGCAGCAGCAGCCTACTCCATCATCGTCGCGACAAAGTTGGTGTAGACCTCTCCTTTTAAAAACATCGGATTCTCCAACACCTTTTGATGAAACGCAATCGTGGTTGGCAGCCCGGTGATGGCACATTCTCTCAAAGCCCGCTTCATCCGCCGAATAGCGGTTGCCCGGTTCGGCCCCCAGACAATTAGCTTGCCGATCAGCGAATCGTAATAAGGCGGAATTTCGTAATCTGTATAGACGTGGGAATCCATCCGCACGCCCAAGCCACCAGGGGCCAAGTAGCCGCTGATCCGGCCCGGATTGGGCCGAAAGTTGTGCTCAGGATCTTCAGCATTAATGCGGCATTCTATTGAGTGCCCGCGCAGGTGAATATCGGCTTGGGTGAAGGGTAGGCGATCGCCCTGCGCCACCTGAATCTGCGCAGCAATTAGATCAATGCCGGTAATCATCTCCGTCACCGGATGCTCCACCTGAATGCGCGTATTCATCTCCATAAAATAAAAGCTGCCGTCATGATCGACCAAAAACTCAACCGTTCCGGCCCCGGCATAGTTAATCGACTGCGCCGCCCGCACCGCCGCATCACCCATTTTCTGACGCAAATCAGCATCTAAGAGCGCACTAGGCGCTTCCTCTAAAAGCTTTTGGTGGCGGCGCTGAATTGAGCAATCGCGCTCACCTAAATGCACCACATTGCCATAGTTATCCGCCAAAATCTGAAATTCAATATGGCGTGGATTCTCGACAAATTTTTCTAAATAGACGCCTGGATTGCCAAACGAAGCCTCGGCCTCCCCTTGAGCGGCCAGAAACATTTTTCCCAGCTCATCAGGCTCTTTGACTAGCCGCATACCTCTGCCGCCGCCACCTGCGGTCGCTTTGATAATAACCGGATAGCCAATTTCCGCCGCTAATGTAGCCGCCTCTTCCTGACTGCTCAACAGCCCTGCGCTGCCCGGTACCGTCGGCACATTTACTGCCTGCATCGTCGCTTTAGCGGTCGATTTATCGCCCATCGCCCGCATCGCATCTGGCGTCGGCCCAATAAACGTAAGATTATGATCGGCGCAAATTTCGGCAAAGCGAGCGTTTTCAGCTAAAAACCCGTAGCCAGGATGAATTGCCGTTGCGCCTCTCGTCAGCGCCGCCGCAATAATATTAGGAATGTTTAAATAGCTTTTACTGCTTGGGGCTTCTCCAATGCACACCGCTTCATCAGCTAGCTCTACATGCAGCGCATGGCGATCCACCGTAGAATGCACAGCCACTGTGGCAATGCCCATCTCTTCGCAAGTGCGCAAAATTCGCAGCGCAATTTCGCCCCGATTGGCAATCAAAATTTTAGAAAAATTCATCAGGTAGCCAGCAACTTTTCGCTGAGTCGTTAGGGAACTGATCGTATCATGCAGGGCTATTGCCCAATTGTCGGGATTGAGCCTTAGCTCAGTATCTCATCTAGGATCTCACCAATAGGCAGATCTGCTAGGTCTGTTGGGTTTTATCTTTGCTCTGTCTGGGGTCTGTCTGGGATCTTTTTGGGTGCTATCAAAAAAACCGCTAAAAAGAACTCGTTATAGGGTAAGTTTAAAAGCCACTGCTGCTTTTGCGGATGTGGTGGAATTGGTAGACACGCACGCTTGAGGGGCGTGTGGCTTAGGCCTTGCGAGTTCGAGTCTCGCCATCCGCATATTTTCAGTGCTAGCTATAGCCCCTGTACAGATATCTTTACGAAGCTGTGCAGGGGCTATTGGGTTTAAACCGCCTGTTTTCTCGCCTGCTTTTCTTTTCGCTGAGTATTCACAGATGATTCATAGGTGATTCTATTCTGTAGAGTCTGTAGAGGCTTTCTTAAGATCTGCTCAATCAGGCACTCCTCTTCTAAATTGGTTTGTTGGTTATGATGAAACGGAATCATAAACTTTTGTAAACACCTGCCGTACCTGCTTTGACTTTAACTTCTCCTTCTGCTCGCAGCGCTGAAAGCTTGGCTTGGCATTCCTTGCACCCTCTGTGGCAAGGAGACAAGTCAGTAGTTGATCAGGGGCTTCCTCACGATCAGCTCTCGCCAGCTTGGCAAATATTAATGCTCGGAGATGGCTCCCCAACGCGCCACTTACAGTTGCTGACTCGCGAACCCACGGAAGTCGATGTGATTGACATGTCACTGGTTGATTCGATTGGAGATAGTGCCCCGGCGCAAATCGAAAAAGTGCCGGGGCCGCATTTACGGCGGCAGGTTTGGCTGCGAACGGCCTCAGGGCAGCGCTTAGCCTATGCCACATCTTGGTGGGAAGCCAGTCATGTGGATGAATATTTGAAGAATCGATCCTTGCCGGTTTGGGCAAGCTTGGCACAGCTTCGCACTGAGCTGTATCGCGATATTCAAGGCATTTACTTTGGGCGTTCGGCGGCATTAGCCGCAGCGTTTGAGCAGGAGGGGCCTTTTTGGGGGCGGCACTACCTGTTTTGGCATCATGGCAAGCCGCTGACGCTGATTTATGAAGTATTCTCGCCCTATCTAATTCGCTACCTGGGGCCAATGGGCGCTGAAGGCGGTTCGTGGCTAAAGTAATGATCCTTTGCCGATCTACGGGCAGATCTACGAGCGATCAGTCTGACTGACGAATGGCCGCCCCTTACTGATAGGGCTTAGCAGCGTTAGGGGCATTATCTTGATAGGCTTGGTCGAGCCAAATTTGGGCGCGCACGGGGCCATAGTGCTCTCTTAAGGAGCGCTCAACTCGCTCACCAATGGTGCTGGCAATCACCATAAACTCTGGATGTAGGGCTAAGTGAAGCTCTATCCAAACTTGGCGACCAACCATACCGCGCGATAAAATTCGGGTACAGCGAGTGACGCCTTCTATTTGGCAGGCGATTTGAGCGATCGCTTCAGGCGCTATTGCGGTAGGCTTTAGCAGCATCGGCAGTTGCTTGTTCAACATTTGCCACAGGCTTTTAACCAGCAAAGCCACTAGCCCGACGGCTAAAAGCGGATCTAGCCAGCGATAACCGTTGGCAATGGCTACTAGCCCCAACAGCACTAACCCGGTTAGCCAAGCATCTGCCATTAGATGCTCAACATTGAGCTTTAGTGCCAAGCTATTGAGCGATTTGCGCTGTTTTGCTGCGGCCAGCACAGCGGCAGCGACTAAGATCACCATCACCACAATTAAAATGATCAGCGATCGCGTGACGGCTACCGGCAAAGCAGCCCTAACGCCGCCTTGAGCACCTTGGGCATAACTACTCTGCAACGACAGCGCCTGCACCAGCACCTCAACCTGGCTCAGTGCCATTATCACAATTGAAATGCCAGCAAACCCCAACATCGCTGACAGCAGAAGCGCCCCAGCCGCTTCACCTCGACCATGACCCCAAATTTCTTTACCGAGCGTGCGATGAGGCGAAGACACCGCAATTAGGCTCAGCAACGTACTAAACACATCTACTAATGTATGCAGCGATTCGGCCAACAAGCACAAAGAACGGCTGATCCAACCAGCCGTTAACTCAACTACAAACAATAAAAGCGTTGCCCACAATATCAATAGCAGCAGGCGATAGCTTACCCGCCGCTGGTGTCCGAGTCCATTCATAGCGCTTAGGCTATCACGAAGGGAAGCTTACCGCATGTCGTTGAGCCGGTCATTGACCAAAAATTTTGAAGCATTATGATTGGCTTTTTTAAGCCTTTAATGCCCGCCTTTACCAGTCTTTATTATCGGAGAGGGAACGCTTTAGTTGCGCTGTTGAATCGTTTAAAATCAGAAAAGGCACCGACGACTGGCCGTGTTTCGTCTCGGTGCCTTAACTGGTTCGCTCCTCACACTCAACTAATATAGAGGATGTTTTCACTTTTGTCACCTGGGGTGGACATTGCTCTGACTGGCACAGCTGATTAGATTTAATCTCTAAAAGTCTTCGTCAGCGGCTGAGTGAGCGCAAATCTCCATAAAAGCGCAAATCCCTATAAATCAATCGGTGCTTTTTCACCCAGGCAGTTGCGCAGCAATACGTTCAGCCTATTTTTTGTGGCCATTACCAGGCCAAACCAAACCTGAAACCGAAACCTTTCAGCTTCACTAGCGGTTACTGAAAGCTTGCCAAACCCACCCAAACAAGTCCGATGAAAGCAGTCAAACGCTTGGCATAGGAGGCTTGCACGCTTCAACAGCAAAATATGTTGCCGTAGGGGCCAGCGATAAGGAATCCAAAACATATCATCGGCTGTTTCAATAAGTAACTGAATCAACTGCCAAGATTGAGGGGTGTTACCCCTCAGTTGATAGCTATTTGTTAGCCAAGGTAGCTGTGCAGATTGAGACATCTCGCTATTAATGAGTTGAGCCTCATGCCAAAGCCGCAGCAATCCGCAGCAGCGCGCATGAGTATGTTGAATTTGCCATAAAGATACGTGAATATCTGCACAAGCGTCATTTTTCTTAATGGAATCAAACTCTTTAGAAAATAGCGAGGAAATTGAATAGCTTAGAGGTGCCAACGGGCTCTGATTTAGAAATAGCTGAGAAAGCTGATGGTCTTTTTCACAAAATGTTTGAGACTGCTGTAACCACCCGGCAATCCCAACCTCAGAAAGGCGAAATGATAGCCATCCTAATCGCTGAGTTCCTATCTCAAAATTAGACCATAGTTGAGCTGCTGAAGCTAAATTGCAGGGATTGTGATCTGGCTCACAAGAGAGTTGATGCTGCTGACTTTCTCTTAATTGATTGAAAACCCATTCAGAAATGCTTAAAAGAGATTGGTTTTGCATTAGAGGACTGCTTTTGGCTAACACTTTAGGCAATGCAGACACGTAAAGAACTGATCTGGCAGTTTGCTTTTTTTGAAGCGGTATTTTTGGCCAAAGCTTTTCTTTGTCGTCCACCCCGAAAACAGCGCTGCTCAAAGCCTTGTAAGAGCCTCCAGGTATAGAGTTGAAGTTTGCCAGGTGGCCTGACGAAGCCGATGAATGATCGCTGTTTTGTGAAGAGATGATGAAGCTGTCTGCTGAGGCTTCATCATTACCCAATAAAAATCGATCTAGGCTGCATAACAGGACAGCTTTGAGGGGTAAATTTATCACAGTCATAGATCGCCAATAAGATAAAGAAAGCGTTTTAACAAGAGGGGTGATTACCGTCTTTATCAAAGCATTTTAAGATTTGTATGCACTTAGTCCGAAAAAATGCTGAAGTGTAGATAAAGTAAGAAATTTAATCGTACAAAACCCAACAATTTATATTAATGTACTTACAACATTCGACACGTACCGTCTAATTCACGCATCTTTTGTTGCTGAGCAATGTGAGCAATAACTGATGATGACAGTACAAATCACAGGCCATTGAATGCCCCTTTAAGTAATGGTTATGTGAGATCACTACCTACTAACACTTGATTAGAAGATGCCTAATTTGAACTGTCCGTGTTTTTACGGATGATGAGGATTGTAGTGATTGTCTATGTCTATTTCGGCTCAAAGTTATGCCATTACTCAAGTGCGTTAGATGACACTATCTTCACCCGTTAAGCTCAACTCTAGTATTGCGAATATGTCCTCTCCTTCTTCTTCAGACAATGCCCGTCCATTTCTGGCATGGCAGCGTATTTCTGATTGGGCTAGCGAACACTATCGGTGCCGCACATTCAATAAAGATGAGAAGATCCCGGCCAGGCCCGGATTGCTGTATTTGGTGCAAAAAGGGTCTGTTCGGCTGTTGGGTAACGCTCAAGTTAATGCGACTATCCGCAAAAAGGGCACTGCTGCGAGGCTGCCTTCAGTAGCTGCAGAAGAAGCTTTCTTAGGCTTTGTCGGGGCCGGTCAACCGTTTGAGGTGGTAGCTCAGCCGCCGTTTACGCTGCAGAGCTTTGCCCATGTGGATCAAACTACGGTGATTTGGCTGTACTGGAATGATTTGGACACTTGGCCTCATTTTCAAAAAGAGGTGTTGGATGCTTTTCGCCGTCAGCATCAGCGTAAGCTTTTGTGGCTGAGCACGCTGGGTCAGCGCCGAACGATTGATCGGCTGCTGGGCTTTTTAACGCTTTTAATCGACGAGCATGGTGAACAGTGTGAGCAGGGTTATTATCTGCCCTTTCCGCTGACTCATGCGCAAATTGGCAGCGCGATTGGCTCTACCCGGGTAACGGTAACTCGGCTGATGGGCAAGCTGCGTCAGGGCGGGCTGATTCAGAACTATGGCGACAATTTGATCTGCATTTCTAAGGAGACGGATTGGAAACGGCAGGGATGAATTGCGATCGCGCCAGAAGACAGAAAAGAAGGGTGGAAAAGTAGGGAAGTCTTTGCTTTTCCACTGGTTATTAGAACTGGCCATTAGGTTTGGGCTATTCGGACTGGTAACGCTGCGTTTTTAACAATAGAGAATTGACGACTACGGTAACTGAGCTGAGGGCCATTAAGCCGCCCGCTAAGCCTGGGCTAAGTGACAGTCCAAAAGCAGGTAGCAAGACACCAGCCGCTAACGGAATACAGATAAGGTTGTAGGCAAAAGCCCAAAGTAGGTTTTGGCGAATTTTGTTGAAGGTGTTGCGACTGAGCTGAATGGCGGCAATGACATCCGTCAAAGCATCACCCATCAGCACAATATCAGCAGTCTCCATCGCGACTTCGGTGCCGGAGTTAAGGGCGATTCCCACATCAGCTTGGGCTAGGGCCGGAGCGTCGTTGATGCCGTCGCCGACGAAGCCGATGCAATGGTGGCTCGATTGCAGTGCGGCAACCGCGTCTACTTTGCCTTGGGGAGTAACTTCGGCCTGGACTTGGCTGATAGGGAGATTGATTTGGCGGGCGATCGCTTGAGCTGCTGCGACACTATCGCCACTCAAAATACGGATGCTAATCCCCATGTCTTGCAGTTGTTCGATGGTGCTGAGTGCTTCAGGCCGAAGGGTATCGGCTACGCCGATGAGGCCAATAATTGGGCGCGGCGACTGCGCTTGAGCAATGTAAACGGCGGTTTTGCCCGATTGGCCAAGCGTATCAGCGGTAGATTGAGGTTCGCTACCAACCGAGAAGCCGTTTTTTTGCATCCAGGCCAAGTTGCCGATGAAGAATGGGATGTCTTTTAGGGCGTCCTCATCGTTAAAATAACCAGAAAGGTAACCAGAATCAGTCAGATCGATGCGGGCACAGGCTCCGAACCCGGCTTCAGTCGAGAAAGCAGCAGCAGGCAAAAAGTCGAGATTTTGTAACTTTGCTGCTTTTTGAATCGCGATGCCGAGTGGATGCCGGGTGCCGCTTTCAATGGTGGCGGCAATTTGGAGAAGCTGATTTTGACTCAAGCTGCTTACTAGAGGAATGCAATCGGTGACTTGCGGCTGGCCAGTCGTCAGCGTACCCGTTTTATCAAATACCAGCGTGTCCAGGCTGCGGGTGGCTTCCAGAATATCGCCGCCGCGAATCAATAGGCCTCGCTCTGCGCCGATGCCGGAGCCCACCAAAATAGCCGTCGGGGTGGCTAGCCCCAACGCGCAAGGGCAAGCGACCACAATCACGGCGATCGCTAACTTCAAACTCACCAACAGCCGCCAAGATTTTGAGGCGACCATTTCAACCGGCATATCCGGCATTGTCTCTGGCATCATTGGAGCTTGATGAAAACCCTGGTGCAAGCCCTGATGAACAGACGTCATCACAGTCGGCGCGACATCGGGCCAGATTGAGCAGCCGACAAAGTACCAAAAGCTAAACGTCAGCGCGGCGCAGATCAGCACGCCATACGTAAAATAGCCCGAAATCAAATCGGCGAGTCCTTGAATGGGCGCTTTACGGGTCTGCGCCGTTTCGACCAAGTGGATCAGTTGAGCCAGCGTCGTCTCTGCGCCTGTGCGAGATACCTGTAGCGTGATCGCACCCGTTTGATTGAGACTACCAGCGACTACCTCGTCACCAATCTGTTTGACAACAGGCAAGGATTCCCCGGTTAGCATAGATTCATCGACGGTGGTTTGGCCTTGAGCAATGACGCCATCTACCGGCACTTTTTCACTGGGCAGTACGCACAGCCATTCGCCGACCTGCACTTGGCTCGCCGGGATTTGGACGCCAGTGGTTTCGCTTGTTTGGGCTGTTGAGGTGGGTTCGGGGACAAGGCGGGCAAAGGTGGGCTGGAGGGCGATCAGCGATCGCAGTGAGCTTGCCGCCTGAAACCTTGCCCTTTGCTCTAGCGTGCGCCCCAGCAAAATAAAGCTCAGCAGCATCACCGGCTCATCAAAGAAGCACTCCCAGCCCAAGGCCGGAAACACTAGCGCCGCTACGCTGGTGAAATAAGCGCTAAGAGCACCTAAGCTCACAAGCGTATTCATGTTTGGGGAGCCGCGACGGATGCCTGCAAAGCCATCTATCAAGATTTTTCGAGCCGGGAAGAGCAGGGTGAGCGTGGCGAGTGCGCCGTGAAACCAGAGAGCGGTGAGAACTGTAACGAGCAGTGTGGTAACAACATTCAGCGGGCCAAAATTGGGGCTCGGCAGCGCTTGCGTCCAGGCAAAATGCTGAAGGTGGCCAATTGTTGAAAGGATCAGCAACAGGGTGGCAACAGCTAGCTGACGGGTCTGATTTTTTTGACTTTGTTCTTTGCGCTCTAGCCACTCGGTTTCGGCGGCTAGGGGGCTTTGGGCATTGGCGGTGCGCAGTTTGCTAGGGTAACCGGCAGCGGTGAGGGCTTGGGCGATCGCGGCAAAATCTGCCTCAGCCTCACAATCGACGGCGGCTACCTCAGTCACCAAATTTACTCTCGCTTGGATCACGCCCTCGCACTGGGCCAGCTTTTTTTCGACCGTGCTAACGCAGCCCGCACACATCATGCCTTCTACGTCTAGCACAATTGTCTCAGTGGCCAGTTCGCTGGCCGGTTCGCGGGTTAGTTCGGTGGCCGTTTCTGCCATTGTCTCGGTCATGCTTTGCGTTTTCTCTGCGGTCGCTTCTGTCATCTCTATCCACTGGGCTCGATCAGATCCTGCTATGAGCCTACGTCAAATTTCCGTGCGCGTGGAAAAAGAGCTTTCGAGATCCCTTGTAAAGCGGCCTGAGATAGGTTGAGATAAGAATGTGTCTTTCATCCGCATAAATGCAAAAGCCTCTAGGAAAGTATGTTTTCTGATATTGCGAATCATTGGGCCAGTCAGTGCATTCAGGCATTGGCAAAGCGGAAAATTGTTCGCGGCTATCCTAACGGCACCTTTCGGCCTTTGGCTACCGTCACCCGATCTGAATTTGCAGCGCTGATGCCAAGGATATTTGAGGAAATGAGTGAGCGACAGGCAGCAAAGGCGTTTCGCGATGTGCCTAAACAGCATTGGGCTCATGAGGCGGTGGCTTGGGTGAGCCAGCGCGATCTATTTAGCGGCTTTGGCGACTATGCGGATGGCTCGTTTCGGCCTCGTCAGGCCATTTCTAGAGCGCAGGCGATCGCCGCTATAATCACTGGGTTGCAGGCGATGCAGGGGGTTGCAGCAGTCATTGAGCCGGATGCTGCTTTGGAGACTAGAGCTGAACCGGCAGCGACGAACAATTTGACGGCTCAATCTCAGTATATTGCGCAATATTTTAGAGATGCGGCGGATATTCCTATCTATGCGCAAGAGTCAATTGCCGCCGCGCTTGAGCAACAGCTTTTGGAATCGCTGAGCCAACCGCGCTTTTTGCGGCCTAACCAGGCGATGACTAGAGGTGAAGTCGCGGCTTTGCTGTGCAGGGCTTTGGCAATACCCCTGGCAGAAATGGGCCAGTATCCGGCTCTCGCTGACGATCAGCAAGAGACATTTGAGCGTTTTTTGCAGCAGGAAGCGACGTTCGATGCCTCGCGGCTGGCTTTTTTGGATAGCGGCATTGAGCGATCGCGCTACCGCTCGGACATTGCTCAATACGCTAAGCGCCTTCAAGACTTGTCGAGTATCAGTGCGCCGCTAAATAAAACAGCCGCTTATCCAAAAATCGGCAAAATGTTTTTTGTAAACGAAAGTGGCTTAGAATTTTTGCCGTCTGATATTCTCTCTGGCTGTGTGTGCCTTTCGACGGTTCAAGCCGATCAGCGGCACACTCGTTGGCTGGGTCGAGATGCGTTGAGCGACTATCAGCTATGGAGCGCCACTAAGTTTATCCCGCTGTTGAATACCGCCGCGAGAGCTAATGCTATTGCCCCAACTGTCGCTATCGATCAGTATCGCATTCGAGCTATGGGTACTGCTGAGCCAAACTATACCTTCGATGAATTAGCTAGCGGCATTATCAACTACAGCGATCGCATTGCCACTTCCAATGCGTTGGCCGTGACGTTTAAAAACTTTGAAACGCCTGAACGCCTAGAGGCATGGACACAGCAAATGAGCGGCAATCAAGCGCTGTCGTTTCAGGGACGCTACGGTGAAGCGCCTTTTATTGAGCATCCCGAACTGTGGAATCCGCTAACTAATCAGACCGCTTTACGCTCCAGCGCCCAGCGCCACGACGGCCAAAACCTGATGTCTACTTACGACCTCACTCGACTGATCACAATGGCCGCTTGGCATTCTCAAATTCCTAAGTCAGCTCAGATCCCGGACATTCAAGGCCACAGCTTAGCACCCATTATTCGAGCGATGGGCGTTGATACGGCCCGCTATGTGGATGTGGCGTTAGAGACGTTGGGGTTAGCTGATTGGGTGCTAGAGCCCGTCATTATTTCTAAATGCGGATTTGGCCGTAGTGAGGGTCGCAACCAAACCGAACTCACCTACTGCGCCTTAGCTCAATTTAGTCTCCCCAGACACATAGCCAGACAAGCCAATAAGCAGACGACCGCGCCAGCAGCGCCAGATTTCACCGCTAGCTATCAGCAATACTCTCTAGGACTGACGCTAATCGCCGCCCAAAACGCCAGCGACCCCAACCAAGAAGCCCGATACGTAGACGCTTTAATGGCCAGCGCAGTCACTGAAATCATTCGCCGCGCGGTACTCGAAACGCTTTAACCTGCGCAGATATGGCTCACGGGCGTCGGGTATTGCTAATGTGTAGGAACGGCCAAGCAAGCAAATAAATGAACGGCTGCTATCGCGGTAAAACATCGTTTAAGCGTAGCTGCAAAGCCGGGAATAAAGATGAAGAGATGCTCTCGCCTAGCCTGTACTGATGTTGACGATACTCATCACCTTCTAGCTGACAAACAGTAAAGGTAGGCTGCTTCGGTCTGCCAATAAAAACAGTGCCGCCCAATCCTCGAAAATCGACAATCCAATATTCAGGGATACCGAGAAGCGCGTATTCTTCGACTTTTCGAGCGTAGTCAGTTTCCCAATTGGTGCTGACAACTTCTACCGCTAGCCGCACCGAACGCCCCAACGTGATGACAGGCGATCGCTCCCACAAAGGCTCGTTAATTAGGTTAGTCTCATCTAACACCAAAATATCTGGACGGCGAGCGGTCGCGATCTCTCCAGAAGCACGGATTAGGCAAGTCCGTGGCATGAACCAAGGAAGCTGAGCCTCAGCAATGGCCAATCCAATTTTGACCATGAGCTTACCGCCGACTGTTTCGTGGGGGCCAGTCGGTTCCATATCAATTAGCTCCCCATCGGCTAGCTCGTAGCGAGGGTTGTCGCCGTAGTGAGCAATAAAATCATCAATGGAAAGGGCGGATGTAAGCGCGTAGGTCATGAGCGCGCCTTACAGATCGCCGCCTCGAAGCGCTAGCAAAAAGACGACCGCAGGGCCAGCAATCACCACCAATGCCAGCATGGTTAGCTGCCCAATCAAAACAAAATCAATGTTGCTTACAAAAGAAAGTGCGCCGTCTAAAAAAGCCATTTATCCTCCGAACAGTTCAGGCCGAACTACGAATCAGTGTTCATTAGCAAGCATTGTACCTGTTGGCGGTGAGCAGAATTAAAGTTTGTTTACAAAATTCTAAGGTTTAAAGTAAGGCTCAAAAAATCCTTAAAATCCCCAAAAAAAGCTTATGCACACTCAGCGGTTTAGCGTTTTGGAGCCTTTAGCCGTTAAGGTAGGCACTGATGCTTTAAACAATTTTTTATGGCTACTTGGCAGTGTGTTAAAAACTGCGGGGCCTGCTGCCAGCTTGATCCGGCAGATCGCCCCGACCTCGCTGATTATCTGTCGCCTTCGCAGCTATCGCTGTACATGAGTATGGTGGGCGACGATGGCTGGTGCATCAATTACGACCAGACCAGCCGGGAATGCAGCATTTACGCTGATCGCCCTGTTTTTTGCCGCGTTGAACCCGAAACTTTTGAGCAGCTATATCAAGTTGCGCCTGCCGATCTCAATGGCTTTGCGATTGAGTGCTGTGAGCAGCAAATTTCAGGTGTTTATGGAAATCGCAGCCCAGAAATGGATCGTTTTTACCAGGCAGTAGGCATTGAGAGCCAAGTGATCGATCTTACGCCTGACAGTTGGATCACGCCCGATGATGAGCGCCGATAATCGTCTGAAGATTGCGCTTCGGGACGATTTTACAGATAATGAAAGAAATATGAAATGAACGTATTGTGAGTGCCCCTAACCCGATTTCTTCCCTTCAATCTGACCCGATTGAAGCCACCGCTAGCACCAGCAACACGTCTGAGACCCCAAGCGCTTTTGGCGGCACCTTTTGGCGCGTGTTTTTATCGACCTTTGTCACTATTTTTTTAGCGGAACTAGGCGATAAAACTCAGGTGGCGACGCTGCTGTTGAGTGCGCAATCGCGATCGCCAGTGGTTGTATTCTTGGGTGCAGGGCTAGCGCTAATCTCAACGAGTTTGCTAGGGGTGTTGCTAGGCCAGTGGTTAGCCAAGCGAATCTCGCCAAGCACACTAGACACCTGCGCCGGAATTTTACTGCTGCTGATTACCATTGGCCTCATCGGCGATATTGTCGGCCAATAAATAACCTCTGAACAACTCTCGAACACCCCGTTTCCTATGGATTTTCAGCTTTTTATAGTGAGTTTTATCACGGTGTTTGTGTCAGAGCTAGGCGATAAAAGTCAGCTAGCAGCGATCGCGCTGGGCGGATCTTCACCCTCACCTAAAGCCGTTTTCTTCGGTTCAGCCAGCGCCTTACTGCTCGCGTCTTTACTCGGCGTACTGCTCGGCGAAAGCACCGCTCTACTGCTGCCCAAAAAATTGGTTAAAGGACTAGCAGCCCTCGGTTTTGGCCTGCTAGCCGTGCGCTTGCTGTGGCCAGAACCAGAAGGACTCGATTTGTAATAGCGATAGTAATCGCGGCATCACCCAGCCTTACTGCGCTGATTTTGCCCACCAAGCTAGCGCATAGGGAATCGCTGCGCCGCCGCTCTTTTGCACTACTCGCAGCTTGTACTGACCGTTGGCCGGAATCGGGATAAAAATATGCTCTACGCTGTCTTCTTCACTGACAGATGACCACACGCTTTGGCTAATATCGGTCGCATCGGCAGGCATGAGACACAGATCTAAATTGCCCAGTGGTTGACCGCTAAAGCTTTCGCCAATGTCGTAGTACTCATCGTTAGAGTTGAGTTCGACGACGCGCTCCCAGGAAAGGGTGGCGCTCAGGTAGCTGCCGCCTTCGAGCGGGGCATTAAATACGTAGTCTTGGGCATTGCTATCAGCGGTGGCGCTGTAGTTCCAGCCAACCATTGGAATTTCACCCGGAGCCCATTCCCCATTCACAAACTGCTCATAGGCTCTAAACGCATTCAGATGGCCAGTGCCCAAGTTGGCATCTAGCGGAATTTTTTGATCGCGGTAGGCGTCGGAGTCGAGCCAGGTTTTGCCGCGTTTATCGAGTAGAGTGCGACTCATACCCAAAATCGAGCCATCGCCCGGATCTTTAATTTTATCGGCGGCGTTCATCAGCACTGATTTCATCACCAGCGGTTCTCTGGAGTCTAAGCTCCAGTTGCTAGCGCCTGATCGAAACTGGCGATCGCCCAATTCTTGCAGCAGCGCCACCGTCGCCACCACATGCGGTGCAGCAAAGCTAGTGCCGCTGCTAATCGTCAGCCGACCGTCCGGGTTAAACAGCTCAATGTCACTGCCTGGTGCCACCAAGTCAATCGAGCGCCGCGCCCCAACATTGGATTCTTCAACCGGGCTTGCGGGTTCACTGCCCAAGTTAGCAGAATCTAACCGGGTAAAAATGCCATCAACGCGAGCAGAAAAGGCGACACTCATGCCATTGAAATTATCGGTCGGAATCGGAATGCCGCCCTGGCCCTGGTTGCCCGCGATGACATACAGCAGCTTATGCACCCGCGATGACCAGTCAATACACTGCGTTAATAGGGCGTTGCCATCGAGCGTAGCGTTGGGCCTTGCGTCTCGGCTCAGCGGTTCGCCAAAGCTAAAGTTAGTTGCGCGCACGTCGCCGCTGTTTTGCAGGGCAATATGCTGTGAGGCTAGGCACTCTTCGGGCTGACCCGTTTCTTCAGTAAAGTTGCTAGACGCGGCTGAGTAAAGCACCGCATTTGGGGCAACGCCTTTGACAATTTTATCGCGGCTGAGAATCACGCTGGCCACATTGCCCGCATGACCATCGACGGTACCATCAGCGATCGCGGGTTCATCCAATTCAAATACCCGGCTCACCCGCACCACAAAATTTTGATTGGAAATTTTATCAATGCCAAATACGCCAGGGCGACCAATTTCCACTTGGCCAATCGCAATTTTGCGCCCTGTCAGGTTATACGGCGCTTCCTGCAATCTTCTGGCATCGATGCCTTCTGGCCCTACCGACGTCGAGAGCGCCAGCGCTGGTAGCCCAATCACAACAACGCCAAACCCAATGGCAAAGCGAGTCAGCGGCGCGCGCCAAACCCGCCTCGCCTTCAGCTCTGCTTTAAACGGTAACAATTGAGCTAGAAAAGATGAGCCGGTAGGATTCGCCATAAACCGAAAAATAGTTGAATTGAATTAAGTTGATAGCTAACGTAGAGCAACTCTAACTCAAATATTGAGGCGGTGGTAGCGCCTCAAACCCTCTAATCGATTTGACTGATTCGTGACAACTCAGAAGAGCAGGGTAAATATTTTGTTACAATGAGCACACTATATAGAATAGATCTTTCTCTATAGTCAGCTTTTTGCACAAAAAGGCACCGCAGGCAGAATCCGCCGCCGCAAACAGCAGATAAAACCCCAGAAAATACCCCAAAAACATTCACTTGAGAGGCGCTCTTCAATGGCAAATTCCAACAAATCCGTCGTCGTTTCACCGTCGATTTTGTCCGCCGATTTTGGTCGCCTTGGAGAAGAAATTCGCGCCGTCGATCAGGCCGGAGCTGACTGGATTCATATTGATGTGATGGATGGCCGCTTTGTGCCAAACATCACCATTGGCCCCATGATCGTCGAGGCCGTGCGCCCCTACACCGACAAGCCTTTAGACGTGCATCTGATGATCGTCGAGCCCGAAAAGTACGTTGAAGACTTTGCTAAAGCAGGCGCTGACATTATCTCGGTGCACTGTGAGCACAATGCCTCGCCGCACCTGTACCGGACGCTGGCTCAAATTAAAGAGTGCGGCAAAAAGGCGGGCGTCGTCCTCAACCCCGGCACGAATTTAGACCTGATTGAGTACAGCCTGGATCTGTGCGATTTGGTGCTGATTATGAGTGTGAACCCTGGCTTTGGGGGGCAGAGCTTCATTCCGGGCGTCGTGCCCAAAATTCGTAAGCTCCGAGCGATGTGCGATGAGCGCGGCCTCGATCCTTGGATTGAAGTAGACGGGGGCCTAAAGTCTCACAATACTTGGCAAGTGCTAGAAGCGGGTGCAAATGCTGTGGTGGCCGGTTCTGCTGTATTTAAAGCGCCTGACTATGCAAAAGCCATTAGCGATATTCGCAACAGCAAGCGGCCTGTGCCTGAGCTAGCAGCGGTGTAGCACTCATAGCACTGTGGAACTCCAGTCAATAAGAGTGATAAAACCGCCTTGTCAGCCACAGGGCGGTTTTATTGTGAGCGATCGCCGTAACCTAGCTAATGAGGTCAAAAAGCGGGCACTCTAAGGGCTGAAAGCTTTCTGTCAGTTCAGCGATCGCTGCCTACCGCCTATGCCCTCTATCGAAGAGCCCTCTATCGAAAAAAGAGTCTCTAAAATATTTGCCACGCGCCAAATCACGCGCAGAGATCAGCAGGTGCTGATGGCACTATTTTCTAGCGGCAAAATCAGCCCAACCGACGAAGCCCTGATCAACAAAATCTACGAAGCCCTCAGCGCCGGACGTCTGCGAGTCGTTGAGTAACGCCGTGAAATTCCGCCTTAAAAAAATTAAAAAGCCCATGACGAGGATTGAACTCGTGACCTCACCCTTACCAAGGGTGTGCTCTACCACTGAGCCACATGGGCAAAATGTGTGCTGCAAAAGCAGATTGTCAAAGCAAGCTGCAAAAGCGATTGCGAAGATGGTGGGCCAGGCTGGATTCGAACCAGCGTAAGCATAGCTAGTGGATTTACAGTCCACCCCCATTAACCACTCGGGCACTGACCCCCGCCATCTACGGCTTATAAAATGTAGCATACGATGCGCCCGCTTTGTCAGTAAAAACAAACCACCGACCGATGCTGATATCGGCGGCTTTTCCTTAAGCTGTGAATGCTTTTACAAGAAAGGGCTATGACGTCTTCTGCGCCATCTCAGTTGGATATTCACACAGCGTTTACCAAACTGCGCGAGGTCATGCAGGCGTATCCGCGAGCGGCCATGTTTCAGCTAGCGACAGAAGGCTACAGCTCTCTATTCGAGCAGTTAGTGTCGTGCATCATTTCGATTCGTACCTACGACGAGGTGAGTTTGCCGGTATCACGGCGGCTGTTTGCCAAGGCGAATACACCGCAGGCCATAAACGAGCTGTCGGTGGCGGAGATTGAAGCGCTGATTGCGAAAAGTACGTATGCGGAGCGCAAGGCACAGCAGATTTGGGCTATAGCTCAAACCATTCTCCAAACTCACAACGGCGAACTCCCTGCCGACGAAGCCACCCTGCTCAGCTTTACCGGCGTCGGCCCCAAATGTGCCCACCTTGCTTTGGGTATTGCCTGCCATCAGCCCTACATCAGCGTCGATGTGCACGTGCACCGAGTGATGAACCGCTGGGGCTACGTGCAGACAAAAACGCCTGAAAAGACGACCAAAGCACTCGCAGCGAAGCTACCCAAGGAGTATTGGATAGAAACAAACCGGCTGCTAATGCCGTTTGGGAAGCACATTTGTAAGGGGCAGCATCCGCAGTGTACAAGCTGCCCGTTGGCGGACAAGTGCCCTAAACTTGGTGTGTAAGCTCGGTCTACAAAAGCGAAAACCATTTGGCACAGGTGAAAATCTACTACGAGCCGGAGATGGCGCTATTGACCGTTTTTTTGGCAGACGCCACGTAAGAACCAGATTGTGACCGGACTAGCAGCCTGTCGGAGAGAAGAATTTTCGTCTAGCATTGAGGGACTATCAAGTGAGACATTATGCCTCGAAAATTCAAAACGGTAGATTACGGGATGATATTAAAGCAAACCGTTAGTATTGAAGATTGCTTGCCCCCAAGTCATCTTGCTCGTTTTTTGGTCGAGGTAATCTCTCAGCTCGATCTGGGTAGTATTTACAACGAGTATGGAGCAAAAGGTGGAATTGCAATTGCGCCAGAGATTTTACTCGGACTATTGATATACGGTTATGCCACAGGCATTTTCAGCTCTAGGAAGATAGAACTAGCAACCCATGAATCAATCCCATTCCGATACATAGCGGGGAACTTGCATCCTGACCATGACACAATTGCTAATTTTCGCAGTCGTTTTTTAGAACAACTTGAAGAATTGTTTGTTCAAGTGTTGGAAATGGCAGTTTTGGCAGGAGTATTACAAGTTGAAGACATCAGTGTTGATGGCACTAAAATTCATGCCGACGCATCGAAAAGTAAAGCGGTGAGCCACAAGCGGCTTGAAGAGAAACGAGTACAGCTACGGATGGAAGTAGAAGAACTGCTACAAATGGGTCAACAGGCAGATAGAGCGAAAGTCCTGGAAAGTATTGATATTCCCGCAGAAATTGACCGTCGTAACAAGCAGTTGGACAATCTTGCCGAAGCGCAAAAAGCGTTACAACATCGTGCGCGAGAACGATTTGAAGCAGAACAGGCTAAATATAGTGAAAAAATGGCGGNAGGGCTTTGACCAACACTACAATGGTCAAATTGCCGTTGACCAGAAGTCATTATTGATTCTCTCCAATAGCCTATCCAATCATCCTAACGATCAACTGGATGCACTGCCTACTATCGATGCAATCAACGCTAGAGTGGGCAGCGCGAAACGAGCAGCTTTAGATGCAGGGTACTTCAGTGCCAGCAATATTGAGGGGTTACAAACACGCAATATCGACCCATTTATTGCCACTGGGCGGCAGCCATATGACGCCTATTGGAAGACTCAAATGGAGCAAATGTCAGATGCTCCCACTGAAGAGGCAACACCAAAATTGAAGATGAGATACAAATTGAAAACTGAGGAAGGCAAAGCATTCTATCGCTTACGCAAATGTACTGTTGAACCTGTTATCGGCATCATTAAAGAAGCGATGGGGTTTCGTCAGTTCTCTTTAAGGGGATCGCTCAAAGCGGCTGGAGAATGGAACCTCGTCTGTCTAGCATTTAATTTCAGACGATTGCATGTGCTGATGGGGCAGAAAATCATCTCTCCGACAAGCTGCTAGGTGATGGCGTCATTTTGGTTGAGGACAGAAGTATCGAAGAGCCGATTGGTATGGAACTTTTGTCGATAGGCGACACAGTCTGAAGCGGCGGATTAAGGAGTATGACGACCGGATTGGGGTATTAAAGACGCAGGCGCGAGGGGCTCGTAATTTGCCTAAGAAGCTGGGTTTACAAAAGAAGGTGAGTGCTGTAAACAAAAGCGGGATGAAGCTTGGCGCGAGTACGACCGCAGCGCGCTGGATGTGGAGCGGCAAAAGGATGAGCTGATAGACTCGGTAACGGCTCGGTTACCGCAAGAGGAAACCCTGTTTTTGGTTCGCTGGCGCTTGGTGGCCTGAGCAAGCCGCCGTCGGAAGCTGAAGCTGCCTTTAAGTGCCGACATCTATACTTAAGACGTAGCGCCTTATCTCAATTGTAGTAATTTAGTTCACTTTCTTTCTATGACTTCATTGCAGCCCGAAAGGCTCGATATTGATTCTTTGGATATCGCGGGTGATAACCGTGCCAAGCTAAAGGCGTTGTTTCCCTCTGTGTTTGCGGAAACTCGCGATGAGCAGGGCGAGCTGGTGGAGAGTATTGACTTTGAAAAACTAAAAGCTGAGCTGGGAAGCTTTAGCGATGTGTTTGAGAATCGGCGCGATCGCTATGGGATGGATTGGCCGGGGAAAAAGGACTGCATTAAGCTGGTGCAGCAGCCTGCGACGGGGACGCTGAAGCCTTGCCGGGAAGAGTCGGTGAATTTTGACAGTACGGAGAATTTGTTTATTGAAGGAGATAATTTGGAAGTGCTGAAGCTCTTGCAAAAGAGCTATTACGGCAAAGTGAAGATGATCTATATTGACCCACCCTACAACACGGGGAAAGAGTTTATCTATCCAGATCACTATGCGGAGACTTTAGAAACTTATCTCGCTTATGCAGGGTTGGTGGATGATGAGGGGAAAAAGTTTTCGACGAATACGGCGAATGAAGGGCGGTTTCACACGCGGTGGTTGAATATGATGTATCCTCGGCTGTATTTAGCGAGGAATTTATTACGAGAAGATGGATGTATTTTTATCTCTATTGATGATCATGAAGTCGTAAACTTGCGTAATATTTGCAGTGAGATATTCGGAGAGGAAAATTTTGTTGCAAATATCGTTTGGCAAAAAAAATACTCAGTATCTAATGACGATCCTGGCATAGCAGCTATGCACGATCACATTCTAGTTTTTCAAAAGAGTTCATTCTTTAAAAGAAACTTGTTTCCTAGAACTCAAAAGCAGTCAACAAGATACAAAAACGTAGACAACGATGAGAGAGGAGCGTGGGCTTCGGGCGAATACGTAAGTAGCAAATCGCGTTTAGAAAGACCAACTCTTTGGTACTCAATTCGGCATCCGAAAACAGGGAAAGAAGTATGGCCAGATGAAAATGCCGTTTGGCGGTACTCAAAAGAGAAACATCTCCTGATGGAATCCGAAAATAGACTCTACTGGGGGCCAGATGGAAATTACGAAATACCTAGATTAAAACGTTTCTTGGCTGAAATAAAAGATGGCGTTGTTCCCTCAACATGGTGGAGCTTCAATAACTTTGGCCATAACGACGAAGGACAGAAAGAAACAGGTGATCTGTTAGGTAAAAAAATATTTAGTACACCAAAGCCACTTCGTTTGCTCAAGAAAATTATTGCACTGGCAAGTTCTGATTCTGATATCGTCTTAGACTTCTTCGCAGGATCTGGTGCAACGGCACACGCCACGATAGCCCTCAACGTTGAAGACAAGACCAATCGCAAGTTCATTATGGTTCAGCTTCCCGAGCCTTGTGATAAGAAATCTGAGGCTTTAAAGGCAGGTTATGAAACTATCACTGATATTGGTGTAGAGCGAGTTCGCCGCGCTATTAAAAATATTGAGGCTGAGAGAGAAAATCAGACCCGTGAGTCTGAAGAGATAATTTCAGTTTTGACCAGACCTCTTTCCCAGATCGATCTAGGCTTCAAAGTTTTAAAACTTGACCGCTCAAACTTCAAACCCTGGGACGGCTCCAACCCCGACGGTGCCCTGCTCATCTGCCTTGAAAACGAAATCACCCGCGACCTCATCGACGCCATAGCCGCCGCCGACCCCCTCCAATTCCTCTGCCTCGACAAAGCCTTCAACGGCAACGACCAGCTCAAAGCCAACGCCGTCCAAGCCTTTAATTCCCTCAACCAAAGCCGCGACAAAGCTATTCCAATCATATTCAAAACCGTTTAGGGATAAGCCACATGACAGTAGCTCTCTCAAAAACAACACTTTACAATCGGCTAGGGATTACCGCACAACAGCTAGCGGCTTTTTGCGATCGCCATCAAGTAGCCGAACTCGCTCTATTTGGCTCTATCCTTCGCGACGACTTCCACGCAGATAGTGATATTGACATCCTCGTGACTTATCAGCCATATGCTCAAAGGGGCTTGCTCGAAAAAGTAGCCATGAAAGAAGAGCTAGAGAACCTTGCAAACCGCAAAGTTGACTTAATCAGCAAAAAAGCAATCGAAAACAGCCGCAACTGGATTCGCCGTCGAGACATTCTCCGTTCATTTGAGGTAGTTTATGTCGCGTGACTTAGCTGCCTTGGTAGATATCTCTGAGGCCATTCAACTTATCAATCAATACATAGAAGACGTTGATCGATACGACCTGTCAGAGAACGTCGAAAAGCAAGACGCTATCATCCGCCGCATCACTACTATTATTGGAGAAGCCACTAAACGACTCTCAAAAGAATTTAGAAGCCAGCACCCCAAAATTCCTTGGAAGCAAATTGCCGGTATGAGAGACGTCCTTTCTCACGACTATGACGAGATCGACCTGGATGAAGTTTGGATCGTCGTCAAGCAAAACCTGCCTCAGCTCCTAACCTATATCCAGCCGTTGATTCCTTCAGAATAGGGCGATCGCTCTATACAACCCAGCCAACCATGAAGCTCAAATTTGACGCCAATCTGCAATACCAGCTCGATGCTATTCAATCGGTCACCGACTTATTTGAAGGCCAATCGGCTTCGCCGTTAGGCGCTCAAACCGTACTCGGTAGCCAAGCAGGCAGCTTACCGATGGAACTTAATGAATTAGGTATTGGCAATCCGTCACTTTTACCAGATGCCGCCTTGCTCAAAAACCTACAGTCCATTCAAGAAGGCAACCTGCTAGCCAAATCACCTGATTTGAATGAGTACGCAGCAGAATCAAAAAAGGACGCCTATTCTTTCCCCAATTTCTCAGTAGAAATGGAAACCGGTACAGGCAAAACCTACGTTTACCTGCGCACCCTATTTGAACTCAACCAAAAATACGGCTTCAAAAAGTTCATCATCGTCGTCCCTTCCGTCGCCATCCGCGAAGGTGTGCTCTCCTCCATTAGCCTCATGCGCGAGCATTTTCGCAGCCTTTACAACAACACCCCCTTCGATCACTTTGTCTACAGCTCAAAAGATCTCTCTAAAGTTCGCCAGTTCGCCACCAGCAATGAAATCCAAATTTTGATTATTAATATTCAGGCATTTCAAAAAGATGACAATGTTATCAATCAGGAGCGCGATAAGATGTCAGGCCGCAGGCCCATCGAATTTGTTCAAGCCGCCCGCCCGATTATCATCATTGACGAACCCCAAAGCGTCGATACCACACCCAAATCTACACGCGCCATCAAAACCCTGAAGCCCTTGTTTTGCCTGCGCTACTCCGCCACCCACACCAATCCTTACAACCTACTTTACAAACTCGACCCCATCCGCGCTTACGACATGCGTCTAGTCAAACAAATCGAAGTCGCCTCCATCCGCGCAGAAGAAAACTTCAATCAGGTGTATCTACGCATCGACAAAATCACCTACGCAAAAAAAGCTAAAACGCCACACGTTAAAGCCACCCTTCACGAAGACGGCAAAAGCGGGCCAAAAGTCAAAATCGTCACTCTAAAACAAGGCACCGATCTAAGCCAACAAACCAATCGCCCTGGCTACGATAGCTACATCGTCACAAACATTTGCGCCGAACCCGGACTAGAACACGTTGAGTTTGCTAACGGCAAGGTACTCGAACTCCATCAAGAAGAAGGTGGCACAGGTGATGATGTTCTCAAAGCCCAAATTCGCCAAACTATCGAAGAACACTTCAAAAAAGAACGCAAATTCAAAGCGCTGGGAATTAAGGTGCTCTCGCTATTCTTCGTGAATAAGGTCGATAACTACCGCTTGTACGACGAGGAAGGAAACCCACAACAGGGGAAATTTGCGCTGTGGTTTGAAGAATATTTTCAAGAAATTTCTCAAAAACCTCTCTATAAAGGACTACTGCCTTATCCCGTAGAAGAACTCCACGACGGCTATTTCTCTGTCGATAAAAAACATAAAGTCAAAGATACAGGGGGCAATACTATTGCCGATGCGGAAACCTATGAGCTAATCATGAAAGACAAAGAGCGGCTACTTTCTAATGATGAGCCGCTACGCTTTATTTTCAGCCACTCCGCGCTCAAAGAAGGCTGGGACAATCCTAACGTGTTCCAAATTTGCAGCCTGCGCGATATGGGCACAGAACGCGAACGTCGCCAGATCCTTGGTCGCGGTCTCAGGCTCCCTGTCAATCAAGACGGCACCCGCATTTTTGATGAAACCATCAATAATGCGGGTGCCGTCATCGCGAACGAATCGTTTGAAGACTACGCCAAAGGTCTTCAGGCCGACATGGAGGAAGTCTTGGGCGATTTCAAATTTGGTTGCCTGCAACCCATCGCCTTTACGCTACTGCTCAATCCTGAAACGGACAAACCTCTAGGAAAAGGTGCCTCTAAGAAGGTTTGGAAAGCCCTCATCGAAAACGGCTATCTCACGACTGAAGGCGATCTGACTGAGAAATTCAGCCCAGAAGAGAAAGGGTTTGTGCTGGAGTTGCCAGAAGCGCTAGTTTCATTGCGAGCGGCAATTACCGATGAGATGAAACGCTACGTGTTTAAGAATCGGATTGTCAATGCGAGCGATCGCAGAGTCCTAAAATATAACAAGCGTATCGAACTCAACCCCGACTTCAAAGCTCTTTGGGAAAAAATCAGCCACCAAACCCGCTATTCCATTGAATTTCAAACCGACACCCTCATAGAACGAGCCGCCGAAAAAATCGCGAAAATGGATCGCATTCAGCCCATCCGTCTGCAAGTAGACAAAACTGCCGTAGAGATTAACAAAGCTGGAGTAGAAGGCGGGCGCGTCTTAGAGAGTGGCGTTCAAAGTATTCAACGGCACACTCAACTGCCAGACATACTCGCTTTTTTGCAAAGAGAAACAGAACTCACCCGTCATACTTTAGTAAGTATTTTAAAACAGTCAGATCGATTAGAAGAATTCACCATCAATCCGCAATCATTCATGACTGAAGCCGCCAAGCATATAAACCGCGCCCTGCAAGAAATGCTCGTAGATGGCATCAAGTACGAGCGGCTAGCAGGCCAGCACTATGCTATGCGACTATTCGAGCAAGAAGAAATTGAAACCTACTTAACTCGCCTGTACGCCGTACAGAGCAAAGATGAAAGAACCCCTTACGACTACGTGCTCTTTGAGTCAGAAGTAGAACGTGACATCGCCGAAAAGCTAGATACTTCCGAAAGCGTCAAGTTCTTCTGCAAGCTGCCTCAATGGTTCAAAATTCCTACGCCACTAGGCAACTACAATCCTGATTGGGCAATCGTCAAAGAAGATGACAACAAGCTATACCTCGTCCGCGAAACCAAAAGCACCCACGACCGTGATAAACGCCGCGACACCGAAAACCGCAAAATTGACTGCGGTCATGCACATTTCAGCGCGCTAGGGGTAGATTTCAAAACAGCTATAGATATCTACGAGGTGCTATCAGCCTAAGCGTTCTTGCGGAATGACTGCCTTACTAGGGTTGGGTAGATTCATGCTCTATGAAGGTAATGCACAAAAAATCGTCGCAGCGGCATCGTAAGACCATTTATGGGAGCACAAACTATCAAGCCCTTTTTTAATAGCGCTCTGCTCTATGGTCATAAAAACGGCGGCTTTTTGGCTTTGGCTTTGCTTCAGCGTCGCCATCAGCTGTTAAGACAGTTCTTGGCGCTGCTGAAGAATGAATTGCGCGATCGCTAAATCCACAGGCGTTGTCACCTTCAAATTAGTATCCTCCCCTTCAACGATGCTCACCGGCACCGCACATTTTTCGAGTAAGGCCGCGTCATCGGTCACCTGCCACTGCTGCTGTTGCCCTTGCGCATGACAGCGCTTTAACAGCTCTACCTCAAATCCTTGCGGCGTTTGTGCGGCCCAAAGTTGAGCGCGATCCGGTGTGTGGGTAATCAGGCGCGGCGTATCCACCTGCTTAATGGTGTCTTTGACGGGCACAGCCGCAATAAAGCCTTTCGTTTTCAAGGCCGCTTCAGCGCAGCGATTAAATAGGCTAGGCGTCGCTAGACAGCGCGCGCCGTCGTGAATCAGCACATGCGTCGCTTCTGGCGGCAGGGCCTGTAAGCCGTTGCTGACCGAGACTTGGCGGGTGTCGCCCCCAATGATGAAAACGACTGGCTTAGGCGGCCAATCGCCCTGCTGAACGATCTGCTCAAAGTCGGGGCGATCGCGC
>QBMP01000002.1:0-4568 GCA_003242115.1 Phormidesmis priestleyi
GGCTTTTGTGGGTTTGGGCGCGCCCTATTGGGACAGCTATGCGCGCGGTACGATTACCGGACTTTCTCGCGGTTCTACAGCGGCTCATATTGCTCGTGCTGCATTAGAAAGCATCGCCTATCAAACAGCCGATGTGCTAGATGCGATGCGTCAAGACTCTCACATTGATTTTCAAGAGCTGCGAGTAGACGGCGGCGCGGCACGGAACGATCTGTTGATGCAGTTTCAAGCGGATGTGTTGGGCATCCCGGTAGTGCGGCCCAAAGTGACCGAAACTACTGCCCTCGGAGCGGCTTACTTAGCGGGGCTAGCGGTCGGCTACTGGAAAGATCAGCAGGCGCTAGCTCAGCTATGGCAAATGGAAAGGCGCTTTGAACCCACGATGAGCGCTGATCATCGAGAGCGTTTGCGATCAGGTTGGCGGCAGGCAGTAGCCCAAACGCTATATCGCCCATAGCCCTCGTTAACCTACTTGCTCAGAAATCCGCTTCCGATTGAAATGCGCCATTTTTTCTGGCAAGGCGTAGTCTTCCATCAGCAGCGGGCCGTACTTACCTGCCGTGAAAAAAATGATGTTGATGAATCGGCAGACGGGCAACCTAGCTTTGGACTGAGTTGTTTTAGCCCCAAATGCTAGGGAAATGTCATGGAAGCCCAAGTTGCAGCCGCTTTGGAAATCAGCGATTATCAGCAGGCGGCAAAGCTACTTAAGCAGTGGCGAACCACCGACCCCCACAGTCCGATGCTCAGGCTATACGCAGCCCAGCTTCAAGAGCGCACGAATCGGCTAGAAGCAGCCGAAAAAAACTATGCCAAGCTGCTCAAACAAACCCCTAGCGGCAAGATCATGGCTCAGGCAAGAGCTGGTATTACGCGCATTCAGCAGCAGCAAAAAAGCGAAAAGGCCGCAGCACTCAGTCGAGCAAAGCAGGTGGAAGGCGGCAATGAACTGGCGATTTTAGCGATCGCGCCGCCCTCACCCGAACACAGACAGCAGGCGATCGCCCACTTTGCTCACGTCTTCAATCTCGATGCCTACAGCGCCCGATTAAAAGTGCCGACTAGCGGCTGTCGCCTTTATCGCGTTGGCCCTTGGGGTGAAATTAGCTATTTTGCCCAATCGCTACAGCCACATACGCCCACACTGAGCGGGTTAGTCAAGGATATTAAAGCCATCCAAACCCTGCAAATTTGCTATTTTGAAGCCCTGACGCCATCGCCAATCGCCCTTTTCAAAAATTCAGATGGACAGCTTGGTAAAATCAGCTTCGAGTGGTCGCAAGTCACTCAGCGCGTTAGCGGTCAGCTACCAATTTTTGAGCAAGTGATTGATTTAGGGAATTGGGGTAGAACGGTTCATAAAGAGAAAGTGCAGGACTATACACAAGTTTTGGACTTGCACTTAAGCGGCAGAAAGATGATTTTGCGACTGTGCGATCGCCTCTACCACTACCAAAAAGGCATCTCTCTGACTGATCAAAGTGAACTCAACAGCCGCATTCAGTGGAACCAACTCCTGATGCATTTAAATCAATCGCTCACAGGTTCACACCAAAATCAATTTAACCATTTCGGCCAAGCCGCCTTAGAATTTATTCCGCTTCTGCCCCCAATCCCTGCCCACTTAGATCTAGATCGCCGCGCCCCTAGCGATTGGGATCTGGCCTTTCATCTCTACAGCAGCCTTTACTATCTAAAGCAACAAAGCTAGGCCAACGCAACGACATAAACAGATCCGAATAGGGAGATTTAAATAAGCCCAGAAAGTCACACAGAGCTGGCCTCTTGGGTCAAAAATTTCTCTAACTCAGTCAGCTTCTCCGCATCAATTTTGGTCTGCATTGGGCAAAACTTAGGCCCACACATTGAGCAAAATTCAGCCGTTTTATAAATGTCAGCAGGCAGCGTTTCATCATGATATTCACGGGCGCGATCAGGATCTAGCGACAGCTCAAATTGTTTGTTCCAGTCAAAGTTGTAGCGGGCGCGGGAGAGTTCATCATCGCGATCGCGCGCCCCCGCCCGATGCCTTGCGATATCCGCCGCATGAGCCGCAATCTTATAGGCAATCAGGCCATTGCGCACATCTTCAGCATCCGGCAACCCCAAATGCTCCTTGGGCGTTACGTAGCAAAGCATGGCGGTTCCGTGCCAGCCCGCCATTGCTGCCCCAATCGCCGACGTAATATGGTCATAGCCCGGTGCAATATCAGTCACCAATGGCCCCAACACATAAAAAGGCGCTTCCGAGCACTCTTCCATCTGTCTTTTTACATTCATCTCAATTTGATCTAAAGGTATATGCCCCGGCCCTTCTACCATCACCTGCACATCGTGCTTCCAGGCTCTGCGGGTTAAGTCTCCCAGCGTTTTCAGCTCAGCAAACTGGGCCTCATCCGAAGCATCATGCTGACAGCCAGGGCGCAAAGAATCTCCCAAGCTAAAAGAGACGTCGTAGCGTTTGAAAATTTCGATAATGTCGTCGTAATGCGTAAACAGCGGATTTTGCTTGTGATGATGCAGCATCCACTGCGCCATAATGCCGCCACCGCGCGAGACAATCCCAGTCAGCCGATTTTTCACCAAAGGCAAATGCTCAATCAAAATGCCCGCATGAATGGTCATATAGTCCACGCCTTGCTGAGCGTGCTTTTCAATAATGTGTAAAAAGTCTTGCGCCGCTAGGTTTTCAATGCTGCCATGTACACTTTCTAGTGCTTGATAAATCGGTACGGTGCCAATTGGAATCGGTGAGCTGTTGATAATCGCCGTGCGAATTTCATCCAGATTGCCGCCGCCAGTCGAAAGATCCATCAGCGTATCTGCGCCATACTTCACGGCCAAATGCAGCTTTTCAATCTCTTCATTGATATCAGAAGAATTCGGCGATGCGCCAATGTTGGCATTTACTTTGCACATGCTGGCAATGCCAATCGCCATCGGCTCAAGGTTTGGGTGATTGATATTAGCCGGAATAATCATTCGCCCCCGCGCCACTTCAGATTGAATCAGGCTCACCGGCAAATTCTCTCGGCGAGCCACATATTCCATCTCTTCAGTGACAGTGCCTTGGCGGGCGTAGTGCATTTGGGTGACGTTAGGCTGACCTGTGCGCTTGGCAATCCAGCTAGCGCGTAAAGCGGTTGTACTGCCAGATGGAACAGGTGACTTAACAGATGATTGGACAGACGGAGTAGCCATAGGTAAATGCCTTGATAGAGAAAGTAAAACGAAGGTAATCAGAAATTTTGGCTGCGAAAACTCTGAGCGAAATGCAAAGAAGATGCGTCGCTGATACAGGTACTGATACGGGAAATCTGGTTCAGCCTATCGCTCAGGCAGATTGGCAGCGATCGCGACTTGATCTGGCGAGGTAAAAAACCTCACCTCCTTTAACTCACTGTAGTTAAAGGGCATACGCTTGCTGCGCTTGTTGTTTTTGGTCACCGCGTTCCATAGCAAGGTGAGAACTGTCGAAGTCAACAGCGCCATGGCAAAGCTATTGAGCAAATCGCCACTGCCCGGAATATTAAACAGCGGTGAAAAGTCGGGTTTAGGAAAGAACAACAAGCCAGCAACGATGCCCAATAGCGAACTCCAAAAGGCATTGTTGGCCGTTTGATAACGATTGTAAAGGCTGAAAAGAATGGGAAACAGCAGCGCAGCGCAGAGCAAATCGGCAATAAAAAACAGATAGAGAACACTGTACCCTTGGGCTGCTACCGCCACTGCCGGGATGCTGACTAGGCCGGTAAGCACCCGCGAAATGGTGAGCACCTGATCTGAACTGTTTTGCGCCGATTCGTTTTGCTCTAATCGATTTCGCCCAGATCTTTGCTGAGAAAATCGCAACAGATCGGACGTAAAGACTGAACTAATGCCGTTGAGCAGCGTATCTAAACTGCTCATTACTAGCGCTAGCGCCAGCAAAATCACCGCCACCACTAACCAGGTCGAGATCTGTAGCCCTCGCAGCAGGTCAAAAAAGGCTGTCGGGCCAGAAAAACCCAGTCCAGCGGCCATCAGACCGAGCAGCCCAGAGATAAATATCATCGGCAAAATGATGAGGGAAGAGCCCAAAAAAGCGCCTCTAACCGTTGCATCATTTCGGCAGGCATACACCCTTTGCCAGTTGCCCTGATTAAACGCTTCTGCGGCCACAGTGGCGATCACCAGCGTCGCCCCAAATCGCAAGCCGTCGATGTTGCCGAATGACAGCAGCTCTGGCAGCTTTTCGGCAACCGGGGCGATCGCGGCCTCAAAGCCACCCATCAGCGCCACAGTCGCGACTAAACAAATCAACAGCAGCGGCACAATCAGCGCAAACTGAAAGGCATCTGTCAAAATCGTGGCTTTTAGCCCCCCATAGGCAGTGTAGAGAAACACAGTCGCCATCACCGCTACCGAGGTCACCAGCAGCGGCACATTGACAATCAGCTGTAGGGCTTGGGCGATCGCTGTCAATTCCGCCGCCAAATAAACGAACATATACAGCAACATTACTGTCACTGTTAGTAAGTAAATCGGGGTGCTAGAAACTGAGCCAGTTTTTGAGCCAACTTGAGCGC
>QBMP01000002.1:4578-28133 GCA_003242115.1 Phormidesmis priestleyi
CGCTAAAGCGATGCCGCACGTAGTCATTCAGAGAATGGCCCCAAGGCATAATTTGCCTTAACCTCGGCCCAATAAAAACGAAGGTAAACACCGCCGCCGCCGATCCCAAACAGTAGCCCAAAATAGCTGTGATGCCACCAAATGCCGATCCGGCCTCTGGCGGACTAAACAAAATCCAGGCACCCAGCGCCGAAGCAGTAATGGTTGCCAGAGCCATTTTGCCGCCCACCTGGTTACGGCTGACCATGTAATTTTCTAAAGCATGATGCGAATGCGCGGCATTCGAGCCCGTTGGGGGGGCTGACGAATCAATATTGGACATGGCTTTCCTCCGCTGGCATTACCCAGACTCAGGTTCCAAGGGTATATTCTCAGCCTCCTCGCCAACGCCTTTGGCAAATGTATGGAGGCACCCCTAGCAATGAATAGATTAAATACTATCACCTCACCTCGTGGAATGATAGAGAGTATTAATTTAGTTAATATTTCACTAAAAAAGGTAGTAGCGCATCAAGGTAAAGCTCCCAAGCGCTGAAAATTCAATGAAATTCTGGCCAAGTTCCGCTCGTTGGCTAGCGATCGCCCTCTTTTTAGGCCGCCGCCACCAGGTATCACCGCATATGACCCCACCGATCTGAATGAAAATAAAGACTATTGGGGAATTGAGGCGATCGCACCCAGCACTTTCCCCGCTCCAACCGCATGGCCCACCGTCGAGAACTACTTTGACATTTACCTCTATCCTATCAGCGCCGAATTCACCGTCGATTACATGCTCTTGACTGCCTATACTTGGGGCTACTTGTCAGCCAGATAAGATCATTCGCTGACATTTTCAGAGTCGAACGAAGAGGCAAAGGTCTTTATCAGCCACTGGCGATTAAGCCGTCATTTTCTTGCTGCGATCGCTCTAAAGCCTCCTTACAGAATTGCGCCGACCTTCTCATAAAGAAACGCGATTGGGCAACGAAAATCTATACTCTCAAACTCTACGTGATCGCCCGTCCGGTAAATCTCCGTAGACCACAAATTCTCACTCTTCTTCAAAAATCGCTCTACCAACACCTGCTTTTGATGAATTAGCACATACTCCTCCAAAGAAGGAAGCGTCTTATAATCAGAAAACTTCTCACCTCTATCAAATGCCTCAGTGGAGTCTGAAAGTACCTCAATAATCAACTTAGGATACTGAATATAAGTATCATTCGAGTCGCGATCCTTTTCATGACAGGTCACTGCGACATCAGGATAATAGAAGCCGTCACCCTCCAAAAACTTTACCTTGACATCATTCGCGTAAAAGTAGCAGTCTTCTACACCACGGAAATGATTAAAAAATAGCCCAGACACATTACCCACAATTGTAATGTGGGACTTTTTCGCCCCGGCCATTGCAAAAACTAAGCCCTGTCTATACTCATGCTTAATCGTACTTTCACGCTCAAGCGCGAGATACTCTTCTGGAGTGAAGTAAGGCCCTCTGCTTTTACTGGCGATCATAAATTTGAGGCTCCCATCCTAACAGTCGCAACATCATTCTTCCACGCCACAGATCGCACCCAAAGCCTCAGCATACTTTGCCAAATCCGAACGCAGCGCGTCCAACTCACCCCGCGCCGTCATCTCTTTATCCCAAGCTCGCTCGTGCGCTTGCGGACTTACTCCATCTATCTTCTGTTCTTCCCACTCCTGCAAAAGTGGATGCCATTTTGACAGGAAGGGGCGGAGGCCATTGTTGAGAACAGCGATCGCAATTCCCCCAACGGAATCATGCGACGCCCCCACACCCGGCCCTGCCTTCCGCAAAATCTGCCGCGTCGAGCCAAATAAGCTATACAGCGAATTCATCGCCTCGCGCACCAACCCCTTCTGTGGATTCAAGCTCTGCACCGCCACCCGTGTCACCAGTTCTACGTACAGCTCCCAAGCCGCATCCCGCTCCGTAGAATCTGGCTCCATTTCCACACCGCCAATACCAAATGGCAGGCTAAGCGTTACTTTCTTCAGCACAACGGGACTAGATTTCGGCATAGTACCAAGCAAACTCAACTGATTTGCTTTGATTATAAAACGATCGCGCTAACACCCCTTCTCCATTGCTAAAGTATTAAAGGTTATCAACGTTCTCATACAGGTACTCAATCGGACAGACTAAACGAATGCTCGAAAATTCAACGTGATCACCCGACTCATAGGTCTGTGAAACCCAAAGATTATCAGATTTCTTTAGGAACCGCTCTACACACACCTTCTTCTGGTGAACCAGTACGTACTCTTCAAATTCTAGAATTGTTTTATAGTCCTCAAACTTTGCATTTCGATCAAACTCGGCTGTCGATTTAGATAAAACTTCTACAATCAGCTTCGGATGCAGAATATAGTCTTTTCCAGCAGTCCCTTTCTCTTCATTACAAGTCACCGACTGGTCTGGATAATAGAATAAGCCTATTTCTGGCAAACGAACTTTCATATCCCCCGAATGCGAAATGCAGATGGATCCTCGCAAGTGAGATACAAACAACGCCGTCAAGTTATCACTAATGACGTTATGTACTCTGGTCGCACCAGCCATCGCAACCGCTTGTCCTTGTATGTACTCGTGCTTAATTTTGCTGTCGCGCTCAAGCTCTAGATAATTCTCTGGCGTCAGATAAGTCCCGCGAGTTCTACTAGCAATCATCAGCCCAGTCCTCCTAATTCTTCTCATTTAAAGGTTTTCGCTAGCTGTAGATTTCTATTGCATGAAAACAACCTTGTAAAAATATATTCACATAAGACTGAACCACCTACAGATTACAGCTCTCAAGTCTGAATGCGAGGGCTGAGAAACGTGTGCTTCTCAGCCCTCGCCGACGCCCCGGCATGTCTCTCCCAATGTACAAACCAAAACGCGGAAAGTGGCCCTTCAAAGAAGAATTATCGGAAATCACGTTTACCCACTTATCCTTCACTTTCCAACCATTTTCTTCGCATAGCTTGGTGAATGCCTCACGATTATGACAACCATCTAGAACACCACCGCATTCCCGATACATCTCTTTTTGTACGCTAAAGCCAAAACGACTATTGCTGTGCTTTACCCATAGCCCATCTATTACCTTTAACGCTTCACAAGGAAAATTTTTCAGTTCTTCCGCCGTAAAGAATGGTTCCTCAACTTTCCCTGCCTCGACGATCATTAGTTGATGAGTTTCATCATCTGCTTTTTCCCAATCTTCAATTTTCAAGTAGCGCTCCAAATTTGTATAGAGAGAATCTATTATCGGTTTAACTACAATGTCTGGCGCTGGATTTCCGTTGGAAGGACTGAGAGGTTTTGGTTTTGGCCTTCGGCCTGTGATTCCCCATTCCAATCGAGATAAAGCTCGCTCATCTTCAATGCCGTTTTGAAACGATACTGCGTGAAACTCTGATAAAAATAATAGACTCTCTGGAATAGCCGAGACACCAGGGAGCAAAAACGGAATGATCGGGATCTTTCGCTTTACACACTGAGTGATAGATATCTTCAACTCTAGAGCTTGCCAATTACTTAATTCATCAGAGCCAATACAAATAGCCGCAGTCTTTACCTGACCGATAGCCTGCTGTAATGCTTCTTGGAACGCAGCACCGGGAGGAATTTCTTCCTCGTCCAGCCAGGGAGCAAGTCCTCTTTCTTTCAACTCTTGATAGATTTTCCGGATTATTGGCTTATCTACTTTGCGGTGCGCTAAGAAAACATCGAAATCCCGGTCTGTCATCTACTCCGTTCCGTACTCTATTAATTGAGTTTTTTATTCTTCCACATAGTCTACCAACTACAGACAGCTATAACTTAAAAGGCAGGTCTTCCAAGTTTTACTAGCAACAGTCAGATCAGACTCATTACCTTTCTTCTTCTGACTTAAAAGCCTTCATCAGCCATTGCGCGATCGCCCCATCATTTTCGCTTTGTGATCGCCTCAAAGCCTCCTCAACCACATTTATCGCTAGCCCCAGCCGCACCGCAGAAAGCCGTATCTGCCCGCTCCGCTCGTGTCATCACCCATTGCAAAAGCAATCACCGTAAGGCCAGCACTCGCCCAGTTCGCCTTCTTTCTAGTTTACAACCCTGTAAAAGACAAAGCCCCCCAGCAATGCTGAGAGGCTCCATTCTATTCACCTAATGTCTTAACCTAGCTAGCCAAATCGACTAGATGTAGAAGCAATCAGGAAGGCCGCGTAAGTCAGAATGTATCCCACCGTAAAGTGAGCCAAACCAATCAAACGACCCTGAACGATAGACATTGCTACCGGCTTGTCCTTCCAGCGAACGAGGTTGGCCAAAGGCGTGCGCTCATGAGCCCAAACAATGGTCTCAATCAGCTCTTGCCAATAACCGCGCCAAGCGATCAAGAACATAAACCCAGTCGCCCAAACGAGGTGCCCAAAGAGGAACATCCAAGCCCAAACTGCGAGATTGTTCATCCCGTATGGGTTATAGCCATTGATCAGCTGAGAAGAGTTCAGCCAGAGATAGTCGCGCAGCCAGCCCATGAGATAGTTCGAGTTCTCATTGAACTGAGCCACGTTACCGCTCCAGATTGCCAAATGCTTCCAGTGCCAGTAAAAGGTCACCCAGCCAATCGTGTTCAGCATCCAGAACATCGCTAGGTAGAACGAATCCCACGCAGAGATGTCACAGGTGCCGCCCCGACCAGGGCCATCGCAAGGGAAGCTAAAGCCAAAGTCCTTTTTGTCGGGCATGAGCTTAGAGCCCCGGCCATCCAACGCACCCTTGACCAAGATCAAAGTGGTGGTATGAAGACCGAGTGCGATCGCATGGTGCACTAAAAAGTCACCCGGCCCAATCGCCAAGAACAAGGAGTTGCTGCCGCTGTTAATTGCATCCAACCAACCTGGCAACCAAATGCCGCTAGCCGCAGCGTTAGCCACACTATCAGGGTTAGAAAGCAGCGTATCGAAGCCGTAAAGCGCCTTGCCAGAAGCGGCCTGCACAAACTGTGCAAACACAGGCTCAACCAGGATCTGCTTCTCAGGCGTACCAAAGGCAACCACTACGTCGTTGTGGACGTAGATGCCCAGGGTATGGAAACCGAGGAACAGGGAAACCCAGCTCAGGTGCGAGATAATCGCTTCTTTATGGTCAAGTACGCGAGCCAACACGTTGTTCTCATTTGCCGCAGGGTCGTAATCTCTGATTAAGAAGATAGCCCCGTGAGCGAACGCTCCCACCATGATGAATCCAGCAATGTACTGGTGGTGAGTGTATAGCGCAGCCGTCGTTGTGAAATCCTTAGCCATGAAAGCGTAAGGAGGCAGCGCATACATGTGCTGTGCAACCAGAGACGTAATGACGCCTAAAGAAGCCAGCGCCAAAGCGAGCTGAAAGTGTAGCGAGTTGTTGATCGTGTCGTAAAGACCTTTGTGACCAGCACCCAACGCGCCGCCAAAAGGAGTGCCCTCAGGTGGACGGTGAGTTGCCAGAATCTCTTTGATGCTGTGGCCAATACCGAAGTTCGTCCGGTACATGTGGCCCGCAATGATGAAGATCACGGCGATCGCCAAATGGTGATGCGCCATATCCGTCAGCCACAGAGACTCTGTTTGAGGGTGGAAGCCACCCAAGAAAGTCAGAATCGCCGTGCCTGCCCCTTGCGAGGTGCCAAATATATGACTGCCCGTGTCTGGATTTTGCGCATAAGCGCCCCAATCGAGCGTGAAGAAAGGCTTCAAACCCGCCGGATGAGGCTTCATCGACATCAGGTTGCTCCAGCCGACATGCACACCGCGAGACTCAGGAATCGCGACGTGAACCAGGTGACCAGTCCAAGCCAAAGAGCTGACGCCAAACAAACCAGCCAAGTGGTGGTTGAGGCGAGATTCAGCATTCTTGAACCAAGACAGGCTAGGCCGGAACTTGGGCTGAAGGTGCAGCCAGCCCGCAAACAGCATCACGGCTGCTAGGGCTAACAGGCCAACCGCGCCAGTATACAAATCACCATTGGTGCGCATCCCGATGGTATACCACCAGTGATAGACCCCTGAATAGGCGATGTTAACTGGGCTGCTAGCGCCAGCTTGGGTGAATGCATCCACCGCAGGCTGACCAAAGTGAGGATCCCAAATCGCGTGAGCGATTGGTTTCACATTGAGCGGATCTTGTGTCCACTGGGGAAAGTTGCCTTGCCAAGCGACATGGAACAGGTTGCCAGAAGTCCAGAGGAAAATGATTGCCAAGTGACCGAAGTGAGAAGCAAAAATCTTTTGGTAAAGATTCTCCTCTGTCATCCCGTCATGGGTTTCAAAATCGTGAGCTGTGGCAATTCCGTACCAGATCCGACGAGTAGTCGGGTCTTGTGCTAGCGCTTGGCTAAATTTTGGGAATTTAGTTGCCATACGTTTTATAAGTCCTCCGCGCTCCTTAACCTACTGATATCATTCGAGCCAAGAAGAACGCCCATGTAGTAGCGATTCCTCCTAGGAGGTAGTGAGCTACGCCCACAGCTCGACCCTGAGTGATGCTCAGAGCGCGAGGCTGAATAGCCGGAGCCACTTTCAGCTTGTTATGAGCCCAAACAATAGACTCAATTAGCTCCTGCCAGTAGCCACGGCCACTAAACAAGAACATGAGGCTGAAGGCCCAGATAAAGTGAGCACCCAAGAACATCAAGCCGTAAGCCGACAGAGCCGAACCGTAGGTATTGATGACCTGAGAAGCTTGCGCCCACAGGAAGTCGCGCAGCCAACCGTTAATGGTGATTGCACCAGCCGCAAAGTTGCCGCCGGTAATGTGAGAAACAGTGCCGTTATCGGACACCGTGCCCCATACATCTGACTGCATCTTCCAACTGAAGTGGAAAATCACAATCGAGATCGAGTTGTACATCCAGAACAAGCCCAGGAATACGTGATCCCAAGCTGATACTTGGCAGGTGCCGCCACGACCGGGGCCGTCGCAAGGGAAGCGGAAGCCCAGCTCACTCTTGTCAGGAACAAGGCGAGAGCTACGAGCGTACAGCACACCCTTAAGCAGGATAAGTACGGTTACATGAATGGTGAACGCGTGAATGTGATGAACCATGAAGTCAGCGGTGCCCAGCGTAATGGGCATCATGGCCACTTTGCCACCAACTGCTACGACGCCACCGCCGAATGCGTAGCTAGCCGGAGCTAGCGCGTTGGGCGCAGTGCCAGAGACTGAGGCTGCCGCTGTGTGCAAGCCTTGAATCCACTGAGCAAAAATGGGCTGAAGCTGAATCGCCGTATCTGAGAACATGTCTTGGGGGCGACCCAACGCTTGCATGGTGTCGTTGTGAATGTATAGACCAAAGCTATGGAAGCCGAGGAAAATACAAACCCAGTTAAGGTGAGAGATGATAGCGTCACGAACTCTGAGCGTACGGTCGAGCACGTTGTTGACATGCTTAGCCGGGTCGTAATCGCGAATGAGTGCTATCGCGCCGTGCGCTCCAGCCCCGACAATAATGAATCCACCGATCCACATATGGTGAGTGAATAGCGACACTTGGGTCGCGTAGTCAGTTGCCAAGTACGGATACGGAGGCATGGCGTACATGTGCTGCGCCACGATAATAGTCAACGAACCCAACAGCGCGAGGTTAATCGCTAGCTGAGCGTGCCATGACTGAATTAGGAACTCATACATGCCGACGTGGCCTTCACCGCCAAACAAAAGCGGATCGCCTTTGTGTCCGTCCAAAATTTGCTTGATGCTATGGCCGATTCCCCAGTTGGTGCGGTACATGTGGCCCGCGACCAGAAAGAGGACAGCGATCGCCAAATGATGGTGAGCCGAATCAGACAGCCATAAACCACCTGTCACCGGATTCAAACCACCGTTGAAGGTGAGGAAATCCGAGTAAGTCGCCCAGTTAAACGTGAAGAAAGGCTTCAAACCTTGCGCAAAGCTAGGAAACAGCTCTGCCATAAAAGCCTTATCAAACAAGAACTCATGAGGCAGTGGAATGTCTTGAGGGGCAACCCCCGCATCCAACAGCTTGTTGATAGGCACAGCAACGTGAATTTGATGACCTGCCCAACCTAGAGAACCCAAGCCTAATAGACCAGCTAAGTGGTGGTTTAGCATGGACTCCACATTCTGAAACCACTCCAATTTAGGAGCAGCCTTGTGGTAATGAAACCAACCAGCGAATAACATCAGAGCAGCCATGACCAAGCCGCCGATGGCAGTGGCATATAGCTGAGTAGTGTTAGTAATACCAGAAGCACGCCACAGCTGAAACAGACCAGACGTGATTTGAATGCCGTGGAAGCCGCCACCGACGTCGGCGTTCAAGATCTCTTGACCAAACACTGGCCAAACAACTTGAGCACTGGGTTTAACAGCCAATGGGTTGGCCATCCAACCCTCATAGTTGGAAAAACGAGCGCCATGAAAGTACATGCCACTCAGCCAGATGAACACGACAGCCAAGTGACCGAAGTGAGCGCTAAAAATTTTGCGTGAAATATCTTCTAGGTCACTGGTGTGACTGTCGAAGTCGTGAGCGTCAGCGTGAAGGTTCCAAATCCAAGTGGTAGTTTTGGGTCCCCGAGCCAGTGTCCGGTCAAAATGACCTGGCTTGGCCCACTTCTCAAACGAAGTGGGGGTCGGGTTCCTATCAACCACTACTTTGGCCTTGGTGGCCTCCCGCTCGCGCGGGGTAGTTGTCATGGAGACTCTCCTCTCTAGACAGAGAAAGAACGGCACTTTTACAGAGCTTGGGAGTGCTTGAGGCGATCCAGCTCGTAGGCGAGCGATAGATCGAACCTGCTTCATCGGCCTAAACCCAAGCAAGGTAAAGGAATGTTCTCACGTATTATAGTCACGGCCTTGGCATCGACTGACGCCAAGTTAACAAACCTTCAACCAGCGAAAATGCCGATGCTAAAAGGCTTACGCGCTTATGCAGTACATGTGGATGGAAAAATTCGGCATTGCTTTTAACAAAACGACACAATTTATCTTGAATAAAGCGTTTTTAGCGAGCTTTTGGGTCGAAGTAATCCTCAAAATAGACGAAGTTCGAGATCACCTATAAAAAAACAGAGAAAGATGTAAGGTTTTGTGTTTTTTCTATAACTTGTGTTTTTCCATAACTTTAATTCTAGGTGCAGCCATCCCATATGATCAGTCAAGGATTAGCGCTGCTAATTCTGACCGTTTAGAGTGAGCGCTCATGAAAAAGTTGATGGCGACTGTAACGCAGGCTGGCAAACGATGGCTACGACAATTAGCCGATCTACTTTTACAGCAGCCTGGGCGCTTTCTTTCGAGTCATGGTCTTGATCGATTATTAATAAACAGATTTTCGACTAGGCTCTCAAGAAGATCAATCAGTGGATTGGTAGCCGGATTCATCGCGCTGTCTCTGCTCAGTTGTGCCAATCAAGCTCAGTCTGTGCGGCTATTAGAGCTTCCTGACGTGCCCAGTATCAGCGGTGAGGTGAGGCCGCTCAGCGGCGGTAAAAATGACGGCATTATAATAGAGGTAGCACCACCGGCCATTTTTGTAGATCTCGCTGAGCTGATGGCGGATAGTGTGCCTCAAGTGGCGATCGCCCTCCCCAAGCCAGACCAAATTATTGACACCACTACGCTCACCGCCAAAATCAATCTACGCGGCCTATCTATATATAAAGACGAAGCCACTGCGCTTGGCCCTCATTTGCAGATAATTCTTGACAACCAGCCTGCCCAATCAATCTATAGCCTGGATGATCCCCTTGAGTTTCGAGATCTCGCACCCGGTAGCCATACCCTCCGAGTACTCGCCGTTAAACCTTGGGGCGAAAGCTTTAAAGGGGCTGCCGCCTATGCGCAAACCACCTTTCATGTTTTTACCAAAACGGGCGAAAATACGCCTTCTCCAGACCAGCCGCTGCTCACCTACAACGAGCCCCAAGGCAGCTATGGAGCTGAGCCGATTCTGCTCGATTTTTACCTCAGCAATGCGCCGCTACATCTGATCGCTCAAGACGATCCTACCCTGACAGATTGGAAAATTCGCTGTGATCTCAACGGTCAGCGCTTTGTCTTTGATCAGTGGCAACCGATGTATCTAAAGGGTCTTAAGCCCGGTCGAAACTGGATACAGATGACGCTGATAGACGAAGAAGGCAACCCGATTGAAAATGCTTTCAATAGCACCGTGCGCATCGTTAACTACAATCCGGATGAACGCAATCCGTTAGCCAAAATGACGCGCGGCGAACTGCCGCTCAAAGCTGTCGGGCAAATAGCTGATCCTAATTACGAACCGCCTTTAGAGCCTGAAATAGCACCTGACATCGAGGCTGAAATAAAAGCCCTCCCTGAAACTGATTCTGGAGCGAGTCTTCCGCCCAAGGAAACGCCCAAGGAAACGCCAGAAAACCTGTCAGACGAAACGCCGCTCGTAGAGCAAAAAGATCAGCCGACTTTCGACGAGGTTTCTCCTGCTGCGAATACGGATATGAATATGGAAGAAAATCGCGAGACACCTGCTGATAGGAATGGCAGCAATGGCGCAGTGGTCCCTGAACAAGATCAGGCGGAAAGCCTTAAGCCCATAGTGCCTAATCCTGAAATAACGCCTCCCAAAGAAGTGCCTGCTACAACGTTGAAATTACCTGATACTAATAAAAAAACCAGCCAATTTTTTAGCACGTTCAAAGATTTTGACGAATTTAACGAAGGTTCATCGGACGTATTGTTAACTGATCCGCAATTCATAGATGAGTCAGCCGATGAAGGCATCAATGAGTCAGCCGATGAACTGATAGATGAGCTAGCCGATGAGCCAGTAGATGAGCTAGCCGATGAGCCAGTAGATGAGCCAGTAGATGAGCCAGTAGATGAGCCAGTAGATGAGCTAGGCGATGATAGGGATGCTGACGAACTCGAAACCTTTATTCCCGAAACCCTAAAAACACCCGAAATTTCTAAAGAAGTGACTATTTATCCCTAGATTTTGCTGCTTTATCAGCGCAATCAAATTAGATGCCCCAATAGCTTATGCCTAGTATTTGGGAAAAATATAGCGGGTTGATCAAGATAACAAGCTACCCAAAGACACTATGTTTCAAGCAGCAGTTGGCCACGGCATTGATCCCGACTCGATAGGAGCAGTAGAAGAAGCGCTAGAGCAGTGCCAAAAAACGCTGGGCGGCAATATTCCTCAGGCGGGTATTGTAATGGCGGCGATTGACTTTGAGCATGAAGCCATCTTCAAGAAAATTCGAGAAAGCTATCCAGATATTGTCCTCATTGGGGGTACTAGCATTGGCGAAATGTCTTCAGCGATGGCTTTTCAAGAAGATTCGCTGACGATGATGCTATTTTTCTCTGATGAGGTGAGCTTTAGTACAGGCGTTGGCTATCAGACTAATGAAGATAGTTTTGGGACAGCTAGCGCGGCGATCGCTGATGCCACCAAGCCAAACCTAGAACAGCCAAACCTGGAACAGCCAGAAATCAAACTTTGCTACGCAATCGGCGACGGTCTATTGATTGATGGCGTCGCTATGGTAAATGGGATCAGATCAGCCCTTGGCCCAACCGTGCCCATTATTGGTGGACTCAGTGCCGATGCTTGGCAGTTTAAAGAGACTTACCAGTTCATCAGCACCCCTTCAAAAACCGAAGTCTTACAGGCAGCCGTTGTCGTTTTAACCTTTGCAGGCAATCTCAAAGTCTCCTACGGTGTCGCGACAGGTCAGCGTCCGATTGGCCCCAAAGCCACCGTCACCAAATCCAAAGGCCGTACTCTTTGCGAAGTCGATGGTGCACCGACTGTAGATTTCTATGTGAAAACCCTTGGTGTGTCAGATGTGTGGCTGTCGGGCGGTGGCTCTTGGTGCGGGGCTATTGCTGTCTACGAGCATAACGAAACCGATTTTTATTTGCGATCGCCTAGTAGCAACAGAAATTCTGACGGCGGCATCACCTACTTTGGGCATGTCGCCGAACAATCCACTATTCAGCTCACCGAAGCCGATAACGAGAGTCTACTCAGCGCCACCAAAGAAGCGTTTCAAAAGGCCCAATCGGCTTATCCAGGCACTTGCCCTAGCGCCGCTTTAATGATTTCTTGCGCCTCTAGAATGAAGGCATTAGGAACTCGCGTCAAAGAAGAATATCAGCTCGTTGAGCAGTTTTTAGGCCCAGAATTACCCAATATGGGATTTTACGCCTATGGAGAAATCAGTCCATTTACGGGGCAGACAACCACTCACTTCCACAATGAAACTTTTACCGCTCTACTGCTAGGGACGCAATAAGTGACCTCTTTTAGATCCGCTAATAGCTCAGCCAATCTTGCCATTCATCCCCTAAGTAGCCCAACGGAGAGCCCTATAGATAGCCAGACTATGCAATCGATTCAATCTGAGCTTCAAGCCTTGGCCAAAGCTAATCGCATTTTGAAAAAGCAATTGGATCGATCTGAGCGGACGCGAGCCGAAATGGAAAGTGTCAACGCAAAACGAGAGCAAATTCTCAAAGAAGCCTTACAAAGGGCCGAAACTGATCGCGCGCAGCTAGTCGAAGCCAAAAATCAGCTGATGCAGTTCAATCAAGAGCTAAAAAACCGCATTGAAGTTGGTGCGGCGGCTCTAAATACCGCTACCGACAATCTCCAGCAAGCTCAAGTGCAGGTCGTTAAAAGCGAAAAATTCTCAGCGCTAGGAGAACTGGTTGCAGGCGTTGCCCATGAAATCAACAATCCGATTGGCTGTATTACTAGCAACGTTGGCTTTGTCGCCCAATATGGTGAGCAGATGTTGGCGCATATTGCCTTACAGCAAACAATTATAGCCGCCTACTCGGCGCACATCGCTAAGGCCGACTTTGAAAAAATTGAAGACCACGCAGAAGATATCGATTTTGAGTACATCGCCGAAGATTTTCCGAAGCTAGTGGCTTCTATGGCGACTAGCGGCGATCGCATCAAAGCCATCAGCCAATCGTTACGGACTTTCGCCCGCTCAGATACCCAAAACAAACAAGCTTACGACCTGCACCAGGGGCTTGACGGAACGCTGCTCATTTTGCGGCATCGGCTCAAAGCAGTCGGCGATCGCCCTGCTATCAAGGTTCACCAAAAATACGGCCAATTGCCGCCTATTCAGTGCTATCCAGGGCAGATTAATCAGGTTTTTATGAACATTCTCGCCAATGCCATTGATGCAATGAATGATGCGGCAGATCAAGGCGCAACTACTCAAAACCCGCGAGAGATTTCTATTGCCACGGCCTTAGAGCGCGATCAGGTGGTTGTCACCGTAACCGACAATGCCGGAGGAATGCCGGAAAGCGTCAGAGCACGAATTGTTGAGCGCCAATTTACGACCAAAGCCGCAGGCAAAGGCACTGGACTTGGCCTCTCAATTGCTCACCAGATTGTCACCGAAACTCACCAAGGCCGCATCGAATGTCGCTCCGAGCTAGGCCGAGGCACCACGTTTCAAATCACACTGCCGATTGGATAGCCCGTTAGATAGGCGATTGGATAGACAGGCGATTGGATAAATAGTCAGCGCTATAGATTACGGGCTTCAGGCTTGAGGTCACGCTCCATTAAAGCTTCTACTGCTTGCAGGGGCGTGATTTTCCCCTTTAGCAGTCGGTCTACTTCGCGAGCAATCGGCACCGCAATCTGTTCACGATCAGCGATCGCCATCAGCACATCTGCCGTATTCACGCCTTCTGCCGTTCCTTTAATCTCTTTTAAAATTTGCTCAAGCGTTTTGCCTTGGGCCAACCCGTAGCCCACTCGGTAATTCCGACTCAAGTGGCTGCTACAGGTTGCCAGCATATCGCCTAGGCCGCTGAGCCCATAAAAAGTTTCCACATCAGCTGCGCCTAGCCGCATCCCTACGCGAATCACCTCAGGCAGGGCGCGAGTGATCAGCGCAGATTTGGCGTTGGTGCCAAGATTTAGACCATCACAGACGCCAACGGCGATCGCGACTACATTTTTGAGCGTCCCACCTAGCTCAGCGCCTAGCGGATCTAAGCTGGTGTAAACGCGAAAGTGATCGGAAGAAAGCAACCGCTGCACGGTTTCAGCGGCTAGTTTGTTTTTGCTGGCGATGACCGTGGCGGCGGGCAAGCCCTGCGCAATTTCTACTGAGAGATTAGGGCCAGATAAAACCGCAATCGCATGATCTGGAAAAGCCTGCTGAAATATTTGAGACGGCGATCGCGTTGTTTTTGGATCCAATCCCTTCGTCGCCGTCACCAAAATCGCATCCGCTGGCAGCGAAATCTGCTGAAGCTGCTGAGCAACACTGGTGACTCCTTTCATTGAGACAGCCGATAGCACTATTTCTGCGCCCAATACCGCGTCAGCTAGTGTCATCGGATCGGCCATAGCCAAACAATCTCGCGACCATAGCCTAACGTGATGCCCATTGAGCTGAACTAACCGAGCAAGGGCTGATCCCCAGGTTCCAGCTCCAATTACCGTCAGATTAAGTCTCAATTCAGCGGGGTCAGAAGGCGATGAAGTAGCGGCCAAAACAGACATAGTTAACGTGCCATCAGTGCTAATTATGTATTTCACGGGAATACTAAGGCCCCTGTTACATATAGGGTATCGGTGGCCACCCGCCGATTGTTTTTAGATTGTTTTAAGACTTAGCAAATAATCGTATACAAAACTTTGTGCGGTGCTAAGATTTTGTAATAATTTAAGATGATAAATAGAAAAAACACATCGACAGACAGATGTAATTTTTTAATTTAGATACTCTAAATTTCGTAGTTTCTAGTTGAGGCTCGGTTAAATGGAAGGGAAACTCGAAGAATTAGTTGGTAAGCCCGGCGTTTGGCTTTACATCCAAAGCAGCAACGGCTGGTTTAAAAACGTGGAAATCTTAGAAGTCGGCGACAACGTACTGACATTTCGGTATGAGTCAGAGTCTGACACGGAGCGCAAAATATGGGAGAAAACAACTCGCATCGACAACGTTTCAGAAATTGAGGTGCGCCTTATTGTCATTCCTAAAATGAACACCCCTCAGCTAGCCGACATTCGCGGTCAGCTTTCCAAGCTTTTACAAAAAGACAGCAGCCCCGACTTAGATGATTAGCTGCTTGGATAGTTCTCTGTGTCGGCTAATCTGGCTTGATGCCAAAGATCTTTTGGCTGGCGTCATCACCTGCGTACCGCCAGTGCCAGGGCTCAGCAGATGCGCTACCAAGGGTGCTATTACCTGTCACCGACAGCGTAAATCCATAGGTTTGAGCGTTGGTTCGTAACCATTGAAAAGCTTCGGTTTTGGCAAAGCTGACTTGGCGATCAAAAGTTTCTGTTTCACCCCCGATATCCAGCGTGTAGCCGGTTACATAGTCTGGTTCAGCAGTTGTTGGCACAGCGTCTGCTATATGTCCAGAAAGGGCATATAGCTCGACGCCATCGTTGGCGGCAGCTACTGCCATATTCCAAAAAGCCTCGGCAGCAGCGGGCCTCAGCATCATGCTGCCATCTGCCAGGAGTGGCACGAGATCTTTCGCAGCGGCGGCGGGGTAAGTGTGGTTTGAAGCTTTCCAATTTTGCCAAGTTTTGGGTAAGTGACTCACTCGGTACTCACCCCATTGATAGGCTTTAACGCCCACGCCAAGCGCCAGGACGGCAGCGATACTGCCAATCGCTAGCTTTAGAAGAACAGGATTGGTTAAGCCTAATGGACGGCTCAACGAACCAGCTGGGTTGGCTGAGAGAAATCTTGAGCTGCCCTTCGCGATCGGCATTGGGGTTGGAAAGGCGTGAATGCCCATCCCAGATGCGATCGCCTGTGGCTGTAAGGTCAATGGCGTAGTAGTAGAACTTTGGAGCTTGAGCCCAGGAGCAGCCACGACGGTATCAAGGCGGCTGTCATGAGCTACTTGGCGGCGATCGCAGCCCTGCCTCAGCGTTTTTAGCGCCGCTTCAGCGGTTGTAAAGCGATCGCGCCAGCTATGCCGAATCAGGCGATCAATAAATTCAGCTAGGTGCAGATTAATACCATTTTGCTGGTCGCGCCACCGCAGGCCGATTTGCGGATCGTAAGCAAAGTCCTGATGGCGCTGGCCGGTGAGCGCTTCGACAGCAATTAACCCCAGCGCATAGAGATCGCTAGCAGGCTGAGGCCCCATTGATGATGCCTTATCCTGCTGCTGATCTGAGGTCTGCTGATCTGGGGTCTGCTGATCTGAGCGTATTTGTTCGGGCGCAGCATAGAGCGGCAAGGGTGTCGGCACCGTGCTGCCGAGCGTGCCATTAGCGGTAATGCGGCTGCGGGCAAGCTTAGCAAGGTTGCCAAATTCGGTCAGAAAAATTTGGCCATCAACGCTTTGGCGAATCAGGTGCTGCGGCTGCAAGTTTTGATGGACGACGCCTTGCTGATGAATACCGATCAGCGCTGTGAGGACGTCTTGCAGTAGCTTGGTGACGTAGCTTTCGCTGAGCGGCTTGCCCAGCGTCAGTTCCTGACTGAGCGGATGGCCAACAATGTGGTCTTGAACCAGGTAAAACGTGTTCTCTGAAAGATTATTTTCGGATGGCGCGCTTTCTCTGTGAAAATAGGCCAGTAAAGCAGGTATCTGAGGCTGACGCCCCAAGCGCTCTAAAATTTGGGCTTCGCGCTCTAGTCGGTGGCGCATCTCGCGCTGCTGGTAGCGAATTGCGGTGACGAGGCAGTGAGGGCGATGAAGGTAGCGGCGATCGCTCGCCAAATAAACTGTACTAAAGTCCATATGGCGCAGTGGCCGTTCGAGTTCAAAGCGCTCTTCAAGAATGGGGGTGCTCATTCGCGGGTGGCTAACAGCAAGGACAGCTTAAAAAGACGATGCACGCATCTTCACTTAGCATAAACAACTTCAAGCTCAGGTTTCGTATTCCCGGCTATTTTTTAGCCAATTAGCGACTGGCTCAATTCAGCTGCATAGCGTCATTACAAGTTCGGGAGGTCTAATGCCGCTGGAGATTTATTTGGCGATTCCTTGGGGGATGTATTTAGGACTGCACAGAAGGCCAAACCGATTGCTGTACTTTGGGCTTGTTAGCTGATTTCGGCAATCTAAATCATGGCGAGTGAAACCAACCTATCTTCTGGTCAAGTCGAAAAGCTTTTGACCAAACAAATCAAGCAGAAATTCGCACAGAATCACCTCAAAACTACTCGCAGTGGTAACAAGGAGCTAGGTTTTCTGGTCAAAGAAATTGTGTCTGCACCCTTTGAATCTGAAGCTGAGGTACAAACAGTAGGGGCGGCTATCGGTCAAAAGATTGCCAATCTATCGCAAGCTAGCGATCAGCAACACCTCGATGCTGGCATCGTTCGTAAGCTGCGGTTTAGGCAAAGCTGGCTATCTGAGTTTGATATTCCACCAGCACTGCCGGTTAGCAAAACCTCTAAAAAAATCAGCAAATCTAGTCAGACTGTCGTGAGTGCAGAAAATGCACCGGCACCGGCATCTACTCTTTCGCCCAGATCTGGCCTGGATCAGCTTACGCCTGAAGCAGATCCTGAGACAGATACTATTACTGACGAGAATCCGCCCGCAGAGGATATGGCGCAGACAGCTAATAACGATAGCATTGGCGATGAAGTTCAAGCGGAAATCACCATGCCTAATCAAAACCTTGAAAATGTATCGGAAGCAGCTATTGCCCCTGAAGCGGCAGCAGTGTCGCCCAAATCCGCTGAAGCTGAAGCCTTACTAGCAGACGAATCGGATGAGGCTCAAACGACGACATTGGCCAGCGGATCATCAGGCGATAGCGATGGCCCAGCCGAGTCAGGGCTGTCTGAGGAAATGGCCGGTATTGAAGACGCCGCCGAAGCGGAGGTGATTGAGAGCGTAAATAGTGGTACAGCCGCAAACGCCGCTACAGCTATGCCCGTTGATCCGGAGGCGGCGGCGCTGGTAAGAGGGGCGACGACGCCCAATAGTGATGTCTAATAGTAAGCCGTAGTGAATAGAGAGAAACTATCAGCTTTTTGTTTAACGTCAGCTCCGGCTTATAAACTTGATTGACAGAACTCAGCGCTACTCGCCTGCTAATACCTTTAGGCAGGTTTGAATCATACCAATGGTAACAGCGGGTAGCTCTAGCTGAGGCGTTAAGCCCGTAGATTTGATCACTTCAAAAAGCTTGATAGCCGTCGGGTTTTTATCGGCTAGCTTGCGGCCTAGATCTGGCCCTGTAAAAGAGGCTTTTTCGCCCCACAGGAGAGTCGTTGGAGTCGTTAGCTGAGCAATATAGTCAGCGAGATCAAAACACAGATCGCCACGGACAAATGAGAGCGCTGTGTACTCGGCGTGGGGTTGCTGGGCGGATTGCAGATAGGCGTCAACAATATCATCTGAAATTCGGCTAGGATCGGCGAACTGACGATTTTTGAGAAAATTTTCGATGCCGAAGCGAGTCGCGATCGCGCCGCTGTACAGCAATTTATCAAGAATAGGCGTACTTACAATTTGAGCAAACGGGGTGCGGGTATAGTCGCTGCCAAAGTCTGAAAGGCCAGCAGGCGTCATTAAGATGAGTGACTTGAACAATTGGGGATGAGCGATCGCGATTCTCACCATAAAAGCAGCCGTCAGCGCTGAAGCCACCACCGTTACCGGCCCCTCACAGGTCGCTCTAAAAAATTCTGGAATGCTGCTCAAATAATCGTCAACGGTATAGTTTCGCTCTAAATGCGCCGACGCGCCCCAGCCGATTAGATCGGGCGCTAGCACTCGGTACTCTCCGGCAAAAGCCGGAAACACTTTGGCCCATTCAAACGCTGACGATCCACCGCCAAAGCCATGCAAAAAAACCAACGTCGCTTTCTCTGACAAATCAGAATTAACAGAACATCCGGGCAAAGTCGGAATGTAGTAGACCATTTGCCCTAGCTTTGTCATCACGCGATTTTGCTCGACAAAAGGAATTTTGAGCATCGTCTTTACCAGTAGTAAGTTAAATCGTTATAGACTCCTATTTTAATCGCAATCTCTGTCAGCAATTTGGCCTTAATCCGCTATCTAATCCGCCTAAAGAGAGAGCTTTTCGGCTTACGCATAGTAGCTACTCAAACAATCTTGCATTACCTCATGGTGATTGAAAGCTAGCGGCATCGTCAGCGCTTCTTCAACTTTAAACCAGCGAGCTTCAACGACTTCGCCTTTAGAAACCTGCGGTGCTAGCGGCGGTAGATTAGCTTTATCTAAATGAAACATCAGCGCATATTTGAGCGTGACATTTTGCCTGCGTAAAGGCGTACTGTACACCGCGTAAGGCTGATCCAGATTGCCCTCAAAGTGAAAATCTTCGATCAGCTGAGGAATGTCAAGCCCTAACTCTTCCCACACTTCGCGGCAAACCGCTTGGGTCGCCGTTTCGTCATAGTCTAAATAGCCGCCCGGAAGTCCCCACTGGCCCACGCCCTCAGGTAGATCAGCGCCTCGCAGCCCTAAAGGAACGTACTGAACGCCGTCAGTCACAAAAAAGAGAACGGGTAAAACCGTCACGCTGCGGCTGATCCAAAGTTCTTTGCCTTCGATGTGAAGGCATTGGTTAGGCGTGCTTTTAAATTTCACGATTTGTATCTGCAAGGTAGAGAGGTTGGCAGATTAATCATACTATCGCCCTCTAAAAGCATAAAGGACGCTCGTTGGAACGTCCTTGTAGAGATTTGGCAATTATTCGGCAATTATTCGGCAGTTTTATTTTGCGAAGAGGGCGATCGCTTTCTCATTAAAAGCCGGAATATCGTCAGGATTGCGGCTAGTCACCAAACCATTGTCTTCAACGACGGCTTGATCCACCCAATGAGCGCCCGCATTGCTCAAATCAGTTTTGAGTGACGGCCAAGAGGTGACTTTGCGCGACTTCACAACATCTGCTTCAATCAGCGTCCAAGGGCCATGACAAATTGCCGCAACGGGCTTACCGGCCTCAAAGAACGACTTCACAAACTGAACGGCTTTGGCTTCGGTACGGAGCTGATCGGGATTGGCGACACCGCCCGGTAGCAGCAGGGCATCATAATCGGTCACATTCGCTTCATCCAGCGGGATATCGACTGAGAAATAGTCTGCTTTGTCAAAGTGGTTCCAGCCTTGAACGCGATCGCTCTGCGGCGAGATCACAAACGTCTGTGCGCCTTCCGCCTCAAAAGCCTGTTTCGGCTGCGTGAACTCTACCTGCTCAAAGCCATCGGTGACTAAAATGGCGATCTTCTTATTGTTGAGCTTCTGGGCCATGTTTTCCTTTTTATCCAGGTTTGTTCATCTCCCACCCTACGGCCTGAACAATAATCTTGAATCTTGCTTACGACAGAATTGGTGGACTCGCGATGTTTTATGCCACTGGCTTTGCTCACAGCAAAATGACCGCTTCTATTGCATACCTCAACCGCTCGAAAAAGAGCGCTGTAAGCCTGATCAAAGGAACGGTCATTTTTAATGCCATCGAGCAATTAGCTCGGTTAAATTCGTCAGCTCAAACTATCTTTAATCGCGGCTTCCAAAACGTCTGCCATGCTCTTACCCTCAGCGCTAGCTTTGGCCTTGAGCTTAGCGAAGAGATCATCGCTAATGCCGACTCGATTACGACGACGACCGGAGCCAACAGGGTTTACAGCAGGGTCTACAGCAGGTGAATCGGAACTCGTCGGTTGGTAAGTGCTAGTGAACTGCTGGAGGCTTTCAAAGGTGTAGCGATCGCAAAAATCACCAAAGCTCTCCCCTGCCTGCCGGTTCTGCTTAAAGCATACAAACAAAGGCTCCAACTCCTTCTCCAAATGATCCTCATGCAGCCTTTCCAAATAAGGCCGCGCCAGTCGCGTTTGGTTCGGGGCACCACCTAACCATAGCTGATAGCTCTGCGGCGATTGGCCCACAAAGCCCAACTCCGCCATGTAGGGGCGAGCGCAGCCATTGGGGCAACCCGTCATCCGAGTGACAAATGTCTCACCAGCCAAATCTAGCTGGTCTAACAGCGCCCGAATCCGCGCCAGCATACTGGGAATCACTCGCTCAGATTCTGTCACCGCTAGGCCACAAGTCGGCAGCGCTGGGCAGGCCATAGAATAGCGCTCCAGCGAATCGACTTGGCTATCAGACGTAATCCCATCGCGATCCAAAATCGCTTGAATCGCCGCCTTGTCACCGGGCTCAATATCACACAAAACCACGCTCTGATTAGGCGTCACCCGCATCGAAACTCGAAATCTTTCAACGATCTCTTTCAGCGCTGTTTTATTGCGCAGCGTACCCTGGTTATGCACCCGGCCATTGCGAATATGCACACCCACAAACAACTTGCCATCGCCCTGCTCGTGCCAGCCCAAATAGTCTTCAAACTTCCACTCAGGCAGTTCGCGATAGGGCTCCAGCTTTTTGCCAAAGCGCGTCTCTACTTCAGCAATAAACTTAGGCAGTCCCCAGCGATGCACCAAATACTTCATCCGCGACAGCCGCCGGTTGTACCGTTCACCATAATCCCGCTGCGTAAAGACAACCGCTTTTACCAAATCGTAAACATCGGCTTTGTCCACATAGCCAATATGATCAGCAATTCGGGCAAACGTTTCTTCTTTATTGTGAGTGCGGCCCATACCACCCCCGGCCATCACATTGAAGCCCTGTAGCTCATGGTTTTCGTCAGTGATAACGATTAGGGTAATGTCTTGCGTGTAGACATCAACTGAATTATCGCCCGGTACCGTCACCGCACATTTAAACTTGCGCGGCATGTACTGAGTCCCATAAATCGCCTCAATAGACTGCCCATGATCGGTTTTGACTGAGCCCACGCGGCCTTCCCGAGCAGCCACAACTGCCGGATCTTCCTCAGTGGTCACGGCCTTCTCGCCATCTAGCCAAATTTCGTAATAGGCAGGAGTCTGCGGCGTGAGCAGGTCGGCAATATTTTTGGCATATTCACGAGCTAAAACATATTCCGGCTTATTTTTGTAAGGAGCAGGCGGAGCCATCACGTTGCGGCTCACATCTCCACAGGCTCCTAAGGTAGAACCCATGCTGCGAATAATGTCAGCAAGGGTCGCTTTGAGGTTCTTTTTAAGAATGCCGTGTAGCTGAAAGGCTTGGCGGGTCGTGGCCCGCAGGGTGCCGTTACCGTACTTATCAGAGATGCTGTCCAACGTCAGGTACAGCTCAGGCGAAATGTAGCCACCTGGATTGCGCAGGCGGAGCATCATGGAGTAATCCTTTTCCTGACCGCGCACCCGGTTATCACGGTTATCTTGCTGGTAAGATCCGTGAAATTTGAGGATCTGAATCCCCTCTTCTGTAAAGTGGGTCGTATCTTGCATCAGCTCGGTCGCCACGGGTTCCCGCAGAAACTGACTGCGCTCTTTAATACCTTCGAGCTTAGAAACTTTTCTTTCGGTGATCGGCTCGTTGGGCTTTTCGGCGGGTTTAATGGGCGTATGAACCATGAGGAATCAAAATGGGGAGCGTGATGGACAAAACAGTCGGACTTTTGGAGCGATGACTCTAATTTCCGGATCTTCCGGAATCTCCGGTAATCCGGTCGGGATTGCGGTGTATGTATAAAAATTTTATCACCGCTACCCAAAGAAGGTGCCGACTTTCAAGAAATCGACTTATTCTGATCCAGATGGCGAAACGTTATTTAATATCAGCGCTGCTTTCAACGTAGCGCTTTGACGGTAGCTCGACGGCTCTAACCCTTCTTGAAACCCTCTTCAACCCTATTGCGGAAGACGATCCTATGGCTGATTCTATGATGTATAGCGAGGAGATGTTTGTATTTCTCACCCCTGATGCTAGTGAGACTTTCCTGACACCATCCGAATTGATAGATAAACTTAAGGAAGTGCTATCAAACTACGCAAAAGCGCACCAGGGTGAGCTGCCCCACGACCTTCAGAAGCTGACATCGGCAGATGCGCAGGCCCAATATTTGTTAGAAACCCACTGTGAATTTGAAACTGCCCCCGGAGAAACCGTGCAGTGGTACGCGGTGCGGCTAGAAAAATAGCGATGTTATCTAGTCTAAGCAATCATGGTTTAAGCAATCACCGTCTAGGCAATCACGGCTTTCATGGCTAAAGCCACTTTTTTCTCAGCGGGCTGACTGACTTCGGCGACAATGCCGGGGCCAAAGAAAGTTTCTATCTTTTCCTGCTTTTCCTGCCATTTTTCAATCGGTACGTAAGGCGAGTCAAATTCTAAAACAAGGGTGTAAGCCCCTTCCCGCTGCTCTTCATGCAAACCTGATAGCACCGGACGCTGCGTGTCGTTGGGGCTGAGGCCAAGGCGCTCTAGGGTTTCATCCAGGTGGGCTTCTTGGCCGTAGCGATAGCGGGTAATGTCTTTTCGCACTTGGGTTTGAGTTTGGGTGGCCTGTTCACGCAGGGCAATCACGGCTTCGCTAGGGAGTTGGGTGTAGGGTACAGGCGCTAGCTCAGCGGCGCGTAGGGCAAGTCCACCGAGTAAAATGGGTACCCCATAAAAAAAGCCCACTAGGTTAAGGGTGGCATTTTCCTGGGCGTAGGCGACAAATCCGATCGCGGTCAGAATGCCACCGACGACGAGAAGAACG
>QBMP01000002.1:28143-28747 GCA_003242115.1 Phormidesmis priestleyi
CGAAACATAAGGGTCGGTTTCCGTGAGTTGCTTGAGCGTGAGTTGCTGAGCGTGAATTGCTTGAGACAGGATAGGCAAGCGATACCAAATCGAGACTCAGATGCACTCAGTCCCAAATTTGCTTATCCTAATAAAGAAATGTAACTCATCTCGGAGATCCGTTTGTCATGGAATTTTCTGCCCTCCAGACCCGAATAGAGCTGATTCGCTCCAAACGACAGTCGCTAATCCGCTTGCTGGAGCAGCCCAGTATTGGCACATTACGGATTGATATTAATCAGGCGCTAGAAGAAATGGATGATTTGCTTGAAGAGTTTGATCGCGCTTTCCCAACGCCGATGGCCTCTTAGCGATTCCCAAAATCAAGCCAGCTAGGCCAGTCTGAATAAAGCTTTGCTGTCGGCAAACCTCGGTAAGCTTGAAGCATTTGAGATTTCAAAATAACTTGACTTAATTTGACTTAACTAAAAGATGGGTAAAACGTTTACGGCTGAAATTAGCCACCAAGGGCAGGTTCACCACGTTCAGGTGGCCGAAGATCAAACGGTGTTAGCAGCCGCGCACGCCGCTGGTGTAGATTTACCGACTTCTTGCGGGGCGGGAG
>QBMP01000002.1:28757-34242 GCA_003242115.1 Phormidesmis priestleyi
CGGGAGTCTGCACGACCTGCGCGGCTCTAATCACCTCTGGAACGGTGAACCAGGTCGATGGCATGGGGGTCAGCCCAGAGCTTCAGGCCGATGGCTATGCGCTGCTCTGTGTGGCGTTTCCAACGTCTGATCTGAAGCTGGTGAGTGAAAAAGAAGACGAGGTGTACGCGCGTCAGTTTGCGCAGCCGGGGTAAGCGCAGTGCAAACGAAACTGATTACGATGGCGGTTTCTTTAGTCGGTGAGTTTGGGTTGGAATCAGGCCAAATGCGTTCTGATGAGTTGCGATCGCACATCCAAACCCAACTCAGCGCCCACGGCATCCCCTTGCGCTGGGCCATTACCGCCATTGATGCCAACCGCCAAATCGCCCACGTCGAAGCGGTCGTCACCATCGACTAAGCCTGACGAATGCCCGACTCAATTCATGACCCCGCAAACGCCTCACACCACCGTCTTGATCATCCCTACTGGCATTGGTGCAGCTATCGGCGGCTATGCTGGAGACGCCTTACCAGTGGCAAGAGCTTTAGCCCAAGTCACCGACCGGCTGATCACCCACCCCAACGTGATGAACGGCGCGCAGATGTATTGGCCGTTGCCGAACGCCTACTACGTGGAGGGTTACGGGCTCGATCAGTTCGCGGCGGGCGAATGGGGGCTACAGCCCGTGCATCAAAACCCCATTGGCTTAGTCTTTGACCAGTCGATTGAAGACGATTTGCGGTGGCGGCACTTGCAAGCAGCCGATGCCGCTAGAGCGACCTTGGGGCTAGATATTCGCGCTCATGTGATGACCGATAGGCCGCTAAAAGTGACGCTAAAAACCACCGAGTCAGGCGCGTCTTGGGGCACGCTCGAACATCCCGATAGTCTGCTGCGGGCGGCAGAGAGGCTGATTATAGAGGCTGGGGTTAGAGCGATCGCAATTATCGCCCGCTTCCCTGATGACGAAGGCTCAGCCGTCCTAGAAGCCTATCGCCAAGGTCAAGGCGTCGATCCGCTAGCGGGAGCCGAAGCGGTGATCAGCCATTTGGTGGTGCGCACTTTTCAGATTCCTTGCGCTCATGCGCCAGCCCTAGCACCGATTTCCTTAAATCCCAATGTTTCACCCCGTTCGGCGGCTGAAGAAATCGGCTACACTTTTTTGCCCTGTGTGTTGGCGGGTCTGAGTCGGGCTCCTCAATTTGTCATGCAGCCCAGTATTCATCAAAAACTACTTCATCGAAACCTACTTCATCGGAACCTAACAGATGCCACCGTTATCCAGTCTGCTCAGGTCAATGCGGTAGTTGTGCCTGCAACTGCTTTTGGCGGCAGCGCTGCGATCAGCCTTGCCCAAAGCGCTGATCAAGTGATTGCAGTCGGCGAAAATACCACGACGATGGCGGTGCGGGCGGCTGATTTGGGCATTCGAGCGACCCATGTGGAAACTTATTTAGAAGCGGTGGGCGCGATCGCTGCCTATCGAGCTGGCGTCACCCCTAGCGCCCTACGACCCCAAATTCAGCGCTTACCGTCTTTACCGCCCTCACCGCCCTGATTACCTGATCCATCCCCGTCAAAAAACGCCCCGTCAAAAAACGTTAGGTAAAAAATCAGGAATTTTCCCACGTCCTGCGGTATCTTTCCCACGTCCTGCGGTATCTTTTGATTGATAGCTTTCTGACTCATGCGCTTTGAATGGATTCGCTTTGGCCAGTCGAAACGGCTATTTCTACTGGCTGATGCAGCTAACAATTCCAAAGCAACTGTCTATACTAGAACCTAAAGAAGAACTGAGGAAAAACCGACATGGGACTGTTTGATCGCGTCAGCCGGGTAGTGCGCTCTAACCTCAACGCGGCGGTAAGTTCCGCTGAAGATCCAGAAAAGATTTTGGATCAGGCCATCATGGATATGCAGGAGGATCTGGTGCAGATGCGTCAGGCAGTTGCTAGAGCTATAGCCTCTCAAAAGCGCGTTGAGCAGCAGGCTGACAAAGCTCAAACCGCTGCAACTAGCTGGCAGCAGCGCGCCCAGTTAGCCCTCCAAAAAGGCAATGAAGACTTGGCCCGCGAAGCCCTAATGCGCAAAAAGACTCAGGCCGAAACCGCTGCCTCACTCAAAGGTCAGCTCGATCAGCAATCCGGCTCGGTCGATACCCTCAAGCGTCAGCTAATTGCCCTAGAGAGCAAAATTTCTGAAGCCAAAACCAAAAAAGATATGCTCAAAGCCCGCGCCAGCGCGGCCAAAGCCAACGAGCAGCTTCAAAAGAGCGTGGGTTCTCTGGGCACAGGCAACGCCATGAGTGCGTTTGAGCGCATGGAAGAAAAAGTGCTGATGATGGAAGCCAGTGGCCAAGCAGCGGCTGAACTAGCGGGCGCTGATTTGGAAAGCCAGTTTGCCAGTTTGGAATCAGGCGGCGACGTGGACTATGAGCTAGAAGCCATGAAGGCCCAAATGCTCAGCGGTTCAGCCCCGAATCAAGAGGCTCTGCCTGCCGCCGATGAACCCGCTGTAACCCCTACTGATACTGCCGATCCAGTCGTCGATGCTGAGCTAGAAGCGCTAAAATCCGAGTTAGATAGCCTGTAGGATTAGGCTTCAAACTCATAGGCGCTAAACTCACAGACTCTAAACTCAATTGATCGTTTGCTCCCCTGCCTGGAATTAAGTTCAGGTAGGGGATATTATTTTTTACTGATGCCGATTCCTTGTACACCCTTCTGGCGTCTATTTGAAACGCCCTCATCCATGCAGATTGCTGATCGCCTTGCCCCTTTGCAAACCAATGTTTTCGCCGATATGGATCGGGCTAAAGCTAAGGCAATAGCCGATGGCAAATTGATTATTGATCTGTCTCTGGGGTCTTCTGATCTGCCCACGCCGCCGCATGTTTTGAGTGCGATCGCCGACGCCCTCACTGATCCCGACACCCACGGCTACGCTTTATTCAACAGCACCAAAGACTTTCGGATTGCCGTTGCCCAATGGTACGAAGAAAAATTTGGCATTGCCGTCGATCCTGAAACCGAAGTGCTGCCGCTGATAGGGTCACAAGAAGGCACCGCCCATCTGCCCTTGGCCGTACTCAATCCTGGCGATATTGCCCTGCTGCTCGATCCGGGCTATCCCTCTCATGCAGGCGGTGTGTATCTTGCAGGCGGTGACATTTACCCGATGCCGATGCTGGCAGAAAACGATTTTTTGCCCGTGCTTTCTGATATTCCAGCAGGCGTACTGGCAAAGGCAAAAATGATGGTGCTCAGCTATCCGCACAACCCTACGACCGCAAGTGCGCCCTTGGCTTTTTTTACCGAAGCCGTTACCTTTTGCCAGCAGCACGGCATTGCGCTAGTGCATGACTTTCCCTACGCCGATCTTTATTTTGAAGGCGAACCTGTGCCCTCTGTACTTCAAGCTGATCCTGACAAATCAGTTTCTATCGAATTTTTTACCCTGTCCAAGTCCTACAATATGGGCGGGTTTAGAGTGGGTTACGCCATTGGTAATGCGGCTTTAATTAAGGCACTGCGGCAGGTAAAAGCGACGGTAGACTTTAATCAGTATCGTGGAATTTTGAGAGGGGCAATAGCTGCTTTGACTGGCCCCCAAGAGTGCGTTACCCACATGGTTAACACCTTTGCGAGTCGCCGAAATGCAGCCGTTGTAGCCCTAGAAACTATTGGCTGGTCAGTGCCCAAGCCCACCGCTACCATGTACATCTGGGCCAAGCTGCCAGCACATTTATCTAACAGATGGCCCAGCGGTCAGCCCAACGACGGAACACCTGATTCAATCGCATTTTGTACCGCGCTAGTAGCCAATACTGGAGTCGCGCTTTCACCCGGACGGGGCTTTGGCAAATCTGGCGAAGGCTATGTGCGCTTTGCACTCGTGCATGAGCCCAAAGTACTCAATAGCGCTATTCAAAAAATAGGCGACTTTATCCAGCCCAAAGCGGCCTGAACTGCAAAGCTCTGATTCGGCTAACCGCTTCATAGTAGCTAATGCCTTTTAGCCTGCTGGAAAATGCCTTTTCCCATATTGGGTCGAGTCCTCCTTTTAGAAAACGATCATAGCAACCGAATTTTATTCAAACGGTGGCTCCGATGATGACTGGGTGCGGCACTGCTGTTTCAAAAAGTCTTCTACCATTTGATTGAGACCTTGCACGGAGGTACCGACTTCAACAATATTGCTTTCTAGCCGGTTAGAAACAATCGCCATCGACTGTAGATCGTTCAGGATTTTACTAATAGATTCTTGATACTGATGCTCAAATTCTTGAATGTTCACAGTGAATTATTAGCTTATGGGCTTGTATGGATAACAAAATAGTCTGACTCCAAAAGGTAGGAATTTGTAGATGCAATGGAGGCAGACACTTAGATGACAAGATGCACGTCAGTGTATAAGCTGATACATGTAATTTTCCTTCATCTCAGATTTGGTGGCAAGCTACACATCGAATCTTTGTGATTTATGGGACTTTTTTGAAGACAGGCCAAGGGTGCTACGAAAAAAGTAGCTTTGTCTTAATTACTCGACAAAATTTGCAAAGGCGAAATGGCATTCTGATACAGTCTTCAAAAAGCCCTTTAGAATGGTACATGGCTACTTTTTCTCGTTAGCTTTGCCTAAGTTTTGCCCAGTGACTATTTCCTCAGTGCCTTCTCCTGCGTCAGAGTCTATCGCTACTAGCATCACTATTGACCCAACTTTGCTAGGCGATCCCTCTCGCCTAATGGCTCGACTCCAAGAAATCCCTCTGGAGCCGGGGGTTTATTTCATGAAGGATGAGACTGACCAAATCCTCTACATTGGGAAGTCAAAAAGTTTGCGCAATCGGGTGCGCTCCTATTTTCGCGATGCGGCCCACCATCACACGCCGCGCATTGCCTCGATGGTGCGCAAGGTCAGCGACATCGAGATTATCGTTACTGACACCGAAGCCGAAGCGCTCGCCCTAGAGGCGAATCTGATTAAGCAGCATCAGCCTGAATACAATGTGCTGCTTAAAGATGACAAAAAATATCCTTTTCTCTGCATTACGTGGTCAGAAGATTATCCGCGCATTTTTATCACTCGTCAGCGCCGTAAGAATGCTAAAAATCGCTATTACGGCCCCTATGTTGATACCGGACTGCTGCGACGGACGCTGCAAATTGCTAAGCGGATTTTTCCATTGCGCCAAAGGCCTCGGCCTCAGCACAAAGATCGCCCTTGCTTGAATTATGACATTGGCCAATGTCCGGGGGTTTGCCAAAAGCTGATTACGCCTGAGGACTATCATAAAATTGTGCAGCGGGTAGCGATGGTGTTTCAGGGGCGATCGCACGAGCTGATCGACATTCTCACCGCCAAAATGGAAACAGCGGCTGAGGCGCTCGATTATGAAAAAGCAGCGCTCATTCGCGATCAAATCAAAGGCTTAGAAACGCTCAGCGAAACCCAAAAAGTGGCGCTGCCGGATGATACGGTTTCACGCGATGCAATAGCGCT
>QBMP01000002.1:34252-39395 GCA_003242115.1 Phormidesmis priestleyi
AGCGCTTTCCGCCGACGCTGACCACGCCTGCATTCAGCTCTTTCAAATCCGCGCTGGTCGCTTAGTCGGTCGCTTGGGCTTTGTGGCCGATGCTCAATCCGGCACCACGGGTGAAATTCTTCAGCGCGTCCTCGAAGAACATTACCGCTTGGTCGATCCGGTCGAAATTCCAGCCGAAATCTTGGTGCAGCATCCCTTACCGGAAGGGGAGATGTTGGCCGATTTTTTGACCGTTGCCAAGGGCCGCAAAGTCTCTATTGACATGCCCCAAAGGCAGGCCAAAGCCGAGCTAATAGAAATGGTCGAGCGCAACGCTCAGTATGAGCTTGCCCGCACTCAGCGCTTTGCTGATCGCAACTATCAGGCCATGCAAGATTTGGCCGAACTCGCCGATCTGCCAGGGCCACCGAAGCGGATTGAGGGTTACGACATCTCTCACATTCAGGGTTCAGATGCAGTGGCCTCACAGGTGGTCTTTATCGATGGTCTGCCAGCCAAGCAGCACTACCGCACCTACAAAATCAAAAATCCTACCGTCACCAGCGGCCACTCGGATGATTTTGCCAGTATGGCCGAAGTCATTCGCCGTCGCTTTCGCCGCTATGCGGAAGATCCGAGCAAACAGCGGGTGGGCGATGCCGATTGGCCTGATCTGGTCATGATCGATGGCGGCAAGGGGCAGCTCTCGGCAGTCGTTGCGGAGCTAGAAGAGATGAATTTGCTGAGCGAGTTGCGAGTTGTGAGCTTGGCAAAAAAGCGAGAGGAGATCTTTTTGCCCGGTAAAAAGCAGCCCCTACAGACGGAAGCCGAGCAGCCAGGGGTGCAGCTATTGCGCCGCCTGCGAGATGAAGCCCATCGCTTTGCCGTGAGCTTTCACCGCAAAAAGCGAATGGGTAGAATGCGGCGATCGCGCTTAGAAGACATTCCAGGGCTAGGCCATCACCGTCGCAAGCAGCTGCTCGCCACCTTTCACTCTATCGATTACATCCGCGAAGCATCTCCTGATCTGCTAACGACCGTAGACGGCATTGGCCCTCAGCTCGCCCAGCAAATTTACGAATACTTTCATCCTTCCGCAGCGACAGAGCCTAACGATTAAAAAGCTTTGAAAAGGGTTTTTCAAAGCCTCGAAAAAGCCTTTAAAAGACATCTGAGAAGGCTACAAAAAACTGCCATGAAATAAAGCAGCCTTCTCATAAGTAGTCATGCACAATTAATTACAAAAGACTCTGCCTGAATCGTCTAGTTTTAGAATTTTTACTAAATCTTATTCTGTAATTAACTTTGCACAGGTACTTACTCTCAAGTCGAAACCGGCAGCTAAAATGGGTGGTCGAAATTAGTAGCTAAAATCAGCTTTTCAGTCGGTAATAAACCTGAGAAAGCTATTTGAAAAGATACTGAAAAAAAGTCGCATTCAATACGTTTTTATTTGCGAATTATGAGTGATTGAAACTTATCTTAATTACTTTACGTATAACGAGATGAAAATGTGTTGAGAAAAATGATAGCAATGAGTCCTCAAATCTAAAGCAAACCTGTAGTTATCATCCCTTAATTATCTTCGGGATCGCTTAATTGAGGTGATTCTAACTAGCATAAATACTCACCTATCCTTGGCTTAGTCAGCCTTTTGACGAATCGGGGATCGCCCATCCTCAGACCGATCCCCGATTTTATTATGCCTTTGGATGCTTTGCTACTAAGAAGATAAGTTGCCATAATGAATCAGTTAATCAATGCTGTTGCAAGCCATTAAAATGCCCGATGAGTTTTTATACTCATTGACCATCTTAGCTACCAGCTCAACAACAACATCCTCTAAAACCTTGGATAAGCCATTAAGAACTATGAAGGCCATGGAAAGACCCACAAAGTCACTTTTGGAGTCATTTTTATTAAGTGACGCCAAAAAAACGCCTACTGATGCGCCCACTTTTGCAAAAATGCAAAAAGTTCACTGCCCTACTTGCGGCGGATCGGCCGAGCGCTACCATCTCGTTGAAGAAGGGAGTTTGTCTAGGAGAATTGTGCGCACTCAGTGCTCCCACTGTGACTATTTAATGACTCTCTGTGCAGATACAGGACGAGTCATTGAAGCCTACGCACCTAGTTTTACTCCGGCTGCTTTTGCTTCGATAGCGCCTGCTATGGGCTAATGACAGGTTAGTTAGAGCCAGCTATGAATTAATTAATAGAGTAGCCTTGTTGAGCTGACATTAGAAAAGCGCACTTCACATTTAATGAAGTGCGCTTTTTTGTTTTCGAGGCAGCAATAAAGCCTCAAACAGAAGGGTCTAAATAGAAAGATCTCAAGCAGAACGTTGGCAGTATCAGCGCCGAACGAGCGCTTGCTTGAGCGCCACAATCACTTCAGGAGGTCTTTGGTTGCCTTCCCTTGCAGTGGTTTGTAAATTATCAACGCCTAACAAGGCATACAGCGCCAAGGTAATGATTGTCGCCTGCATCAATCTAGCTAACATTGGCAAAATCTCCTTTCTCCTCACTCTCGCTTAGATTAATGAGTCTTAAGACACTAGCGAATCAGTGATGTTACCCAATTCAAATTGGCACAATATCGACAGTTTGAGAGACTTCTAAAGGCGGGCTATTGGTTCTACCAACCATAGCCTCTATATTTTGAGGTAAATATAGAGGTGAAATGAAGATTTGGCAAGTATTTCTAAAGTAGTAGATAGAGTCTTTTTGCAATCATCATCTCCTTCGGGAACATTCATTCGAGATTAAAGGCGAGAGTAGGTCTAGCGACAAGCTGGGTTCGGCCTTCGCGGCGGTGGTTTTTAGCCTATGCTTTAAAGGCTGATTTATCAGGAGCAGTCTTTTGAAATTTGCGTTCATTATTGATCCGATTGCGCGATTAGATCCCGGTCACGATACCAGTGTGGCAATCATGGAAGCGGCGCAAGGATTGGGGCATGAAGTCTATGTGACTGAGGCGAATCAGCTAGGGGTGGTTGCTGGCCGCGCGCATAGCTGGCTGCAATTAGTGACGATGAAGCCAGTGGTGCAGGTGGGCAATAGCTGGCAATCAGCACCCGACTGGTATCAGCTGGCTCAGCGTCAATGGCAACCTTTAGAAGAGATGGATGCGGTGTTTATGCGCACCGATCCGCCGGTAACGGTGCCTTACCTCTATGTCACTTATATATTGGACTGTATAGATAAGTCCAAAACTCAAGTAATCAATTCACCGATCGGGCTGCGGACTGCGAATGAAAAAATGTATGCGCTGCAATTTGCTGATGCGATTCCAGAGACAATTGTCAGCGCCGATAAGCAGGTGATTCGAGAGGCGGTAGAGCGCTGGGGAGCTGGAGTGCTTAAGCCGTTGGGCGGCAAAGCGGGAGAGGGAATTTTGTTTTTGGAGGGGAGCGATCGCAATTTCAACTCAATTATTGAAGTGAGCACCCACCAAGGCAAAGAACCCGTAATGGTGCAAACCTATTTGCCCGCTGCCAAAGCAGGCGATAAGCGCGTTGTGATGCTGAACGGCGAACCGATTGGGGCCGTGAACCGGGTGCCTACCGGCAAAGAATTTCGCGGCAATATGGCCGTTGGTGGCCGCAGCGAAAAAACCGAACTCACCGCTCGTGACTTAGAAATTTGTCAGCAGGTTGCGCCAGCTTTGCGTCGAGACGGCCTAATTTTTGTAGGCATTGACATCATTGGCGACTACCTTACAGAGGTAAATGTCACTAGCCCAACGGGCATCCGTGAAATTGATCGATTAGACGGTGTGCGCTTAGGGAATCAGGTGGTGAAATGGGTGGTGGAATCTGCTCAGGCCCAAAGTCAATAACGTAGAGCCGCTAAGTCGGGCCGCTAGATATCAGTTGCTAAACATCGGTAGGATCAATGCCTAGCTCTTTTAATCTGGCCGCCAATTGCTCGGCTTTTTGCTGAGCCTGATCGCGTTCCTGCTGAGCTTGGTTGCGTTCTTGCTGAGCCTGATCCCGTTCTTGCTGAGCTTGGTCGCGTTCCTGCTTGGCTTGGTCGCGTTCTTTGCGAGTATCGGTCAGGCTCAAAAAGGGCTCACCGTCTGGCCGATAGATTTTGAGCGTATCTGGTGTTAAAACGAAACGGATTTGCAGCAGCGGGCTGACCCAATCTTGAATATCTTCAATGACTTCGAGGTAGTGGCCAACTCGCTGCCAGCCGGTAAACTCGATGTTATCAGGGTCATAGACATAGTACTCCTGCACCCCATAGCGCTGATAGAACTGAAATTTTTTGGCCATTTCGCCCTGCCGGTTGCCGGGAGAAAGTACTTCAAACACGACTTGAGGGGCGATGTTATCTTCTTTCCACTGCATGTATGAGCCGCGATCGCCCTTAGGCCGACCAAACGCCACCATTGCATCGGGCGCTCTACGAATCGTGTTGCTGCCCTCAACCGGATACCACAGCAAATCGCCTGCGACAAAGACATTGGGATCTGCGGCAAAAATCGCTTCCAAATTTTCTTTGATATCGACAATCCATTGGAACTGCTTGGTATTGTCCGCCATCGGCTGCCCGTCGCTATCCGGGTAAAAAACTTCTTTTTTAGAAAGCTGCTGAACCATCGGCTTACACCTCGTCAAATCGCGGAGCGGCTACTTTATAGTGTAGCGGTTAGCGCTATCTGTTTTTGATAGGTCTTTTTGTTAGGTCATTGAACAAGGTCACCAGAATGCCTCCTTTTTGTGAAATTCCGAGCGTTTCTCATTACTGGCTACACAATGGCCGTGTCCCGCTGACGCTATTGGCTGATGAGGCTTTAACGTTACTTCAAAAATCGCGCTCGAACTCAGATCTAAACTCAGACAGATCAGATACAGTAGCCGTAGATATCGAAGTGCATCAGGGCAAAGTAATCACATTGCGGCCCGCTAGCGTTGGTATGACCGATGATGTGTCCAATGAAGTACCCAATGAAGTACCCAGTGAGGTGCCCGCTGTTGACCTCCGTTCAGGACTGATTTGGCCTTGCTTTGTGGACATGCACACTCACTTAGATAAGGGGCATATTTGGCCGCGCAGTCCTAACCCTGATGGGACGTTTGCTGGGGCATTAGAAACGGTACATAAAGACAGTGCGCAGCGGTGGACGGCGGCGGATGTGTATCGGCGGATGGGGGTT
>QBMP01000002.1:39486-56176 GCA_003242115.1 Phormidesmis priestleyi
ATGTGTATCGGCGGATGGAGTTTGGGCTGAAGTGCAGCTATGCGCATGGGACTCAGGCGATTCGCACCCATTTAGACGCATTTGATCAGCAGGGCAAGATTAGTTTTGAGGTGTTTCGCCAACTGCGAGAGGAGTGGGCAGATAGGGTTTTACTACAGGCGGTTTGTTTGGTTACTTTGGATTATTTTATGGGGCCAAAAGGGGAGGCACTTGCTGACTTAGTAGCCGATACTGGCGGCATTTTGGGCGGGGTGGCTTTTACGAATCCTGACATTGTTCAACAGATGGATCGGGTGTTTGAGTTGGCTAAAGCGCGAGGCTTAGATTTGGACTTTCACACTGATGAGAGCTTAGATCCTGAGGATATGGCTTTGCGCTATGTGGCGGAGGCGGCAATTCGGCACGAGTTCTCTGGGCGCATTACCTGCGGGCACTGTTGTAGTTTGTCGGTGCAGTCGGAAGCTGTTGCCAGCACCACCATTGAACGGGTAAAAGAAGCAGGGGTATCGGTGGTGAGTTTGCCGATGTGTAATCTGTATTTGCAGGATCGGCAGGTGGGGCGATCGCCCCGGTTTCGAGGGGTCACCATTCTGCACGAACTCAAGGCAGCAGGTGTGAACGTCGCGCTGGCCTCCGATAACTGTCGCGATCCGTTTTTTGCCTATGGCGATCATGATGGACTCGAAGCTTTTACGCAGTCTGTACGCATTGGCCAGTTGGATCATCCAATTGCAGACTGGCCGCAGGCAATCACGCTCAAGCCTGCGCAGATGATGGGATTAGAGAAAACAGGACAGCTAGGCGAAGGGCTATCGGCGGATTTGGTCGTGTTTAAAGCGCGTAGCTTTAATGAACTGATGGCAAGAGGACAGAGCGATCGCATCGTCATCCGCAAAGGCAAACAAATCGACACGACCCTACCTGACTACGCTGAACTCGACGATTTGATGCACGACTAAAGAGACAACTTAAGAACAGCTCTAAGAACAATTAAGGAACAACCCTTGAAACTGATCATCGGCAACAAAAACTACTCCTCTTGGTCTTTGCGACCCTGGCTACTGCTCTCTACATTCAAGCTTGAGTTTGAAGAAATTCAAGAATCGCTTCAGCAAGCAGGGCTTAAATCTCGCTTAGGCCAATATTCTCCTACTAGCCGAGTGCCAGTGCTGATAGATGAATCTCTAACCGTTTGGGATTCTTTGGCAATTTGTGAATACGTCTCTGAAAAATACTTGGCCCATCAAGGCTGGCCAAACGATCAGGCGCTTAGGGCTGAAGCTAGATCAATTTGCGCTGAGATGCACGCTGGATTTATGGGACTACGCAGCGAACTACCGATGAACTGCCGCGCGATGAGAAAAGTGGAGCTTTCAGCCTCCGCTTTGCAAGACATTGCCAGAATCGATCAGATTTGGTCAAAATGCCTGCGAGAAAATAGCGGCCCCTGGCTATTTGGAGAATTTTCGATTGCGGATTGTTTTTACGCGCCGGTTGTGATGCGATTCAAAACGTATGGCATTTCGCTCTCGGAGAAAGCTAGCGAATATCAAACCTTTTTTCTTCAGCACAGTGAGTTGAATCGCTGGGTTAAGGCGGCTCAATCTGAAACTGAAATCGTGCCGGAGGACGAAGCCGGTGAGCCTTTAGCTTAGTGGGTTAGAGTTCGTGCTTTAGTTCGTTGCTTTAACGAATCGAGTGGTAAAAGCACTTACTTATGGAATCAGGCTGGGCGGCGGCGCAACTGAGCCAATTTGCTCAATAAAATAGTCTTCGCGCAGGTTGAGATCTCTGGCAATTACGAGGGCTTGCTCAAAGGCTTGAAAGGCGGCCTGCAAATTGCCCTGGCGGCGCTGAAGCTGACCAATATTGTCGTAAGCATTCATGATGCCATAGCTGTTGTAGGCTTGGCGCTCGACTGGAATGAGCAAGCTGTAGGCTCCAATTGCTTCGTCGGTGAGCGCAAGGCTGCGATATAGCTCCCCTAAGTCTTTGAGAACTTGGGCCGAGAAGCTAAACTGCTGCAAGCTTTGGGCGGCGCTGTAGGCGGAGCGATAGTATTCGATGGCGGGTTTTGGCAGGTTGAGCGCGCGGTAGTTTTGGGCGATCGCCACCAATAGCTGCGGTAGCTTTTCGACTTCACCCTGGCTCTGGTACAGCCCAATCAAATCGGTTTGCGCCCTCACCGCATTCGTCAGTGAATCGGCCTGCTGATAGCTATAGACTAGCTGCTCTAAATAAGCCGTTTCACTGACGACATCGCCAGTATTGCGCGCTGATTTGAGCAGTTCTAAATACACATCGGCGGCTTCGGCAAACTGAAACCATTCCAAGTGCAGTTTAGCCAAACTTACTTTTTGAGCGGTAATTTGATTGCTTGGCGCAGGGGTTTGAGCGGCTGTTAGCGCGATTAGCTGCTGGTAAACCTCTACCGCAGAATCAATATCGCGTAGAGTCGTAAAGGTTTGAGCTAATGCAGTCAGCACTTCTAAATTAGACGCCGTATTTCCGCTCACTAGTAGGCTCGCAGGCGCAGACTCATCTATCGGTAACGCGCCAAATTTTGGCTCTATCGGTAGACCCAAGGCGGCTTGAATCGTTTGCCAAATCTGTCGGGTGCGCAATGTCAAAAGCTGCACATCTTCTGAGCGCTGCTGCTGCCATGCAACTTCGGCAATTTTTTGAATCGCAGCAAATTCTTCAAAAGGCCCTAATAGACGGCGCAGGCGCAGCGATCGCCGCCAAAGCTCAAATGCCTGATCCGGTTCTCCTGCCGCTAACAGCTGCTGCGCATTTTGGTCGAGCAGTCCTAAGTCAATGGCCAATGCACTGAGTTCTAAAGGGCTCAGATCTCTTTTCACCGTCAGCATGGGCAATAGCGGATCGGGCGTTCTGTCTTTTAGCGGATCGCTCAAAAATTCTTGCCGTAGCCCCGGATCAACTTGCTGAGCTATCACCGGACGCGCCCATAAAAGAGCACCCCCAACAAAACCACAGAGTGCTAAATAAAAGGCCAGCGCTGGCGAGATAGCCGATTGGATCAAGTGACGTAACAATGAATACACAGTTGTTTGTAGAACTTTATGTTTTGGCAGAGGCTTTGTAACACTTGAGATCTGAGTGCTACTGCTCTAAATCAAGAAATAAACAGCCGCTGGCATAGGTTTGAGTGCTTCAAAGCAGGCTCCTATTGCGGTAGGCTGGTGATCTTATGCGCTCCGTGCAAAAAAACATTGGCGCTATTTTCAACTAATCACCATAGCAAACGCTCGCTTTAGTATGTCTTCTAACGTTGCCACTCGGACGGTACGGATCGGTTCTCGCAAAAGTCAGCTGGCGCTTGTGCAAACGCACTGGGTACAGGCTGAACTGAGCCGCGCCTTTCCTGACATCCACTTTGAGGTGTCAACGATGGAAACGCAAGGCGACAAAATTTTAGACGTGGCGCTTTCTAAAATCGGTGACAAAGGGCTTTTTACTCAAGAGCTAGAAGACGACATGCTCAGCGGCAAAATTGACTTTGCGGTGCATTCGCTCAAAGATTTGCCGACGAATTTGCCAGCAGGGCTACAGTTGGGCTGCGTGACTGAGCGCGAAGATCCGGCAGATGCGATGGTCGTCCATGCCAAGCACAAAGATAAGCAAATCGATACGCTGCCTGAAGGCGCGGTGATTGGCACTTCTTCGTTACGGCGCTTGGCTCAGCTGAGCCATCACTTTCCTCACTTTACCTTCAAAGACATTCGCGGCAATGTGAATACTCGTTTGCGTAAGCTAGATGACGGGGAGTACGATGCAATTATTTTGGCAGCGGCGGGCTTAAACCGACTGGGGATGAGCGATCGCATTCATCAAATCTTACCTGCCGACATTTCTCTTCATGCTGTGGGTCAAGGCGCACTCGGCATCGAATGCCGCATTGGCGATGATGACATTCTGGCGCTGCTCAAAGTACTAGAGCATGAACCTACCGCCTATCGCTGCTACGCAGAGCGGGCCTTTCTGCGAGAATTAGAAGGCGGCTGTCAGGTTCCCATCGGGGTGAATACCGTGATTGAAGATGGCAAGCTCACCCTCAAAGGGATTGTCGCGAGTCTGGATGGTCAGCGGATGATTACGGGCATCGTCACCGGATTATCTACTGAGGCGGAGCGCATCGGCACCGAACTGGCCACTCAGCTTCGCAGCCAAGGTGCACAGGAAATTTTAGATGAGATCAATACTCACAATCGCGCCTAAAGCACTCTTCTGATAGAGGCTAAAAAGCTTATTTTTGCTCACAATAAGGCACTCCTTAGACTGTAAAGTCCTTATCAAAACGAAGCAAAATATGAGAATTTCACCGATTATCTCCTACCGAGATGTGCCTAAAACGGACGCACTAGAAAGCCTGATTACTCAAAAAATCGAAAAATTAGAGCAGTATTACGACCAGATCAGTAGCTGCCGCGTCGCCATCGAAAAAACGCACGTTCATCCTGGCAGCGGTTCGTCCTACCGGGTTCGCCTTGACATTACCGTTCCTGAAAATCGTGAGGTGGTTGTCGATAAAAGCCCTGATGAAGGCGTGCAGTATCCGCCATTAGAAACGGTGATTGGAGACGCTTTTGATGTGGCCAATCGGCAGCTTAGAGAACTCGACGAGCAGCAGCACAACCATATGAAAACCCATATACCCGGTCAGCGTGAGATTGTGCTTGACGACCTTACCGATGAGCCGATGGGTGAAAACGCTGTGCCACTGGCCGATGTTTCTGACACAGGCGCAAACTAAGCTGAACGCTCCTCCGGTTACGTCCTGCGCATAGCCGACAGATGGCGCGTGCCTCTCGGGTCAAACCACTATAAACTTGGACGTAATTGGACCAATGTGATTGGTCTGGAGTTTTTAATTAATTAAGTTTTAGGTGAGCGTGATATGCGAATTTTATTTGTGGCGGCTGAGGCTGCGCCGCTAGCGAAAGTTGGCGGGATGGGCGATGTCGTGGGTACATTGCCCGCAGTGCTAAGAGCAATGGGCCACGATGTGCGCGTATTGATGCCCTATTACAATTCGATGGCAGGCAAAGTAGAGGTGCCTGCTGATCCAGTTTGGTGGGGCTACTGCATGTCTAATTCGTTTGCAGTGTACGAAACCAAGCTGCCGAATACCGATGTGCCGCTCTATTTATTTGGCCATCCCTGCTTTGATAACGGCATGATTTATGGCGGCGCAGATGAAGAGTGGCGCTTTACCTTTTTTGCAAATGGGGCGGCTGAGTTTGCCTGGAACCACTGGAAGCCAAATATCATTCACTGCCACGATTGGCACACGGGCATGCTGCCGGTATGGATGCACGAAGTTTCTGACATCGGCACCGTCTTTACTATTCATAATTTGGCCTATCAGGGGCCGTGGCGCTGGAAGCTAGAAGAAATGACGTGGTGTCCGTGGTTTATGCAGGGGCACAACACGATGGCGGCAGCGTTGCAGTATGCCGACAAGGTGAATACGGTGTCGCCGACGTACGCGGAGCAAATTAAAACGCCTGAGTATGGTGAAAGCTTAGAAGGACTATTGTCTTTTATTAGCGGTAAGCTCAGCGGCATTGTCAATGGCATTGATCTCGATTTGTTCGATCCGGCGACGGATTCTAAGCTAGCGCATAACTTCACGGCGAAGGATTTGGCTAAGCGATCGCTCAATAAAACCGCGATTCAAAAGGAAATGGGCCTAGCTGAAAACCCAGATGCCTTTTTAATAGGCATGGTTGGTCGGCTGGTAGAGCAAAAGGGTATTGACCTGATTTTGCAGACGATGGATCGGTATTTGGCCTATTCAGATGCGCAATTTGTGGTGCTAGGGACGGGCGATCGCGCCTACGAAAATCAGCTGTGGGAACTGGCTGCCCGCTATCCCGGCAGAGCTAGCGCCTACATTATGTACAGTGACGCGGTGGCTCGCCGCATCTATGCGGGCTGTGACGCCTTCTTAATGCCCTCACGCTTTGAGCCTTGCGGCATCAGTCAAATGATTGCCATGCGCTACGGCTGCGTGCCGATTGTGCGCCGTACAGGCGGGCTAGTCGATACCGTCAGCCACAACGATCCGATTAACGAAGCGGGCACTGGCTACTGCTTTGATCGCTACGAACCGCTGGATTTGTTTACCTCAATGGTGCGCGCTGCTGAAGCCTATCGCTTTAAGCCGCAGTGGGAAGCGTTGCAAAAAAGGGCAATGGCGACTCACTTTAGCTGGGAGCAGTCTGCGGTTGAATATATTAAGCTGTATAGCCAAGTCATGGGCCTGCCCGAAGAAAATCAGCTCCCGGTCAAATACGGCGGCACGATTGAAATTTAGTGAAATTTAGGCTTTTACAAACTTAAGCCTTTACAGGCTTTTATGAACTAAAAAAACGGGCCCGACGAGATTCGAACTCGCAACTTCCGCCGTGACAGGGCGGTGCTCTAACCAATTGAACTACGGGCCCTTGCTTTGAGAGGCGGTTAAGCTTCTCTGCTCTCAGGCGATCTCTATTGTGCGGATTTAAGGGCGCTTTGTCAAACCTATTTTCGACAAAATTTTTGAAAGACTTTTTGAAAGACTTTAGACGGGAGCCAAACACCCACTGAATGACCAATAAATGCCCGATACACCTCTAGCTAGGTGTATTGAGCTAGACACAGCATTCTGGCACGAGCTATTTAGATTTATTATTGATTAGCAAAATATTTTATGGTCTTTTATTCATATGTACTCCTTATAGCGTGGACTGCGATCGCTCCTCGCATCAGGTTGCGATCACCAAATATCTGACGGAAGCGGTTTTTGCGTTTAATAAAAATGCTGATCCAAGAAAGTCAGTCGATGCGAATTCCTTGAATCTATTGATATCAAGTCTCGTTAAATATATTATGAGAGCTGTCTTCATTCTCCACAAAATTCTATGGCTAGAAAACTGAAAGCAGCAGAACTATTTTTATCGCTTGGATTGGCGGCCTCGTTGTTTACAGCCTGTGGGCCACAAGAGGGTGGCGAGGCCACCAGTGATGATGAGGCTCCGGCTCCTACTGAAGAAGTCGAACCTGAAACTGAAGGTGGCGAAGGGGGTGAAACTGAAGAAGTCGAACCTGAAACTGAAGGTGGCGAAGGGGGTGAAGGAGACGAAGGCGCATCTATAGATCGAGGTCTGCTATGGGCCGCTGTCTTGGAGGAAAGCGCTGTGGTCTAAGCCTCTGCATTCTCTCTGCGCTACTTCTCCGCTGGCTTTATGCATCTAGTCTTCTAAAGGGGCTAGCGTATTGAGCCAAGTGGAGAGCGCACTGACAGTCGTGAGCGTAGGTAGGCGATCGCACAGCTGCTCAAGCTGCCTTTCCGTCAGCCCCTCAATTTGACTTTGAATAGAGGTGGGCAATGTTCCTAACGCTCTGGTTAGTAGCCGTAATAGAATTCTCAGTTCGCCTTCCTGACGACCTTCCTGACGACCTTCCTGACGGCCTTCCTGACGGCCTTGCTCAAGTCCTCTTCTCATCCAGCTAGTAACAATTTCCATCATTTCCTCCTGCGCTTCTGGGTCAGCTTGGCCTATCTCAATATTAAACGCTGCATCCTCTTCAGGCGTCAGATCTAGGTAGGTGTCGATAAAGCCAGAGATCAACTGCATTTTTGCGGGATTGAGTTTGAGGGTGACTAATAAACGTAGGCACTCTGCTTTGACTTTGGGCCGATCGGCTGGGGCGATGCTCATTTTGGCCATAAGCGCTGAGGCAACTGGATTCTGAGTCATTAAAAAGTCGCGCCAATTGAGCTGATTGAGCTGGATGACTCGGTAGTTGAATCTGAGAACTGAAAAATCTGGAAAGTCTACTCTAAATTCGCTGGGTGCGGAGATTTTGGGCTGGTCATAGGAAAACACGACAATTGGATAGACGGGATAGTCGTGCTTTTCAAACAGCCGAGCAAAGTAGCGAAACATGCGTTTGCCAAATGTTGACTTGGCCTTTGCTTGGTTTTCGACATGGATTAGAAAAAATGAGGGTTCGCCTCGAAACTGAACCTGAGCAAGCAGGTCGGTTTCATACTTGTCACCTGCGGTGACATCGGTAAAAACTTCTTTGTCTAGGAAGACAATTGAGTTTGGTTCAATGTAGCTGACAACTTCTGGCAAAAATAATTCTAAAAATTCGAGAAAAAAGGTAGAGAGCAGCTCTTTGAATAAACGGTCGTGGTCAATCATGTTGCGCATGTAGTAGCCCGGTGTGATGGCTCTAAATTGCTTTACCGCGATTAGGGGTTCTCAGCGTGGTTCTCAGCGTCCCAAAAGGGCTGAGCAAACTTAACTAGCCAGTCTTTGACGCGGTAGGTGGCTTTGCAGTCGTCTTCGTTGTAGCGCAGGATGGTGTTCAGGTAGGTGCGATCGCCCGTGCGCAGCCAGTCGTCATACCAGCAGATTGATTGCGCTCCGTTGGCATCGGCATCTCGCCATTCAAACCCCATCCAGCGGGCTAGGTGCTTCAGCGCGTAGCTCTCGACCGGAAGGGCAACGGCATCGACAATGCGCTTGTGAATATCAATAAAGCGATTGAGCAACCCTTCTATATTGGTGCCCCCATTGCCGTACAGATCGCTGAGTCGGCTGACGGTTTGGGCTTCATAAGGGCAAAAGTGGTAAATCGGAGCGTTGGGATAGCGCTCAACCAGGGCTAAAAACTCAAACCAGACGGTTTCTTCCTGGTCGGGTGATTCGGCAGTAAGCGCATGAAAGGTTTCTTCCTGCGCTAGATGGTCAATGACCAAAACGCCGTGCAGATAGATCAGGTCTTTGTCGGGGGCGGCTTCGATGTCGAAGTAGATTTCGATGTCGGTGGTGGGAATATCTGTGGGTGTGAGCGGGAAGCGGCTGGTTTGAAGGCGAGCGATCGCGCTGCCTGTCCAATTGGCCTGCGCCTGAGAGATCATTTTCTCGGTCACCGGTAGCTCCACATCCATCGCCGCCGCTAACTCGCTAGGTTCAGCCGTTGCCAGCGCTTCGACAGTCGCAAGCCCCCTTTCAACTAGAGTCGGATAGCGCTTTTGCGTCACCCCAGGCAGCAGAGAAAGATGATTTTGATCTTTAGCGACCTGGTAGCAGTGGCTGAGCCAAGGGCACATATCACAGCGGCTGCGGGAGATAAAAACTTCAGGAGCCTGAGAATTGCTTAAAATGCCATTGGTCGGATCTAAGCAGTCGTCTAAAGCGGCCTGAAGCTTGGGGACGTAGCGCTCTAAGCTGACGGCGTACTGCTTTTCTTTGAGAAAGAGCCAGGCGGTTTCGGGCCATACGCCCTGCACTTCGGCCAGCACATAGGCATTAAAGGCGGCAACGAGCTGATATTCGGGTTTGGGCTTTTTGCCAAGTTTGACATCGTAGGGCACGTAGTACCAATCGCCTAGCCAAGAGCGGCCCGCACATTTCACCAGCAGGTCAGGTTCGCTGCGATACCACGTATCGCCGGGGCCTTGGGTGATGAGAATGCCGCCATAGATGGTTTCTGTGCCGACGGCCATTAGCTGCTGAGTGGCGTTAGCGCCTGCTATCCAGTTGTATTTCGGGTAGGTAGGACGGCTGAGAGGCTGAAACTGGGCAAGGGTGGCTTGTCGATGCTGGGCACTGTCTTCACGGAGCTTGGTAAAGTAGTCGCTGGGCGGATCTTTGAGGGTGGGATCGGCGTGGCTGTCGAGGTGCAATCGGCGACGGCAGCGGTAATAGTGAAATAGCATGTGGTCGGTAAACCACGCTGGAGCCGATGCTTTGGAATCTGCTGGGATTTCTGTCGGGATTATTGCCGGGATTTCTGCCGGGATTTTAGAGGCCACGGTTTGGGCAGCGATAATCTGCTCTGGGCTGACGGAGTGAAAAGAGGTGCGCCGCGCAGTTGACAAACTGACCAAAACCAGAGACTACTTTGCTAGCGTAGCGTATTTGGGGGGTGTTCCTGTGAAGGGTTCGGCAAAGATTATGTGCCGCAACGGGCCCGAATCCTTCATAATGTAAAGGTTTTATTTTCGGTATTGTTTACCTGCTTTGTTGCCATGCGTAGCCTTTATTGCGGTCACCTTCGATCTGAACATATAGAAAAGACGGTCACGCTCTATGGCTGGGTGGATCGCAGACGCGATCATGGCGGGGTGGTGTTTTTGGATGTGCGCGATCGCTCTGGCACCGTACAAATTGTCAGCGATCCCGAACGCACTCCAGCGTCCTATTCGATTGCGGAAGAGGTGCGCAATGAATATGTGGTCAAAGTGGTGGGCCGCGTGACTCAGCGCCCCGAAGACTCACTAAACGAGAAGCTGCCGACCGGCAAAGTCGAGATTTATGCCGACGAGCTGACGATTTTGAATGCCGTACGTAAGCAGTTGCCGTTTCAGATATCTACGGCTGAAGAAGAAAATGTGCGCGAAGATCTGCGGCTGAAGTATCGGTATTTGGATTTGCGGCGCGATCGCATGGCCCGTAACCTGCGCCTGCGCCACGATGTAATCAAAGCCATTCGCCGCTTTTTAGAAGACACTGAAGACTTTATCGAGGTCGAAACGCCGATTCTGACGCGATCTACCCCCGAAGGAGCCCGCGATTTTATCTTGCCTTCGCGGGTGAATGAAGGCGAGTGGTTCGCGTTGCCACAATCTCCTCAGCTATTTAAGCAAATTTTGATGGTGGCGGGCATGGACAGGTATTACCAGGTCGCCCGCTGCTTTCGCGATGAAGATTTGCGCGCAGATCGTCAGCCCGAATTTACGCAGCTCGATATGGAAATGAGCTTTATGGATCAAGAAGAGATCCTGTCATTAAATGAGCGACTGCTAGCGCATATTTTCAAAACGGTGAAAGGCATTGATATTGTCACCCCTTTCCCTCGACTGACCTACGCAGAAGCGATGGATCGCTACGGCAGCGACAAGCCGGACACTCGCTACGGCCTAGAGCTAGTCGATGTTTCAGATATTGTGAAAGACTCTGGATTCAAAGTGTTTTCAGGTGCAGTGAAAAACGGCGGACAGGTAAAGGTGCTGCCGATTCCGGGCGGTAATAACGCGATTTCTAATGTGCGAATTAAGCCGAAAGGAGATTTGTTTAAGGTGGCGACCGATGCTGGAGCGGGCGGCGTTGCCTACATTCGGGTGCGCGAAGGCGGCGAAATTGACACCATCGGCGCGATTAAAGACAATCTCACGGCTGAGCAAAAGCAGATTTTGTTAGAGCGTACGGGAGCGCAGCCCGGTCATTTGTTGTTGTTTGGCGCGGGCGATACGAGTACGGTAAATGCGACTTTGGACAAATTGCGGCAGGCGATCGCCAAAGAACTCAATCTCATCGATGAAAACAAAACCAACCTGCTATGGGTAACAGACTTCCCCATGTTTGAATGGAACGCCGATGAAAACCGCTACGAAGCGCTGCATCACCCCTTCACCGCACCACACCCTGAAGATGCTGCGGAGTTGACCACGGCCCGCGCGGTAGCCTACGACATCGTGTACAACGGCTATGAAATTGGCGGCGGCAGCTTGCGAATTTATCAGCCAGAGGTGCAGACCAAGGTATTTGAAACGATTGGACTTTCGGCTGAAGAAGCGAGTGACAAATTTGGCTTTTTGCTCGAAGCATTTGAATATGGCACTCCGCCGCATGGCGGCATTGCCTACGGACTAGACCGATTGGTGATGCTGTTAGCGGGTGAGCACTCTATTCGTGAGGCTATAGCATTTCCGAAAACTCAGCAGGCCCGCGATCTGTTGACGAATGCGCCTTCAATGGTGGAGCCAAGTCAGCTCAAAGACCTGCATGTGGCCTCTACGCTGAAGCCGAAAACGGACAAGAGCTCAAAATAGATAACCGCTAAAAGCAGGTAAAAGCCAGAGACAGTCGGTTATGACTGCTCGCCTTTTCTCTTGCCCAAACCCAATGAAACCGTCTAGATATAATGCAATTTTTGCATTATATCTATGCGATAAACCTTTGCTAAAGGCTATATCCGTATATTTAAATACAAAATAGCCTTTAGAAATCTGTCATTTTTGTTTTTGAAGTTTTGCAACTGACGCAATTCGAGCAAAGCCGATTCATCTCGGCTGACTCCCGATTAACGCTCGATTGATTCCTAATGGAGCGTTCAATCAACCGCAGTCTGCGATTTCAACCGTCACTAGCAGATCCACCCTTGATCCTGGAAAACTGCCTGAAAGCTGTCCGAAAACCTGTCCGAAAACGCCTCAGAAACTCCCCTTCATAGGGATAAGCTTTTAGAGATTGAGCAAAGATAGATGAAAAGACTTATTGAAGCTGAAACTGTTGGTGATTGATTTTCTAATCTATTGATTTCGACTAAATTTCAGAATCGTCTTTTATTCTCTAGGTTGCGTGCTTGGGGTTTCACCCTTGCTAAGCCTTCAAATTCAGCTGGCAACCTGTGCGTTTTACAACTTTACTCCAACACATACTTGGCTAGGTCATTTTATGTCCAAAATATCTCGTCGTAAATTTATCTTCACCACTGGAACAACGGCAGCAGCAGCGCTGCTAATCAATGGCTGTACGTCAAGTAGTGACAGTGCCAATAGCGGTTCAAACGCAACTGATTCAGCCGCCGCGCCTTCAACCCTGCCAGCCGCTGAGATCAGTCCAGAAGAAGCTCCAGAAATCACCACGGCTAAGCTAGGATTCATCGCTTTAACAGATTCAGCACCTTTGATCATTGCCAAAGAGAAAGGAATCTTCGATAAATACGGCATGACTGGCGTAGAAGTGCTCAAGCAAGCTTCTTGGCCGGTCACCCGCGACAATATGGAACTCGGCTCAGGCGGCGGCGGTATCGATGGTGCGCACATTCTGACGCCTATGCCCTACCTGATGACCTTGGGCAAAGTTACCAAGCAGCCTTTGCCAATGTACATTTTGGCCCGATTGAACGTCAACGGCCAAGGAATTTCGGTTGGTAACGATTACACCGATCTCAAGATTGGCACTGATAGCTCCAAAATGACCGAGGTGTTTGCAAAGGCTAAAGCGAACAACAAAGAGCTGAGCGCGGCGATGACTTTCCCCGGCGGTACGCATGATTTGTGGTTGCGCTATTGGTTAGCAGCGGGCGGTATTAATCCTGAAACAGATATTTCTGTTGTCCCGGTGCCACCGCCTCAGATGGTTGCCAACATGAAAATTGGGGCGATGGAGACTTTTTGCGTAGGAGAACCCTGGAATGCTCAATTGGTGAACCAAAAACAAGGCTATTCGGCGCTGGTGACCGGAGAGCTATGGCAAGATCACCCAGAAAAAGCGTTTGCGATGAGAGCCGACTGGGTAGATGCGAATCCTAAAGCGGCGCTAGCAATGACTAAAGCTGTTTTAGAAGCGCAGCAATGGTGTGATTTGCCAGAAAATCAGCAGGAAATGTGCGAGATTGTCTCTCAAGATAAGTGGTTTAAGGTGCCGGTTGAAGACATTATCGGTAGAATTCAGGGCAAGATTGACTACGGCAATGGCCGCACCGTTGAAGATCCCAATATTTCGATGAAGTTTTGGCGAGATAATGCGTCTTATCCTTATAAGAGTCATGATCTTTGGTTCTTAACAGAAAATATTCGCTGGGGCTATATTCCGGCAGATACGGATACGAAAGCCTTGGTGGACAAAGTAAATCGCTCTGATATTTGGAAAGAGGCAGCCAAAGCAATTGGCGTTGCCGAAACGGACATTCCGACGAGCGATTCACGCGGTGTAGAAACCTTCTTTGACGGCGTGAAATTTGATCCTGAAGATCCAAAAGCTTACTTGGATAGTTTGAAGATTAAGAAGGTCTAATGTTTTTGGAAAGCTTGAAAGGGCTGCCTTCTGCCAGCCTTTTCAAGCTTTCAGATACTTTGAAATTTTAGATGGACGATAGTGCTATGACCATCAACTTTGACAATCAACCGGCTAAACCAAATTTTCTGCTGGCGTGGATCAAAAATCCGCCGCATAAGTTGTTTCGTCCGCTAGTGGCTCTTTTATTCTTTCTGACTCTATGGCAGGTGCTGTGTAGTGGCCCTGACGCTAATTTGCCCAGCCCGATTAAAACGTTTCAAGACACGTCTAATTTAATTTTCAATCCCTTTTTTGACAATGGGGGAACGGATAAAGGATTGTTCTGGCAGATTTTGGCCAGTCTAAAACGAGTCGCGGTGGGCTATACGCTAGCGGCTGTAGTGGGAATTGCGCTGGGCATTTTAATTGGCTCTAGTGAGTTCATGTTCGATGCGCTCGATCCGCTGTTTCAAATATTGCGAACGGTGCCGCCGCTGGCTTGGCTACCGATCGCTCTAGCAGCGTTTCAAGAAGCGAATCCTTCGGCTATTTTTGTGATTTTTATTACTGCCATTTGGCCGATTATTATCAACACAACCGTGGGTGTACAACAAATACCTCAAGACTATAAGAACGTTGCTAGAGTGCTGCGGGTGAAGGGGTTTAAGTACTTTCGAGAGATTATGTTTCCGGCGGCAGTACCTTACATTTTTACCGGGCTAAGAATTGGCATTGGGCTTTCTTGGCTGGCAATTGTTGCCGCTGAAATGCTTGTCGGCGGTGTGGGTATTGGCTTCTTTATTTGGGACTCTTACAACAGTTCTCAACTCAGTGAAATTATTCTGGCCTTGATTTATGTGGGGATTGTCGGCCTGATTTTAGATCGGATGGTGGCTTGGCTGGCTTCTTTGGTGGTGCCATCGGAGCCGCAGCAGTAGAGGGCTTTAATAGAGGGCTTTAATAGAGGGCTTTCAGCAACGACGGATCTTAGCAACCACGGATCTTAGCAACAATAGACCTCTTGCATAATAGATTTAATGGTAGTATTAAAGGCTTTGCCGAATTCCTTTAATATCGGCCCTTTAACTAGGGCCATCCAAACAGTGCAGGCAAAGGCCCTTTTGTTTAAAACAAATTAGCATATCACAAAAGTAATTATGCAAGAGGTCTAATAAGCTGCGTAAATTCAGCGCTACCCATTTTGGCTAATCACTATGACTGCGTTTTTAGAAGTTGACCATGTTGATCGGGTGTTTCCGCTAGCGGGCGGCGGACGATATATTGCGCTTAAGAACATTAATTTGTCGATTGAGCCGGGTGAGTTTGTTTGTTTATTAGGCCATTCTGGCTGCGGTAAATCGACGCTGCTCAATATTGTTGCTGGCTTAGATAAGCCGACGCAGGGCGGGATTATTTTAGAAGGCAAGCAAGTCAAAGAGCCGGGGCCGGATCGGATGGTGGTTTTTCAAAACTACTCGTTGCTGCCTTGGAAAACGGTTTGGCAAAATATTGCACTAGCAGTCGATCAGGTCTATGAAGACAAGTCAGCAGCGGAGCGGCGTGAGATTGTTGATCACAATATTAATATGGTGAATTTGCGCCACGCGGTGGATAAGCGGCCTGCTGAACTGTCGGGTGGGATGAAGCAGCGGGTGGCGATAGCCCGGGCGCTAGCGATTCGCCCCAAGCTGTTGCTATTAGATGAACCCTTTGGCGCATTAGATGCCTTGACCAGAGGCAGTTTGCAAGAGCAGCTAATTACTATTTGCCAAGAAAACCAGCTGACTTGCCTGATGGTGACTCACGATGCCGATGAAGCCTTGCTGCTGGCGGATCGGATTGTAATGCTCACCAATGGGCCGAGCTCTCACATTGGCCAAATTATTAATGTGGCGATTCCGCGTCCGCGCCATCGGCTAGAGGTGGTTAACCATCCTGATTATTACGATCTGCGCAACGATATTATTTATTTTCTCAACCAGCAGAAGCGAGCGAAAAAACAGCAACAGCAACAGCCGCCTGTGGTGATGACTGGGCAAGGGTTAGAGAAAACCAGCCTGAATTTGGGCTACATGGCCGTCACAGACTGTGCGCCTTTGGTGGTGGCTAAAGAGAAAGGCTTTTTTGCCAAGCATGGATTGACCCAGGTAAATTTGGTGAAAGCGCCGAGCTGGGAGGCGATCGCTGACGGCATTACTAGCGGCAGTCTAGATGCAGCGCAAATGGTGGCAGCCATGCCCCTAGCGCTTTCGATGGGAATGAACAATCAGCCGCCCGTGCCGACGCTGAGCGCATTAACGCTTTCTCGCAACGGTAATGCGATTACGTTAGCGCAAGAATTTTATGCGAGTGGGATTCGCACTTTGGCAGAGTTTAGTCGGGCGATCGCCAGCAATCCACAGCGAGTATATCGGCTAGGCATTGTCAGTCAAGCCTCAATGCACAACCTGATGCTGCGCTATTGGCTAGCAGCCGACGGGATTGATCCTGATCGGGATGTGAATTTGATCGTGATTCCGCCTGCGGAAATGTTGGCTAATCTCAAAGCTGGTAACATTGACGGCTACTGTGCGGGCGAACCTTGGAATACGCAGGCAGTCGCTGAAAAAGTAGGCTTTGTAATTGCGACTGACCTGGAGATTTGGCCTAACTATTTAGAAAAGGTTTTGGGGGTTAGTGAAGCTTGGGCGAATCGGTATCCTGAAACGCATTTGGCGCTGGTAAAAGCGCTTATAGAAGCCTGTGAATACTGCGAAGATCGTCGCCATCGAGAAGAGATTGTGCAGCTGATTTCGCCGCCTGAGTATTTGGGCTGCGAAGCCCGGTATCTGCGGCCTGGCTTTTTGGAGCCCTATGATCGCGGCACCGGGGCCGAGCCGGAAATG
>QBMP01000002.1:56186-61268 GCA_003242115.1 Phormidesmis priestleyi
GCCTGCCTTCAATGAATTTTATGCCAATAGAACCAACTGCCCGAGCCGGGTTGAGGCGCTGTGGGTGCTGGTGCAAATGGCGCGCTGGGGGCTAGTCCCCTTTCCTCGCAACTGGATTGAGATTGTCGATAGAGTGAGACGATCTGACATTTACGCAGAGGCTGCTAGACAGCTCAATGTGCCTGGATTAGAGCCCGAAAGAACCGCCTTTACGTTGTTTGATGGCAGCGTTTTTAGTCCAGATAATCCGGTGCAGTATCTGCGATCGCTCGACATCAAGCGAGAGATTAAAATCGAAGAAGTCTCACTCGATTTGGTCGCTGCGCAGACGGTTTAGAGGTGGCTTTATCTAGTTTTGTTTAGAGGCTGCTTCACTCGCTATTTATTCTGGTTACTTTCATGAACTCCATACCAGCGGCTGTTAATACGCTCCAAGATCAACAATTTATGAACGATTTGTCAACCGAACCTTTAAACAATTCGCCTGATAGCGCAGTTGGCTTTTTAGAGATTGACGGCATTTCTAAAATTTATCAGACGGCGAAGGGGCCATATACGGTATTAGAAAACGTCAGTTTAACTGTGAATGAGGGCGAATTTGTTTGCTTGATTGGTCATTCGGGCTGTGGTAAGTCTACGCTGTTGAATATGGTGTCTGGGCTAAGTAAGCCTACGGCTGGTCAGGTGCGGCTAAACAATCAGCGGATTACGGAGCCGGGGCCAGATCGAATGGTGATTTTTCAAAATTACTGTTTGCTGCCCTGGAAAACCGCGTATGAAAATGTTTATTTGGCGGTTGAGCAGGTTTATCCGAAAAAGTCTCCGCAAGAGAGAAAAGAGATTGCGCTAGAGCATTTAGAGCTAGTCGGACTCACCGACGCTATTCACAAGAAACCGACTCAGCTTTCAGGCGGGATGAAGCAGCGAGTGGCCATCGCCCGCGCCCTCGCGACTCGCCCCGAAGTGCTGATTATGGATGAGCCTTTTGGCGCGTTAGACCCGATCACGCGCGAAGAAATGCAGGAAGAGCTGCTCAAAATTTGGATCAACCATCGCACCACCGTTTTGATGATCACCCATGATATTGATGAGGCCCTATTTTTAGCTGATCGCCTAGTAATGATGACCAACGGGCCGAGTGCTCATATCGGCGAAATCTTAGAGATTCCGTTCGCGCGGCCGAGAAAGCGCACTGAGGTGATGAAAGACCCTCGCTATTACGAGTTGCGTAACTATGCGCTTGATTTTCTCTTTCGCCGGTTTGCCCATGATGATGCGTTGGAGTAAATCAAAAATTAGGTCATACTAAGTAGCAACAGACTCCTTTTTCATGTTGCAATGTTGATTGTGCTGGTAATTATTGCGATTGGCCTATCGCCTGCGGTGATTTCGGTGCTGCTAGGCAAGTACTCTCGCCAGCAGGTGCAGCAAAGCCTGCATCTGGCGGCTGATTATGCGGCCAATGAGCGGTTGCGCAGGCGGCCAGAGCGATCTTCTGTGAGAGTTTCGGCGCGATCGCACCACCCCGATGAGCACTATGTCGATGGCATGGGCTTTGTGATTGGCGATATTACCTGTCAGCTCAATGCCCGGTCGCCCTTTATTCGCTGCGCCCCCAATCCGCTTGGCCCCTGTGAGGGCTGTCGGGAGTATGAGGAAAAGGAGTATTAAGCGCAAAGATATTAAACGCAAAGAGTACTCATGAGTCTGATGAGTCTGGGCGCGATCGCAGCCAGTATTTTATTTGCACAATCAGATCATCTACTTCACTTTCGAGGGTGAGATAGTGCACGCAGGCTCTGACACAGTTGGGCGAGAGTAAGATTCGCACATATATTTTCTGGGCTTCTAGCGATTCTACTAGGGCGCTGTGCCAATCGGGGCTGGGCTGGCCGTCACCACCAAGTAGCTGAAAAGAGACTAGCCCCGATGGCGGTGGGCTTTGGGTCATCAGGCAAGCCACCTGGGGCAGGGCTTGCAACCCTGTCCACAACCGCTGGCTCAGGGTGCAAATGCGGGCATACCGAGCGGCGCTGTTGCCCCAAGTAGCCTGTACGGTCATTGCCTGCCGCAAAGCGCTCCATAGCGCATAGTCAGATGTTGCGACTTCAAACCGGCGTCCGTCTGGTTTCCAGCCCGTTGGCTGGGCTTCATCATTGACCTCGACGCTGCGCCAGCCAATGAAGGTCGGGGCCATTTCAGCCAAGACTTCTGGACGCACGTACAGCCCGCCGATGCCTGCTGGGCCGCACCACCATTTGTGCCCGGTAAAGGCGTAGTAATCTGCCTTAGTTTCGGGCAGCGTCCAACCGGGCTGATCGAGTGGTAGTACACCAACTGACTGGGCGGCATCAACGAGTACTCTGGTATGCGGGGCGTTGGCATGACAGCAGGCGACGATTTCACGCAGGGGCAGCACCTGTCCGGTATTCCATAAAATGTGGCTGATGATTACTAGCCTCGTATTGGGGCTGAGCGCCTGCTCAATCACGGCGATTGGATCGCCGCCGTTGCGGGTGTCTGCTAGGGCGCAAGTGCTGACTTCTAGGCCATAGCGGCGGCTGATTTCGGCTACAGCCGCGACGACGCCAGGATGTTCACAATCGCCTAGCAGAATGCGATCGCCCTTTTGCCACGGCAGTCCCCACAGAGGAATATTGCAGCCAATGGTGACGTTTTCGGTGAGGGTAATGGTCTGAGATGATGCGCCTAACGCTTGCGCTATGGCGGCTCGGACGCTTTCGCCTTCAGTGAGCAGCCACTGGTATATGGCATTGGCAAAGGGGCCTTCGGTCTGAATTTTTTGCTGGGCTTGGGTGAAGGCAGCGATCGCGCTATCGGCCATTGGCCCCTGCCCGCCATAGTTAAAATAGCGTTTGCCTAGCAGTGACGAAAATCCTTGCTGAGCGTTCATATCTAGCGTTTCAGACGTTTTAGCAGCCAACGTAACCTGTCTCCTTACTAAGTGCGATATTAAGTGCGATATTAAGTGCGATCGCGCAACCTTTCAAAATAACTATAGGCACTAGCGCCACCATAAGCTCTAAACTCATTGAGGCATCTTGCAATCCAATCTGTCCATGCGAAACCTTTCTCTTTTCTCCTTACTCATTTTCCTGTTGGCTGGCTGCAATCCCCCGGCTTCGCAGTGTAAACAATTCGCGGCGGTCACGCAGCAATCGACGAGCATTCGAGAAGCGTTTGATCAAGATATTGAAACGGCTCAGGTGAAGCTATCGGGGGCTCAGAGCCTCAGCGATTTGCAGGGCGGTGCGAAGGATTATGCGGCTGCGGTGAATAAGGTAATTGCTCAGCTCAACACCATGACGCAGGCGTTTGAGCAAATTAATATTACCGATGAGCAGCTGAGTGAATATCGCAGTCAGTATCTCTCATTTGTGGAAGGGTCTAAAAGCGCTTTGACGGAGGCAAATGGGGCGATGCAGATGGTGATTGAATCGAAGAATGAGAGAGATTTTAGAGCGATTTTTGGCACGTTTACGGCTCAGAGCGATCGCGCTTACAACAAGCTCAAGGCGTTGGATACTCAGGAAAATGAGATTCTCACGCAGCTCAATAGCTATTGCACAGAATCAGTTGGTTTACCTAAGTCATAGCTGAGCGTTCAGGTGCTTGTTTTGGGTCATTGGTGCGCCGATTAGTGTTGTGCAGTTCTAAAAGTAGGCGCTGGATATTCTGCTGCACGGCGTCAAAACACTGGTTTGATGCTTGAATTGAGGCATCAAGCTGACAAATCGTTGACAAGTCGTTGACAAGTCGTTGACCAAAGGCCCTCCGGTAGCGGCTACTCGCACCGATATTGTTGCTGTTGAGCTCCCTTAGTCTCTATCAGTTCGCCCACGGGCATGCAAGCCTGCTGAGGCAAATTGACCCTAGACGGAAAAGGGCGATCGCGGTGTATTTCAACGAGCCAAAGGGTTTGCGGTTTGTTCGCAGGCGTGTCGATATTCTCAGGCTGCCAAACCTCAGATGACGGGGCGGGCTTGCTAAAGCCCACTAGCATATTGGTTTTACGAGGAACGGCCAGAATATAACTGAGCGCACGAGCCTGATTATCAGGTTGCTGAGGGCTCATGAGCACCAGGATCGGCTCAGCCCCCGTGGCTAAGCGTTGGCCTACTTGCTCAGGGAGGTTGGGTTTGAACAACGCTAGATCATAGGCAATGACAGACTGGCTCACTATGCCAGCAGCGATCGCCACCGCTAGAACCCACTGTGGGCGACGGGCCAATGCCGCCGCCGCGATCACCGTCACCGCCGGGTAAAGCGGAAAAAAATAGCGGGGAGCCACGGTGAGATCTTTACCCAGCCCATAGACAATGGCCAATATAATCAAGAATACGCCCAGACTGTAGCGGACCAATACTCTATTCAATACTGGGTATAGATCTGTCCTGCTCGAATCGACATGGGTTACTGAGCGCCAGCCCAGAATTCCCTGCCATAGCATCAGTCCAAATACGCCGAGCATCAGCAAAGCAGATGGAATGCTAACCCAGGCGGAAACTTCCTCTACCGGCAGCAGGATCAGCATAAACACACCAGCAGCTAGAGACTGAATCCAGGGCAATAGGATAGTCTGCCACCAGGGCATCGTGCGGCTCAGCCAATCAACACGGCTCAGCAAATCAGATTCACCGCTTTGAGCATTGCTCAAAAACAAAGGCAATAGGGGAAGATATAAAAGGATAGTCAGCCCCATCGCTCCTACCCAATCTAACCAGGCCGAATCTAACCAGGAAGCACGCTGCCCAGCGTTGAAACGGCGTTGCCAGAGCCAGATCGCGCTCCATCCCCACTGGGAAAGCACACAAAATCCATAGAAGTAATGAACCCAAACGCCAAGCCCATTGAGCACTATCCAGGCCAACCAGCGGTATTTTGACCGATCGCCCTGTATCAGCGCGACCCATTGGATTAAAGAAAACAGGGCGATCGCAACCGCAAAACCGTAATGCCTAGATTCTTGCGATAGATAAATGCCGTAGGGAGAGACTGCCATAAGTCCTGCTGCCCAAAGTCCCGCTTTCGTCCCAGCTACCCGGCGGCCCAGGTAATAGC
>QBMP01000002.1:61278-62198 GCA_003242115.1 Phormidesmis priestleyi
GCCACAACACCCCAAAGCGCCGGGAGCGATCTGAGGCTCCAGAGTGACACACCAAACCAGCGCAGCCACAGATTCATCATCATGAAAAAAAGCGGCGGATGGTTATTATCGTAGGTAATCACCGAAGCGGCAGCTTGCCAGAGGCTACTATGGGCTGAGGGCACTAACAAAGACCAGTAGTAATCTAGCGACAACAGCCCCTCCATCGGCGGTGCTGTTGGGCTTTTGCCGAGACTGTGAAAGGCAGTATAGATTTCGTCTCCCCACAGAGGCTTAGCATCTAGTCGCCAAAAGCGCAGCAGCGCTGCGATCAAAAGCGTCAAGGGAAGTTGCCAACACGATAGACGGCCCAGAGATTTGTCCAAGATGATTATTTTCGGAGCGATATACTCATCTTCTCATGTCGCTACAGAGTGCGCCCTCCACTCCAATGAAATCTTTCAGTATGTGGAGCAGGCCTATCGGCTGACCTATGGCGATCGTCCCGTCAGTTTCAGTCCCGGCAATCGGGATTTGGGTTTGGCGCGCGCGTAAGCTGTGTGAAGCAACTGAAGTAGACGTTTCGTTTCAGTCCCGGTAATCGGGATTTGGGTTTGGCGCGCGAGTGGGCGACCAAGTGACATATATGTCATTTCAGCTGTTTCAGTCCCGGTAATCGGGATTTGGGTTTGGCGCGCTGAATGGTACCACCACCGCCACCGCCACCCGCGCGTTTCAGTCCCGGTAATCGGGATTTGGGTTTGGCGCGCTCTGATATAAAGGCTGCGAACCAACCGAGAACCGGGGTTTCAGTCCCGGTAATCGGGATTTGGGTTTGGCGCGCGCAAAGTTGTTCCACTAATAGAAGCCAGTCCGTTGGGTTTCAGTCCCGGTAATCGGGATTTGGGTTTGGCGCGTGCTCTATTCTAATGCTTTGGGCA
>QBMP01000300.1 GCA_003242115.1 Phormidesmis priestleyi
GCTGTGGGTCGATTGCAGCCAGTGGCTGATCTATTCAGCCGGTTTCTTCTCCCTGGTGAAGCTAGCTGTGCTCTCGCCGCTGCCGCTGTGGTCAATTCTGCTAGGTGCAGGCATACCGCTGTATATCTTCTGCGTGCTGCTAGCCGATACCTGCCAGCGCCGAAAGAACTTACGGTTTGATGGGGCAGTGCGGTTTTCATTGCTGATGATTGGAGGGGCGATCGCTGTTCTGTAATGACCTACCTCCTGACTGAAGTGGCCGACCGCGAACGACTGGCCAACCAAGCCCGCGCCATCAGCTTAGGCACATGGGCCGCGAGTATTGCGCTGATCGCCTTTGCCCTGGTGCCGAGCATTCGCAGTAATGCGATCGCTAGAGCCGTGCTGATATTTGCAAGCTGTGGGATGACCGCCGTATCGAGAGCCACCGCAGGCAACCTAGCCACGCATGACCGAGTGCTGCAAGACTTCAGAGACATCAGCGACAACCAGCGCCAGCAGCTAATCTACGAAGCCCTGGCCCCAAAGCAGCTCATGAAATCAGCCGAGGCCCCGATAGCCGCCGAGCTACCCGCGCCGCTGCCGGTTCATAACCTGAGCCGCACGATCAGCCAGACGCTGAAGAGCACGGTGATGCTAGGCGCACCGAGAGCGGGTAAAGGGTATGCGATCGCCCGCGCGGTGCAACAGCTTCCTGCCAACGTAGACCTGTGGCTAATCGATCCGAAAGACGACCCGAACGAGTCCTACTACTGGTCACGCATCCCCATCCGTCAGCGGGCAAGGTTTGACGTAACCACGCTAGAACCTGATGCCGTGACCGCCAAAGTCACCGGCTTATTTGAGCAGTTCTTGCTAGCTCCCAGCTCAGCCGATAGACCGAAGTTGCTAATCGTTGACGAATGCTCCCCCGGCCTATCGAAAGGGATGACGCCGAAAGCCTACAAAGCATTCATGGGCAGGCTATCGACCATATGCAGCGTCGGCCCGAGCAAAGGTAAATTCGTATGGATTATGGCGCAAGCGTCAACGGTAGAAGATCTGGCCATGACCAGCGGCAACAAAGCCAGCTTCAGACTGTGCGCCGTTGGTCACGCGCAGCGCACCGAGCGGTCATGGTATAGCTCACTGAAACGCTCAATGCAGATAGAGCTACCCGCCGCCGTGCTGACCGGCTACATTCAGATGATTGACGGCGAATGGGGCTATGCCGCGCCGTTTGAGGTCACCCGCCAACCTAACGAGCCGGAGGACAGCCACCGCGCCGAAGCCCATCGCGAACCGAGCTTGAGCCAGCAGTCTAGAGAAGTGCTGAGCTACTTCAGTAGTCGTAGAAAAGAGCACGTCAGCTTACGCCAACTGACGCAGGCGAGCTTTGCCCGCCGCGAAGGGCTGACCTCACAGCGCTCGATGATGGCCGCGCTCGCGCCACTGCTGGATGCTGAGAAGATCACCGAAACTGAAGACGGCGATTATCTCCTAAACAAAACGGTGTTGTGATTGTTGCGGCGGTTGCGAGCAGCGGTTTCAGGGCGGCTTTATACCACTTTTTTACCCGCAACAATCACAACAAAACGGCTGAGTCTATTGCAGTGCCTTGTGTAACGCGACCGCAACAGCGTCACAACAGCGTCACAACAACCGCAACACCGTAAGCCCTACTCTATGCCCAGCGCTCTACTGAAACCCTTCACTAGCTAAAGCGCCATAGCCCCAACCGATCAGCCAAAATGATCGCTAAACAATCAGCGTCGGTAAACCTTGAAATCAGGCCGCGACAGAAACCGGCTGCTCTGCCTTAGCAACGCTAAGAACGCTTGCGGAAGCGGCGCTGGCTGCTATCTGCGCTAGCGTCTCCCAATCTTCATCGGTCATCATTGCCAAGAGTTGCGCTCTCGTTTGAGCGCGGGCTGGCTGAGCCGAGAGCGGCGGCGTTGAGTCCGCTTCTACAAGGACGGCTTCAGCCCATGCCGCGAGTTCAGGTGCTGGCTGCTTGAGGTGAGTCCGCACCCGTTCTCTAGCTTCTGTATAAGTTGCTTCAAAGGCAATGCCGATGTCCCATTCCATCATCCAACGCTCTAGCTCAACAAAGAGGATCGACTGAATCCGCATCTGTCGCCGTAGAGCTTGCCGAACGGGAGCTAGGGAGTCATCGTACTTGGCCTGTGCGTAGGCTTTCATGTCTAGCCCAGCCTCAATCCGCCCGCCACACTCAGTCTCAATTTGAGCTGACTCTCGCACCCAGTTCTCATCGCGGGCGAGATCCATCATATTGCCGGTCTTTGCCAACTGCTCAGCTAGGGTCTGGTCATCCACTGCCGGGTACTCCTTAAAACAAGTCAGGATTGCATCGGGCCATACTCGAAGTATATCAGCCCCTCTTTTTCTAGGTCTGGCCCATAGTCAGGCATCGCGTTTCGATGGTAAAAGCCCTCAGAGCCAGGAAGCGCATGTAGCCCCACTCGCCCCTGATAGCCGATTTGTTTACTACGCTGACGAGCAAACAGGAGCAGCGCCCGTCCTATTCCAGCAAAGAAGGGCGGGTCTTCAATCTCAACTCTGTTCCAAGGCGCGGAAGCGATCGCCTGGACATAAACTAGCCGATCTCGCTGAGGCGTTCCAGAGCGGTGCCACTGGGTTTCTAAATACAGCATCCCCTGGGTTAAGCCCGCCGCTTCGATAGCGTAAGCCTCAAACCGTTCTTCCTGCTGCGCCTGCCGCAGCTTGTACTCCCAAGGCCATCCCCGATCTGGCAGCGCCGCCTCAATCAGCATGGGTTGCCAGAGCTGATGATAGTCGCTGAGATGTCTAGTGGTCATCGAACATAGCCGCCCATCGACAATTCTGCCCGCACCCGTAGCCAGTTGAATAGACGCTTGCATGAACCGACAAATAGCTACGCACCATTCTAGGCTGTGGCCTGCCGCCGTCTATGAGCAATCACTGACTGGGTCGATCACTTTTATCTGTGGTTGTGGTTCGTGGTCATGCCTAAAAAGGTTTGTGGTTTGCTCGTGGCTAGCGACCCCACAACGACCACAGCCACGGCCATAACCACAAAACAACCCCCAAGCTGATCGCACTAAAAGCAGCACCCGAAAACGACGAATCAGATCTATTGCTAATGGCCATTGCCACCCGAACTTTTAAGCGGTGCGAGCATTGGCTTTCGATAGCGCAGATAGGCAGCATCCCACAGCGTCTTTTTGTCGTACCCGATGAGATCGTATTCCTCCCTCATCTCGACTAGAGCAAGCACATCGAGCTGGTGCAAAGTTGTGACCTCTACCCCGAACAATTCACCTTGTCCGACAGACTGACGGTAGGCATCAGCATGATGGCCCAGGTGCCAAAGAACATCGCTGCCTACGACAAACTCAAAGCGCTCGCCACCGACCTCATAAGCGTTCACAAAAAGCGGCTTATAAAACTGGTCAGACCTGCCGCACAAACAGTCGAACCCACCCCATGCCCTTTTGACCTCAGCCGAGTATCGTTTTCTAGCCGACTTACCGAGCAGCAAACAGTCGTTGGTATAGATAATCGTGACAACACAGCGCGTTCCTTCAGCGTTGACATATTCGCCCGCGACCGCCGAACGAATGACAGGAAAGAGCATCGTGGTTTTATTAAGCACCTTGAAAAGTCGCTTAATTTCGCGCTCCACCTGTGGCTGTTTGGGCAAATAGGTTTTAACTTTGCAGCCGTTCAATTCAGGCCGCAGTAAATGGATATAGAACTGCTCTTTTTCGTTCAACTGCTGTGGTAAAAAAAGATGCCAGAAAATGCGATGTTGAAGCTTACGATTGGTGCGAATGAGCTGCGGATATCGGTGATGTGCTCTGCCCGTCCATCGGCTCTGTAGATTTATCGCTTGGCCGACATACCAGACGAAGAAATGTTCATCGGTAATGATGTAGATACCGGGCGAAGCAGGCAGCAGTTTTCGATCTATAAAAGCGACGGATGCCCACTGCTGCCATTCCATAAACTACTACTGGATAGACCTTGAATTTCTAGATCAGCATTCCCGGTGTTTGCATCGTGCGTTGCAAAAATGAATAGAGTCAAAAGTAGTGCAGTCGTTTCTGAAAACTACGGCACCCAGCAGTTTAAAATTACCTCTGCACCTCACGCACTAATGTGGAGAACGGTGTAGTAAAAATTGATCAATGCAGCGCTCATACTTATCCACCGATAGCGGTTCAAAAATATGAGGTTGCCCGATTAGATTTTTGAGTAGCGAGCAGGCTAAATATGGCGAATTCAAGTCCGCCTTTTTCTCAAACCGTTTTCGATATTCGCAGCTTGATCGCCGACTACAAAAACTGGTAATAAACCACTGATGATTTTCGTATCATCAGCGAGTCACTTTACTCACAGATAAAAGCGAGCAGAACGAGGAAAGCTAAGTGAATTTTTATCATGTAGCAAAGCTCAAATGCGATCGCCTATCGCTTATTTTTTACGATTCGGTCTGTGAGATATTGACATCTGCTTTGCGGTGATATCGAAACGAGGTGAGTACATTATTCGCATCTACTGGAGCAGAGCATAACAGAGCGCTATTAGAGTTTAAATAGAGTGTCAATGGCACAGATGGGCACAAAAAGAATGACGTAGCCACTTTCCATAGCCGCTTACTATGTATTTCAGAGTGAGATTGCACTGTTGGCGCTCTAATGAAATTCCGGTCGGTAATAGCAACGCCCACCCCTCACAGTTACGGCATTCACATAGTGTTCACGGGGGTGGGCTAAGCAAGAGTTCAGATAACACGCCATAAAGTATGGCAGCTTCTTAAAAGCCTTTCATATCAGTGGTTTCAGCCTCTTATCCAAAAATACACGCGATGACCCAGATTGACCCCTTTCTGACAATTTCGGGAATGTGCATAAATACCCTACTTTGTACCTACCGGGTATAGCGTTTGTGCACCTGCTATTAGGAGGCGTCAAAAAATGACTCAGCGAAAGCCCATCATCGCGGCGCGGCGCACTGATCATCTCGAAGCCCTGCTGCAAAAATTATGGACGCTGCGACCTGTGTACAAAGACAAGCAGGCATTCACGATTGCGGCGGGCGTTGCGGCGCTCATTCGTGAGATTGAGTACATGGATCGTAGCAGGGGAACAGTCGGCCCAGCAGCCGTGCCGGAAGTAGACACAGAAGTAGAAGCAGAGCTTGATGCACATTCAGACGGAGCCGATGCCCTAACAGATGACCAGAAAGCTCACCTCGAAGCAGTGCAGCAGTAGCTGTCTATTTTAATCCAGCTAATAGCTGAAGTCTTTGCTATAAAAAGGTTTGACGTTTTATACAGCGGTCACTTTAAGT
>QBMP01000301.1:0-366 GCA_003242115.1 Phormidesmis priestleyi
GCTTTAATGAGGCTCGTCATGGCTATTTGCCTAAAATACTCGAAAACCTGTCGCAGCAACTAGGCCATAAGCAGCTAATTGCGGTGGTGAGCCCTAGCTCTGATCATACGCTGGCGATTATCCAACAGTTTCCTAACTTTGAAATTATTGAGGCAGCGGCGGCTAACCGGGCGCAGCGGCTGAATATCGGCATTGAGGCCAGTGTAGGGGATGCGGTGTTACTACACCATCCGGCGACGCTATTACCGAATACACGGGCGCTACAGCTAGCCGCAGCGGCGTTAGAAAGCAGCGTGTGGGGCGGATTTAGGCACAGTTTTGATCTGGATCATTGGCTGCTGCGATTTACCTCCTGGTATTCAACAC
>QBMP01000301.1:376-2848 GCA_003242115.1 Phormidesmis priestleyi
TCCTTTATTTAGATCACTGCATTTTTGTGCGGCGGCCAGTGGTAGTCGAAATTGGCGGGGTGCCAGATCTCGATATTTTTGAAGATACGGAGCTGAGTTTGGCGTTAGGTAAGTATGGTAAGCCAGCGATCGCCCCGGCTAGCATCATCACCTCGGCGCGGCGGTTTCGCGATCGCGGCATTTACCGTCAGGCTTTGCTCAATCAGCTTTTGAAGGTGATGTACCATACCCATCAAGACCCCAAAAAGCTGAACTGGCTATACGAAAGCAAAAGTCAGATCAATGTGGACTATAGTAAATAGCTGATTGACCGCTAATAACGCATTCGCGATTTCATCAACTTTGGTTTATTCTTTTGAAATTGTACGGATTTTGACCACAGTAGCGGGCAAAATGATGTATTCAATCACGCTTTTTAAATGTTATGACTTCTTCTCCCCCTATTAGTCCAGTTAGTCCAGAAACCATTCCGTCGCCGCTGGCTGCGACTTCTCTCAAGCTGGTGGGAGGCATTACGATTGCAGCCTCTATGATCGATTTTTTGACGCTGCTGTTTCCGCCGGAATTTAGCAACCGGGCTTGGCAGCTAGCAACGACCACTAATCTGGTGGATCGAGGGATCGTGCCTTTGGTTGGCATTGCCCTATTGTTTACCGGCTACTGGATCGATAGCAACTTAGGTAAAGTGCCTCGCCGAGGAAATTTGGCGCTAGATATCCGGTTTTGGACTTGCTTACTTTCCTGCTTACTGGGACTGGTTTTTCTGTTTACGGCTGTGCTGCATCCTAATAATGTGCGCATTCAAAGCCGAGAAGCGCTGACTCAAGTAGAAGCCGAGGCTGAGCAGGCCAATTCTCAGCTCGATCAGCGTTTGGGTGCTGATTTGGCTCAGCGGCGGGCGCAAATTGATACGCTGTTACAGGATGAAGCTCAGCTCCAAGCGGCGATCGCTAGCGGTAACCTAGACGCTGCTCAGCAGGCTCAAATTGAACAATTCCGCAGCGATCCAGCAGCCCTGCAAGCCTTTTTAGATTCTCAGGTAGGAGAAGCTAAAACTCAGCTGCAAACCCGCATCGGCGAACAGAAAAAAGACGCGACTCAGCGCCTGAAAACAGAAGCTACCAAAGCAACGATCCGAATCACTCTCAGTAGCCTGTTACTAGCAATAGGCTACACCTACATCGGCTGGCAGGGCCTACGCCGCTTGCTTTCGATGGTGGCGTGATCAGGCGTTACGATCAGGATTTTATGATCGAGCCCTTATGGTCAAAATTTTCGATAGTTAGCCCAGAAATCAGCCCAGAAATCAGCCCAGAAATCAGCTCAAAGCGGTTATCATCGCTTGCTGGGCGACGCTTTGGTAGAGCGTTCTGAAGTGATCCATCACAATCTTGGCTTCAGTGGTGGCCAAAGGCATATCGCCAATCACATCTAAAACGCTTTGCTCGGCGGGCGTAATCACAACGAGTGAAGGGTCTAAGGGCTCACCATACGCCCAAAAATTAGCGAGTTCATGATGCATTTGGTCATGATGTATTTGGGTAGAAAGCGGTGGCTGAACGGTAGGTTTGGCCACCGCTTCGCTACGATCAGAGCTTGTCACTGAGGTTTGCGGGTTAGCTGCCGAAGAATCTGCCAAAGAATTTGTTAAAGAATCTGCCGAAGCGGTAGCTGGTTCGGCAACGGAGGTTTGAGCGATCGCCTGCTGTCTTTTTTGCCGCAAAGCCTCAAGCACTTGGGCCTTACTTTGCCCTCTCAGCTGAAACAGTACAAACGGATCTTCTCGAAAGAAGTCACCTAGCTGGTAATACACAGCGGCAATGTGTTTGCAAGGGTTTTTAGGATCAGGGCAGCTACATTTGGATTTGACATCAGCCAAGGTAAAGGGAAACAGGCTCAGGCCATTGGAGGTAAAAACTGCCTCAATGTCGTCTGGCATTTCTCCGGCTAAAAGCTGCGCAGAATAAAGCGCCTGCTGGCTTAAGGTATCAATGACAAAGCCCCAGTCTTCATCACTGAAGCGCTCTATCCAAATTGATAGCTGGTAGGGCTCATTCGCCGTACCTTGAACGGTCGCATGGACTTTAGACTCTTTGAATTCAAGGCTGAGAATGTGACCTTGACGAGCATAGTTGCGGCCACGCTCTAGGCGTTTTTTAAAGCGGTAAGAATTAAGCAGATCTACCCATTGGTTCACCCACCAAGCGTCTTCTTGAGCGGCAGGTGGTTGGGGAGCGCTATAGGTCATGGAAATACGGCTTTATTTTTTTTGTAAGTTATGCAGTAGATTATAGGCAAAATACCTCATCCAAACAAACTCAGCGGCTGTTAGTTAGTCTTGGGTGGTCACCGTCAGTACCTGTGGCGGCGTGGCATCGGGTGGATAGAGAAATTGAACATTGACATCGCGCTGTTCGCCCGGTTGAAGAGACATTTTAATCAGCGGCTGGCCCTGCTCTCCCTGGCTTTGCT
>QBMP01000301.1:2875-5320 GCA_003242115.1 Phormidesmis priestleyi
GTGTAGTGGGCGCGGACTCGTCCATCGTCTTCTTTGTATACAAAAAGCACCGTCCCTCGAAAAAATACCCGCCGTTCAGGAGCCGCTAAGAACTGAAGGGCGTTTTGAAGACTGTCGTTCTTTAAAGGGGTTTGCACTGCCAGCGAGACTGTTTTGGCGCGATCGCTGTTGTTAGTGAGCGGCAAAGTGAGGTTGTACTCAATGCCATAGTTGCCATTGGCGCGATAGGCGGTATCGGCATAGCGGGCCACGACCGGCGCGCTCTGCACTTGGCCGGTGCCAAAGGTGTTGCGCTCTAGCGTACTGAGCGCGTAGGAAAATTGTTCTCCGGCGCTGGGGATTTTGAGCTGATTGCTGTTGTTATCCGCTAACGTTGCTTTCCACTGTGAGCCCATTGCGACGCCAGCAACGCGGCCATAGCGGAAGGGATTATCGCCGCTGCCGGGTTGACTCGGCAGACCGTCGCGCGGGGTCGATAGCTGACCTTTAAAGAGTATCTGCATCCACTGCTCTAGGGTGGGCACTCGCTCTTTCCCGTTGGTTTGTGGGGCGTGCATGGCCAAGCTAGCGACATACACCGGGCCGCTGCTCTGCATTCGTAGCAAGGTAGAGCGACCATTGAGCCGACGGCCTTCGCCTGAGCTAGCGCGAGTCGGTGCGGGCAAAATTTCGCTGCCCGGTGCTAGGGTGCCATCGGTGGCGACACTGAGGCGACGCAGCGGAATGGGCGCATTGAGCAGCAAGTGGCTTTCTTTGGCTGGAATCGTGACTTGGCTGGGGAGGAAGGCTTGGCGGCGATCGCGTAGCACGTCATTCATCACCCGGCTTCCTGGCCCCGAAAAGTTGGTGCTATAGAGGTTAGAGGTGCCCGAAGCGATTTGATTCCAGGCTGATTCTTGGCTGATGTAAGAAGCGCCGTCGCGAATGGTGAGGGTGATGGGGCGATCGCCCGGATTGTGAACCACAATTGCTTCATACACGGTACGAGTATCCGCATCATCTTGGCCGCGCGCGACATGGTGAGAGAAAACGTCAAAGCGACCGTTAAAGCTGTAGTTGAGATGGGCGCTAGGGCTGCTCTTGCCGCCGCCGGGAAAGGTAGAAAGCAAAATGCCGTCGGATTCAATGATTTCTGGGCTGTTGCTGTTAAAGACCGGCACATTATCCAAGCCGCCGGGGAGGGGCCTGACCCGCTGGGGGATGGTGACGACGCTGCCGGTTGCCTGCGCTAAAATCTGCCCAGGTGTTTGGCTGAGGGTTTGGCTAGGTATCTGAGCTGCTGTGGCGATCTCTTGAGGTTCTGCTGAAAAGCTGCTGGCTGGAGTGACGGCTGATGTGGGGTAAGCGATCGCATAAGCCAAAGAAAGCACAGAAAATAGCGAGAACATCAATGTCAAAACCTGCTAAAAACCTAACGAGTTCGCTCGCTACCCGGTCTGAATAGACCGTTTTGGCGGCGATATGAAACGAACGAGTCAGACAATATCACCGCAGGCAGACGGCTGGCAATCGGCAGTGGACAGTTTGGCCTGAAAGATAAAGGCTCAAAATATAAAGGCCCGAATCTCAAGGTTTAGATTGCTGAATGCCGCTGATGTTGGCAGCAATCACTGAGCGGGCTAGCGCGATCGCGGATTCTCCCTGAACAGGTAGCATTCCATCTAGCAATAGCATCGCCAGCCCATGTACCAAAGCCCAAGGCCCCAGCGCTAAGTCACGAGGACTGCCTGCTTTGATGACACCTGCACTCTGTCCGCTGGCAATCACCTCCACAAGTGTCTGAAAGGTTTCGGTAGCGGTTGTTTGCAGGCTGCTATGCGGATGGCCCGACTCGGTTCGATCCGATTTATTTAGATCCGATTTATTTGGACTGGGCTCAATCTCACGCTCAATCTCATCCTCAATCTCACAGTAGTTAAACATCACCCGAAAATGAATCGGATGCTCTAGCGCGTAGCGGATGTAAGCCTCACCCGTAGCCTGCAAGCTCTCAATCGGCTCGGCCTTAGCCGCGACGACAGCGGCCTTGAGACAGCGGCCAAATTCAATAAAGCCTTCTTCAGCAACGGCAGCTAGCAGGTCGGCTTTATCTTCAAAATGACGGTAGGGAGCGGTATGCGAAACCCCGGCCTGCCGCGCGACTTCCCGCAGCGACAGATTTTTGGCTGGCTTGTCTTTGAGGATAACTAGCGCGGCTGCAATCAGCGCCTCTCGCAAATCACCATGATGATACGGGTTCTTTTTTGCCATTGCTTTTGCACTGAATCCCTTGCAGGTTAGAGCATTTTGCGTCGGTCAATGGCAGGCATCTCAAAGTAAGTTGACAATGTAAATATGCTTGCGCTAAACTTTTGCCATCAGCTAAGTTGACGATGTAAACATTCCAGCAATTTTGCTTAGGAGAACTCAATGAACGGTGTTTTTAAAGGTCGCTATACGGCGAAT
>QBMP01000302.1:0-2675 GCA_003242115.1 Phormidesmis priestleyi
GGCATGGGCCGCAGCGGTAACCTATGGGGCTACCAAACGGTGGGGGTAGAGCCTGATATTTTCACTTCGGCTAAGGGCTTGGGCGGCGGCATCCCGATTGGCGCGATTTTGGCGAAAAGCCATTGCGATGTGTTTCAGCCCAGTGAGCATGGCAGTACGTTTGGCGGTAATCCTTTTGTCTGTGGGGTGGCGCTGCGGGTGTGTGAAACGCTGGAGAATGTGCGATCGCGCGGCAAGCAGCTTAGACAAGGACTCAGAGCGATCGCTCACAAGTATCCCAACCTATGCGTTGGCGTACGCGGTTGGGGGCTGATCAATGGCCTTGTGCTCAACCCTGATACAGACGTAGTGGCGTTAGATATTGTAAAAGCAGCGTTAGCCGAAGGGCTGCTGGTGATTCCGGCGGGCGCTAAAGTAGTTCGCTTCATTCCGCCTTTAATTGTGACTGAAGCGGACGTGAATCAGGCGCTGACTTTGGTGGATAGAACATTGAACAAACTGGTTTGAGTTTGAAGATCTATATGAAGAGCTAATAAACTGCTACAGCGCCGCTGCCACCAGTGCGCCGCGCTCAACCGTCAGGATCTGGGAGGCTTTGAGCCATTGCGCATCAAAAGCGCCCAGATGCGTGGTGGTAATCAGCGTTTGAAACCGATCTTGAATGGTTTCAAGCAGCTGATTTTGTCGCTTCATATCCAGTTCGGCCAGCACGTCATCTAGCAATAGCAGAGGCGGTTCGCCAATGACGGCTTCGATTAGCTCTAGTTCGGCTAATTTCAGCGAAAGTACGAGGGTGCGCTGTTGGCCCTGCGATCCGTACTGCCGAGCGGGCGTTTCGTTGATTACAAAGTCAATGTCATCGCGATGCGGGCCAACTAGCGAGGTGCGCTGATGGGACTCGGCCACCGCGCGGGACTGAATTTTTTCGAGAAAGGCTTGCTGAATCTCGCCGGGATCGTCTGCGATCAATGGGGTCGATTCTCCTGCGTCTGTGGTGTTTGCGGTGTCTGCCAAGGCCATAACATTGGGCTGATAGCGAACTTGTAGGGCTTCGGTGCTACCGCTAATGGCTTCGTGCCAGCGTTGAGCCAATGGAGCGAGGCGGTGAATGACGCGCGATCGCCGTCGAATCACTCGCGTTCCAGCGATCGCTAGCTGAGCATCCCAAATCGCCATCTGGGTTTTGTCCAGATCAGCCACCGCCTGATTCGCAGCCATCGCGCTAACGGCCTCGCTAATGGCCTCGCTAATGACCTCATCGCTCTCCGGCATTTGCTGCTTAATGAAAGCGTTACGCTGCTTCAACGCCTGGTTGTACTGCTGCAAAATGTAGGCATAAAGCGGCTCTAGCTGAGTTAGCAAAGTATCTATCCAGACTCTACGCTCTCCCGGCCCGCCGCGTACTAGCTCCAAATCCAAGCTAGAAAACTGCACCGCATTCAGACTGCCTAAAAAATCCTGCTGACGCTTGAGGGTTTCACCATTACGCATAGCGATGCGACGACCGCCATTTCTAAGCACGAGGTTGAGATCGCTCACGCCCAGCTCTCTTTGCACCTGGGCTTTGATGTGGCCAGTGGCGCTGCCGTCGTAGATTAGATCGCGATCGCGGCTCGTGCGGTGAGACTTCAGCGTCGCCAATAGCTCTACCGCTTCCAGCAAATTGGACTTGCCCTGAGCATTATCTCCCAGCAAAATCGTCTTCGGAGCCATAAAGGCCACAGATTGACGGCTGTAATTGCGAAAATTCTGTAAATGGAGGTGCTGGAGAAACATAGTCACCAGTTTAAGCTAAGGCTACAGCGACTCAGGAAAGAAATTAGATGCCGCAGATATTGAGCGAATTTGGCTTCAGTGACTGGTCAGATCCTTGGTTAGCGCTGTTTGGTCTGCTGATTGCCAGCGCGATTGCCAATGCGGACTTTCATCGGCGCTTTCAGGCGTCCATTCGCAGCGCCCCTCGGCTAGATCCCATTGAGTTACCCAATGCTTTAGAAACTGAATCGTTTAGCGATACCCGTGCTCTGCCTAGCATTAGCGTGATTATTCCGGCCTACAACGAAGCCGTGAATATTACTGACTGCTTAGCCGCTGTATTAGCTAATGATTTGCCCGATTCTATCCAATGGCAGGTAATTGTCGCAGATGATGAATCGACAGATGAAACGAGCCAACTCGCGACTCTGAGTGCCGAGAAGGACGCTAGAGTTCTGGTGTTTACGGTGCCACCGCGCCCTGAAAGTGAGCAATGGCTCGGTAAAAACTGGGCCTGCGATCAGGCCGCAGAAAAAGCAACAGGCGACTATCTACTGTTTTTGGATGCCGATGTCAGGCTGAATGAATGGGCTTTGAGATGGGCTATTGCCAACGCTGAGCATTACCAAACCGACTTGCTGAGCTGCGCGCCCAAAATTATCTACGGCTGCTTTTCTGAACAGCTAGTGCAGCCGCTGATGGCGCTGCTGATTGCCGTCGGCTTTAGCTTTGAGGGCATCAATGACCCCAACTTACCCAATAAATCAGCCGCCGCTGGGCCTTTTATGCTGTTTCGCACTAGCGCTTATCGCCAAATCGGCGGACATGCTGCCGTTGCTAGCAATCCGGTGGAAGATTTTGCCCTAGCGAATGAAATCAAATCCCAAGGGCTTAAGCTTCGCTACGTGCTGGGCTTAGAG
>QBMP01000302.1:2685-5191 GCA_003242115.1 Phormidesmis priestleyi
GAGATTGCCAGCGTCAGAATGTACCGCTCCTTTAGCGATTTGTGGGAGGGCTGGACAAAGAATTTTCATATCGCAGGTGGCGGTAATCTATTGCTGACGGTGGCGGCGGCAGGGGCAATCGCCCTCGTTTTTGTCATGCCCTGGCTAGGACTAATTATTTCTGCTTTTGGCCTGTGGCTAAAGGCTCCTGCGGCTGGGCTAACGCTGCTGGCCGCTGGCGTGGCGTTAGCGATTCAGATCTATATGCGCTTATCAGCTCGTGATGTGATCGCTCAGCCGCTGCAATATCTTTGGCTAGGGTGGCTGGGCGGCGGGCTGATTAGTGCTATTGCGCTGACGTCTGCCATCAAAACTGAAACCGGCTGGGGATGGACTTGGCGCGGGCGATCGCTGGCCAAAACATCTACCAAAACATCTACCAAAACGTCTGCCAAAACAGTTACTTAGTCCGCTGCACAATAGTCCACAAAATATCCTGCCAAATATCTTTGAGCACCTTGCAGCAAACCCGACAGCCGATGCTACAATACCTAAGCGAAAGCGTTGGGGTGTCGCCAAGTGGTAAGGCAGCGGGTTTTGGTCTCGCCATTCCTAGGTTCGAATCCTAGCACCCCAGTTATCAGCCATCCGTTGTCAAATAGACAAGCAGACAAACTTGCGTTTATCGGCTCGACTTTAGAATCGCTAACGATGGAAATGCCCCGGACTGCTGTGAGTGACGACCAATCAGGTGCTGCGGGCTCTAGGGCCAGCGCCCCTAATCAATTTATGAAGGATTCATTGGGCTATTCCAGTGCGGCGATCGCCCGCGCCCAAAGAGCCGTAAGATGTTCTCCGTTTTATTACCGGCTACTAGCTGAGATGGGCACCAATAGCGTCAGTGTCCCCACCATTGCTGAAGATAGCGGCATGTTGAAAGGCTACACTCAGCGGCCACTTTCAGACGTTGCCACCGAAACAGAATTGCTCTGGCTCGTAGATGTCGGGATGCTGCGCCGAGAAGTCGATGGCCAAGGTCTGACCGATAGCTTTCGGCTAACGCCGCTAGGCCGTCAGCTAGTTGGTCTTTGGCAATCTCAAGGCTGTCCAAACAAACGAGCTAACCTCGCAGATTATGTAAAAAATGGGGCAATTCGCCGACTGCGTATTCCCGATTGGCTAGGCTAGCTTTTGAAGGCTTTGAGCAGTCACCTCAATCTAGGAGCATTGGATTGGCCGAAGACCTATGTCAGACCTATAGCTAGAGATATGGCCTGAATACCCAAGGTTTCACCTATTTTTTTGCCCATCTCTTACCAAGTTTGGGTAATGTGAAGGATGTATAAGCATTGAGGAGAGCCTGTGGTGAAGTCAATAATGGTGGTGGGCACGACATCCCATGCAGGCAAGTCCATGCTGGTAGCGGCGCTGTGCCGTATTTTGAGCCGCAAAGGTTGGCGAGTAGCTCCCTTTAAAGGGCAGAACATGGCTCTTAACTCCTATGTCAGCACCACGGGCGCTGAAATTGGCTACGCGCAGGCTGTGCAGGCATGGGCAGCGGGCGTACCACCTCAAGCTGAAATGAACCCAATTTTGCTAAAGCCACAGGGCGATCACACCTCTCAAGTAATCTTAAAGGGTCGCTCAATTGGTACCACGACGGCAGCAGACTACTACAAAGACTTTTTTACTGTAGGCTGGCAAGCGATTCAAGAAAGCTTGGCGCGGCTGAGTCAGGAGTTTGATTTGCTGATTTGTGAGGGGGCGGGCAGTCCGGCAGAAATCAACCTCAAGCATCGCGATCTGGCAAATATGCGAATTGCCACTTATTTGGAAGCGCCCACTATTTTAATCGCCGACATTGAGCGCGGCGGTGTGTTTGCGCATATTGTCGGTACGCTAGAGCTGCTAGAGCCGGAAGAGCGAGCTTTGGTTAAAGGCATCGTGATCAACAAGTTTCGCGGGCAGCGCTCGATTTTGCAGCCCGGTATAGAGTGGCTAGAAGAGCGCACGGGCATTCCGGTGTTAGGGGTAATTCCTTGGATCAATGAAGCGTTCCCGGCGGAAGATTCGTTGTCATTGCTAGAGCGTAGAGCCGTGAAAGATCAAGCAGAGATTACGGTAGCGATCATCCGCTTGCCTCACATTTCTAATTTCACCGATTTTGATGCGCTTGAAGCTGAGCCCTCAGTAGCGGTGAAGTACCTGAATCCGAGTGATGAGTTGGGGTATCCGGATGCGGTAATTTTGCCAGGAACGAAAACGACGATTGCCGACCTGCTGGTATTGCAGCAATCGGGTATGGCTGAAGCGATTAGAGATTACGCAGCAGCGGGCGGCACGGTGATGGGCATTTGCGGTGGGTTTCAAATTATGGGGCAAATGCTGGCCGATCCCGAAGGACTAGAAGGCCACGAAGGCCGCTTTGATGGGTTGGGGCTACTGCCGCTGCGAACGGTGATTACGCAGCAAAAAATTGCGAGGCAGCGCACCGTCACCTCAAAGTATCCGCAAGAAGGGCTGCCGG
>QBMP01000303.1 GCA_003242115.1 Phormidesmis priestleyi
GGCCCCCGCATCGGAGCCGAAGGGGCTCGGAAGCTGCCACCGCCGATGCGTCCGCCCGCGCGAGCTGCTAGTGCGCCATCTGCTTGGGAAAAGATCAGCAGAAAAGCCAGTCCGAAGACAAAGCAGGATTTGAGTAAGGTATTGAGCTTGAGTTTGTGAGAAACGCTAGCCCAGATAGTTTTCATGCTTTCAACCACGTCTAAATTCTTGATTTAACTGCTTCTACTTTAACGCCTTTCTTATTGGCAGCAGCGGTTGGCAGCTCTATCCGAAGGATGGGATTACCGTACTTAGGCGATTCAACCCAGTGCCTTAATCCAGTGCCTTAATCCAGTGCCTTAACCGCCGCCGACGATGGTGACGATTTCGAGGCGATCGCCCTCACTCAGTTGGGTTGCGGGCCATAGGCTACGGGTCAAAATTTCGCCATTGTATTCAACGGCAATTAGCTTGGGATTGAGCGAGATCTGTTCAAGAAAATCAGGTAGAGGAGTGCCTGACAAGCAGGTTTTAGCCTCTCCATTGACCTGTACATGAATCAGATCTGTAGCGTTATTCACTTTGTTCACGGATGTCTGAGCTATTGTTTTGGCCGTTATTCAAGCCTTTGCTTGGCTCTTGAGTAGGGCTGTGAGCTACTTGGTGGGTTTGCTGGGCGAGCGATCGCGCCACTGCTGCGGGATCGCTCGCCGCCATCAGCGCTCGAACTACCGCGACGCGAGTTGCCCCGGCAGCTAAGGTTGGGGCCAAATTTTCGGCATTGAGGCCACCGATTACAAACCAAGGCATCGTGGCATGTTGGTCGGCGTAGCGCACGTAGTCATTGCCAGCAGCGGCCTTTCCTGGTTTGGTCGGGGTTTCATGCACCGGGCCAACGCCAATGTAGTCTGCACCTTCTGCTAAAGCCCGCTGTAGCTCTTCTGGATTTGTCGTAGAGCGCCCCACAATTTTGTCAGGCCCTAAGATTTTTCGAGCGATCTCTATGGGTAAATCATGCTGACCCAAGTGCACGCCGTCGGCCTCAGCGGCTAAGGCTATATCAGCTCGGTCATTCACAATAAAAAGCGCTCCGTACTGATGGCACAGCGCCTTTAGCTGTTGGGCGAGGTGCAGGCGCTGAGCGTCATTGGCTGATTTTTCGCGGTACTGAACAATGGCAATACCGCCTTGCAAAGCCGCTTCTACAACGCCCAATAAATCGGGCACTGGCGAGGTCACTAAGTAGGTGCGCGCCTGGATAAGCTTTGAGCGCAAGGCGGTGGAAGGAGCGTTGGGGGTCATAAAAGCCTCGGTCATCAGAGGATTCACTATTTGGCTATCGAGGCTGTAGAGCTGATAGCGCATTTGCTTACAGGCAGCAGCCATTTCTAAACTGTAGAGCTTGCCGTATTCTTCTAGCACTCGCAAAGCCTCTTGGCTACGGGCAAAGTTGACCTGGAGGATGTCGAGTAAGCTGCTGCGAGTGGCTTCTTGAGGGTGGGTTAAGGCAGTGCCTAAGTCATTGGGGGTATCGCGCGCTAGTCGAATTTCTGGGCTGTGCCAGTGGGCAACGGACTGGCGTAGGCTCTTGAATTCAGCCATCAAGGTTTCGTTATTGAGCCCAAAGCGGCACCATTCTTCAATAATCCGCATTCCCTCACGAGCCCTGTCTAAGTTGGCATCTAAGATACGGAAAAGGGCGCGATTTTCGGAGATACTACCTTCTAAGCTACGAATATCTACGTTTTGAATATCTATGCTAGAGGCCCTTACATCGTGAGATAGCGGATGAGATTGAGGCTGAGTGTGAGCAAAAACTTCTGAAGGCGGATAATCTGACAAATTCGATGACTCACTGATAGCGTTTTGAGATCCGGGTGGGGGAAGACTTTATATGTAAAAAGTTTGATGGAAGGGTGTGAGGTCATCACTCAAGATCTCTCAAGATCTACAGCTATCCTATATTGCTTTTGAGTTAACGATCTGGTTGGGCAACTGGCTAAGCGCTGGCCAAGAGACTACCAAAAGCTAAGTGTTTACCGCTATTAGCGACGGCTGTCAATACTGCATGAAAATACTTGACAACAGCCGGCATGAAGTCGAATACTTCAAGAAATGGCATTGCACTAAATTTCCTGAATTCATTGAATTAATTAGGTTTTAATCGGGTCGAGGCTACATCTCTATGTTGATGGGACGGTTGATTGGACACGGATTAGGTGAAGATATGCTGGGTAAACAAATGTTACACAAGTCAGCGCTAGCAGCGACTGCACTAAAGGCTACAGTAATGGCCACGTTGACAGCAGGAACGCTGCTGTTGGGTGCGATTCCGACGCTAGCTCAGGCATCTCAACCCATCCGCGAACAAGTTAGCCAGAACCCAATCAGGCAGAACTGGAACTTGATTGCTCAGTCTGCTCCTCGAACCGTAGCCGCAGGCTTGAGCGATCGCTCAGCAGCGCGCTATGAGACCATTTTTGTCGATGCCGCCGCCGGTAGCGATGCTGCCCAAGGCTTGGAAGGTCAGCCGCTGCGAACGGTGACCAGAGCCCTGGAAATTGCCTCTCCTAATACCGTGATTGTTTTGGCACCGGGACGCTATACCCAAGCCACGGGGGAAGTTTTTCCTTTGCAGCTTAAGTCTGGCGTGACAATTCAAGGAACACCAGGATCGCGCGATCGCACCGCAATTATTGCGGGTGGTGGCAATTTTGAGAGCTTGACGCGATCGAAGCAAAATGCCACCATTTTGGCCGAAGATCGAGCCGGGATTGCTCAAATTGCGGTTTCTAATCCCAACGGCTATGGCGTTTGGGTAGAGTCTGCAAGTCCGACCATTTTAGAGACGGCCTTTGTCGGTAGCCGCCAAGCGGGCCTTTATGTGGCAAACGGGTCGCCTCGCGTGCAGGGTAGCTACTTTTCAGGTAACCGGGTGGCGGGTGTCATTGTCTTTGGCGTTTCTAGCGCTAGCATTCAGAGCAATATTTTTGACGGCACAGGCGATGCACTGCGCGTCATGGACGGGGCAACGCCTGAAATTATTGGCAACCGGATGACGAATAATGATGCGGGGTTAGTCCTCATAGGCAGTGCTTTACCCGTCTTTAGAGACAACCAGGTGACGGGAAATCGCCGCAACGATGTGGTGGAAGTCGCGGCTAGTGCACAAAATGTCTCAGCTTCAGCCGTTGCCCCAGAAGCTGAGACATCTGCTAGTGCACCTCCGACAGAACAGCCAGTGGCTATTAACGATTCAGCCATTAACGATTCAGTCAACCTGTCTAATCCGCCAATTCGACCCTCAATTAGTTCGACGCTGGTGAGTGCGCCAGTCAACCAACTGGCTTCAAGGACGCTGCCCAGCCTACCAGTCGTTCAGACTCGCTCTGAAGAGATTGCTGATCTGCCGCCGGTTTCATCACCGCCGCAAATGGCCTCAGAGCCGACCGTAGAAGCAGATGCCGCTGCCGGATCGAATCAGATTCCGGATGGGGCACCGGGCGCGGCTCTACAGGCACTACAATCTGGGCTATCTACAGCTAATTCTCAAGGCAATTCTCAGGCTAATTCCCAAGACGCTCCTCAATTAATTGCGAGAGATATTCCCGGCCCTCGGATTTTGACAGATGATCAAGATCCCAATAACAGCGTGCCGAGTAATCTGCCAGCGGCTCGTCCATCAGCGCCCTCACCGCCACCGATTAACAGCGTTCCAGTGAACGTCAACCGCTTAGCAGTGCCTAGTGCCAGTATTCCGCTTGGCAATGGTGAATCTAATACGGCTTTCTTAGCGCCTTCTAATTCTATCGGTGGGGGCGGGCAATTCTATCTGTCTAGAGCCCAAGCGTTAGGGCTTCACTATCGGGTCTTTGTCGAGGCATCTGATCCGTCTATGCAAGATGAGGTCAGGGCGGTGGTGCCGGATGCGTTTCGCACTAACTTTGAAGGGCGAATGATGATGCAGGTAGGGGCTTTCCCGACTGAAGATGAGGCTCAAGCGCGGAAGCAATTGTTGGAAGACAACAACTTTAATGTGCGGGTGGAGTATCTTCCTTAAAGTTGTCGATTAGCGGTTGATCAAAAAATATGATCAAAAAATAAAGTCGAGATCGAGCATTTTGAGATCGAGTGTGAATAGCCTGGATTTCTGGTTGTTAGCGGTTGTTTGAGCTAAGACGAGGGTTGTTTGATGCTGCGGATCGGCGCTTAACGGGGTGACTTGCCAGCTTTTCGGCCAGCTTTGGGGGGAGTTGATCGCACTGGGCAACCCTTGCAGCCGCGCAATGGGTGCAGCTTCTCTATCTAATAGAAAAATCTGTTGATCATCAGCAACGGCATAGCCCCAAGGCAAGGCGCTGACTTGAGTTGGCTGTATAGGAAGTCGAAGATGCTTGAGCTGAAAAGGCTTGAGCTGAATGAGAACAACTGAGCTGTCAGCATGGTTGCCAGAACTATTGCCAGAACTATTGCCAGAACCGTGAGCATTGGCGTCCATATCGGTGAACTGAGTTAATGCTATGAGCTGATAAGGCTTAGCGGTCAGACTAACTTGAGTCAGCAATAAATCGAGCGAGAGCATTCCAATAAAGCGGCCTTTGCGGGTAAAGCCTTCGAGATAGGTTTTGGGCGATCGCAATGAGGTCTGTATGCGTAGCCAGTGTCGGCTGTCGATAGCGAGGACATCGAGCAACTGATACGGGATGTCTTTGAAAATTGAACACCGTTCAGGCAGAGCGCTTAGACAGGGTTGAGAGATAGACGCTCGCTGCTCAGTTGGTTCACTCAGATGGTTTGGGGGTAAAGGGACGAGGATTTGTGCAACAGAAATGCTCGGAATCGTCGTCTTTAGCCCGATTGGACTACTCGTTTTATGAACTGCTCTGAGTTTGTGAAGGGCGCTGAGCATGGCATCGGCGCTAGCAAATCGCTGGTGGGGCTGCTTGTGAAGGGCAGTGGCTAGCAGGTAACGGGCCGCAGGTGTGAGCTTGTGAGGGAGCGGCACGGGCTGAGTTTGGTGGGCTTGGCGGAGGGTGTCGGGGTCGCCGGAGAAGGGGCGATCGCCCAACAGCATTTCATAGAGCATGATGCCCACGGCGTAGAGATCGCTGGCGGGAGATGAGTAGCCGCTGAAGCGTTCGGGGGCGGTGTAGGTGGGGGAGCCAATTTGAGAAAGGGAAAGCGGGGATG
>QBMP01000304.1 GCA_003242115.1 Phormidesmis priestleyi
CCGAGCGGCCTTTGCTGTAGAGATATGCTGGTTGTGATAGTCATGAGGTAGCTGTAGTCAGTTAAAACTATGATAGCTCTCTGTAACAATAAGGCGTTTCCTATTTTCTACAGACTCGTTTTAGGGCGATCGCTCAGCTCTGTGTAGTGCCAATCACCTTCTATAAGCAGCAGGTGAATTCAGTCATCAGCGAGCTAGCGCAGCGGCTGCGGGAATACCGTGAATGGCAACTAAGGTGCAGAAATCAGTGCCGCCATCGTCAGGCCGCTCGCTACTATCCAGCGGCTGAGCGGAAGCCGGAAGCTATTGTGCAAAAGTCGCGCAAGCTCCAGTCTTGCCTAAGTCTGGAAGAGAAGCATAGCGGCGGCTATGGCCGGTTTCAGCATTACCTTTGTAAACTTTGTTTGATTTTCAAAGAGCAAAGCTACTTCCATTCCTAATCCAACTTCTCAATGTTTTTCTGTAGCTGCTCTGCCTGCTGATCCATGCCTTGGGCGGCACCATTGGCTTTCTCGATACCCTCAACAGGCATAGACTTTTCGGTTTCTGACGATGGTTTGATTTGACTAAGCATTACCGCTGCACCTCCCAAACATGCCACTAACAACCCGATCAAAGATAGCCCACGCATAGCTATTTATTTCTTTTATGAAGGACAGTCTAGAAGTTGGCTTAACGGCTCTAGGCAATCACACTGTATCGGCTTAAACTCCTTAACTAGCGCCCGCTATTATTCGCAATCGCAATCTTATGACAGATCGCGAATAATGGCCTTGGCTTGCGTAATCAAGCAGCCGAAATCTGTATCTATTTTTAATAGGAGCGCCAGCTACTATTTTCCTTGATCAAAGTACCCCATCATATGGCCCTGGGTAGATGCTCCTTTTATTTCTGTGAATTTCGTCATGTCAAAACTCTCTTTGAAATTTGCGATTGGCAGCGGTTTAGCCTTAATAGCGGCCCTTGGCGCTGGTGCGCCCCTAGCCCAATCTGCCTTAGCCCAGTTAGAGAGTCCGCCCGCTGAGAATCAATCAGTCCCTCAGTCAGTAGATAGCCATCAGCCCTCAGCCTCAGCTTTGGCAGATCTTGCCTTTGGGTACGCGATCGCCCAGCAACCTGCAACGGCCATCTCGCTGCTAGAACGAGCAGAAGCCTACGAAGGTGGAGAGTGTAAAGAAGCCAACACTTGGTTGAAAATTGGCGTTGGCTATCGCGCGGCGGGGCAGCTAGAAAAAGGAGAAGCGTTTCTAGCTCAGGCCAATGAGACCATGGCGCTACGAGAGCAAGAGAACTGCGCTGGTAGTGCGACCTCTCCTAGTGAATCTGTAGCAAATCGAATCGTAGAATATGCCGAAGCGGGCCATTTAGATGTGGCTTTACACGCCGCGCAGAACCTTAAGTTCTGGTTTCATCCGTTCATCGCAGCGCAGGTTGCCCAAGCGTCTTACGAGGCCGGACGGCAAAAAGGAGCCCGGCAAATTATGACGCGCTCGATTCAGGAAATTACTGAAATGGCAGAGCAAGAAGCCGATGCGACTATTGTCAACCAGACAATCCTCGGAGCCGCAGGGTATTTTAGCGCTGAGGGTAATGCTGAGCTGTCGAAATTTGTTTTAGAAAAAAGCGACCTTGTAGCGCTTCAGCTATCAGCATATAACGATAGTGATAGTTCAGACCCTCCGCTTGAACAGTATCAAATCCTCCAGATGGCAAGCATTCTAATTGATATTGGACAGCCACAGCAGGCTCTGGATATTCTAAAGGCACTCACCGATAATATTCAGGCATCGTCAGAGTTCCTCTTAGAAATAGTTCGCACCTGGGTGGAGGCAGCGACGCTGTATAGCAAATTGGGCAGTGAGAAAGCCGATGACGCCATGGCAGCGGCTAACGCGAGCCTTTCACAACTGCCAGATGCTGGCAGCGCGGACGAAGCAAAAGTTATTCTGGCCAGAGGATACGCTGAGCAGAGTCAGTTTGACCACGCTAGCGAACTGGCAAAGTCTATTGTGTCTGTCAACAACCGCCAGAGCGCCTACATTGCAATCGTGACCGCGTACATCAGAGCAGGCTTCGTCGAGGAGGCAGAGGAATTAGCCGAGTCAATTGGCGCGCCTGAGTTTGCACGGCTTGATATGATGCGGGCCTATTTAGAAACTGAGCAGTATGACAAAGCGCAACAGATTGCCGAGCAGCCTGACATGCTAAATTACCTGCCAGAAGTTGGGCAGGCTTACTGCCAAGAAGGGATGCTTGAGCAGGCCGTTTCCTTGATTGATCTTCTAGAACCAGCAGAGCCCTCAGCAGACTGGATGCGCGGGTGCACCGCCACTGCCTTTGCTGAGCAAGATCAGTTTGATCAGGCGATAGAGATGGCACAGTCCATCGCAGCGTCAGAGTATAAGGCAGACGTACTGATTGCGATCGCCGCTCAGCTCACCGCACCTCCTGACTCATTCTGGCAGCGTTGGACAGCTCATCTGCCTAGTCCATTCGACGATTGGCTTGGCGGCACACCACCATCAACCGAAGCCATCGAACTCTTAGATCAGGCACGTAGCCTGATTGAGCAATAGGGGAAAACGGAGAATGAAAAAGTGTTGGGGTAGACGGGCTTTCTCCTTAGCGGTAAATAAAGCCGCAGCCATCGCCCCCGAAACAGACACGGGCAAACCCGTCGGAAAAGGAATAGACAGCGCCATACACAGGACGAATAGCCCAGCGGCCTTGGCGATCGATGAATCCCCAAGATCCTCCAAAACCCCGCTCATCTGCATCCACCCGCACCGCCGCCAAACCCAGCCGCAACTCAAGTGCACTATCGAATTGCGGTTTGACGACCCATTCCCCCGTTTTATTGATGTAGCCAAATTTGTAGTATTCTTCTACAACAGCAATGCCGTCAGAAAATGATGCCATCGTCCCGGCGGGGCGAGGAGAAATACGCCAGGCTCCTGCGGTGTCGATGTAGCCCCAACCTTCGTCGATCCTAACAGCCGCTAGCCCTTCGGAGAATGCCTGTACTGAGCGATATTGGGGCGGAACACCCATTTCCCAGTTAGATCGAGGAAGCCCCAATGGTCGCCGTCCTGCGCCGCTGCTAAGCCTTCATGAAATGAGCGTAAATTCGTGAATTGGGGGGAGACGATCCATTGCCCGGCGCGATTGATGATGCCCCAGCGATCGCCCACCCGCACCGCCGCACGGTCATCCACAAAACTGTCCGCCGTATCGAACCGAGGCGGGATCACCCACCGTCCATCCCGGTTGATGTAGCCCCAGCGGTCGTTTTGCCGCACCGAGGCTACGCCCTGCTGAAACTGGTAGGGGTAGGCGGCGAACACTTTTATCTCTTCTGGCACTGGCAACGGCTTGCGCTGGAACTGAGGTTTAATCACCATCTCACCGGACGGATTGATAAACCCATACAGCCCATCTTTCATGACCGCTGCCAACCCTTCCGAAAAGTCCTGAGCCAGCTCAAACTCGGCAGGAATAACTAGCTTCCCCTGGCGATTAATGTAGCCATAGCCCTGATCGAACCCTGGCTCTACTCGGGCTAAGCCTTCGCGAAAGCTACCGGCGGAATAAAACCAGCGATCGCCCAGCAGTTGCCCGGTATGGGGCGTGATGTCGCTGGAACGAACGGCATAGCGATCGCATCCCCCAGTTCCTAACGCCAAGCCGCACAACAGAACCATACCCCACAGGCCCAACCCTAGACGCCGAATCCACCGCCGCCACCCTTGCCCCACAACCATGCCAGTACCATCCACTCTAAAATCGTTTCAGGGGAAATTGGCGATCGCCCTCTGAGTGCCTACGAACTCGCTCACCTCCTTGAAGGGTAGGTGTATCAATAAGCGGGGTGGTTCAAAAAAGGTCAATTCAGGGTAACACTCGCAGCCTGAATTAGGCCATGCATGGGCATGACTTGGTGAGTTCAGTCAGTCCGGCTCTGCTTGCGACGATTCTTTTCGGAACTGGCCATCTCAATCAGTTGTAGTCGCCGGGTCACCCAAGTCTTCAGCTCTCGTTCCGCACTGCTGGCAAACACCGTCGCAGGCGGTTGAACGACCTCGCCGTACTTAGCAATAAGTCGTGCATCAATAGCATCCGTCTTGGCAATCTGGCTCAGCACTTTGGCTAGGTTACGAACGGGTCTCGGATTGACGACACTGATTCGTATCCCTTGCTGATGTAGAGCAATGGCCATCATCGCCTCATAGCCACCAGTAGCTTCACAGACAACGGCTACATTGGGCTGGACTGACAACTGCTCAAGTAGCTGGCTGATGCCAATACTATCATTGCTACATTCGCAGGTTTAACCTTCGATAACGTCACAACGAGAGGGCTCCATGCTCTGCGCTCGTTCTTGCTGATACAGTCTCTAGAGGAACCTGGCGATTTTTCGAGTTCTCAGAGGAATGGATAGAAGCGGTGAGCCGCGCTCAAAAGCGAACTATGGTGTAAACCATGAACAAGGGGTATGTGGTCTACCGCTCCTTCATTGAACATACAAGGGGTTGTGCAAAAAACCCCAATCTCTACTAAGTAGGTCAGTGTAATTAGACTAATCACTTGAGATAACGATATTCCTTTCTGTAAAGGGATCGCAGCCAAAAGGTATCTTATAAATGATTAAGCCGACCTACTTATGCCGTTTTCAACCGAGCCCATGTCTCCTATTTGATTGTCAAAATTGGCTGGATCTATCTGCCACTGGCCGTTGCGATTTGTCACGCCCACTGTTTCGTCTAAATTCACAACCGCGAATCTTTCTCTACATGATTTGACAGCTCAGTGGTGAGTGCGATCTCCTACGGCCCACACACTGTTGAAAGCAGTCCTGAAGCGGCCCAGAGAATAGTCAGTTGAACAAATTTTGGATACTTTGTGATGTGGATTTTCATTTAGATTTCCTCCTCAGTTTTGATAAATGAATGGACTGCGAACTATTTTTGCGCGGTTATGGCATAGGTAGTTTGTGGATTTACTGTGTTTCCTTAGGGTTGCCATACCTGCACATCTGATGCTTGAAGAGCAACTAAAAAAAGATTGTTAGGGCTGAAGCTGATCTGTTGAGCGTTGGGGACAATGAATAATCTATTGCCGGTTGCAACTTCTTGTAAATCGATGCCAAATCCAGATGAGACA
>QBMP01000305.1:0-4666 GCA_003242115.1 Phormidesmis priestleyi
GCCGTGGCAGTGACTGGGGTTGGGGCTGGGGCTTTAGGTGCCTCTTTAGCTGGAGTCGATGCTCGTAATGCAGGTGCTAATTGGGCCGGGGTTGGTGGGAGTGCGATTAGTTTAGCTGGAGTCGTGGCTGGGTTGTCTACAATATTGCTTGATAATATTACGCAGAGTGCAATTGTTGTTGTATTTTCTATTTTGCAAATAGTCTTATTGGTTAGGAGTATAAAACCAACTAGTCGATCCCTATCAGCTTTTTACCATTCAAAATCTCAGCCATTTATCATTTTGAACGCAGCTTGCATTCTAGGAATGTTAGGCGGCGCTGGCCTCGCTTGGTGGCTTTCCTCTATGACCAATACAGCGGCATGACTTACCCATTCCTCGGTCACCCCTTCCAGAATCTATCCACTAGCAGAAATCTCTAGAACATCTTCTCAGTCTATGTTCTAGCAACTAACTGAGTCCCTTCTAGCAAGTCGTGCGATCGCATAAAATCAGAGCAAGTCCTTTGAAGACATACCCAATGAACTACCTAGCGACAGGCTACAAGCACATCCAGCTTGATGAGAACCACGTTCCTATCATTGAAGGCAGCACCATGAAGGTAGTGGAGCTGATCACCTCGCACATCACCTATGGCTGGAGTCCAGAAGAACTTCATTTTCAGTATCCTCACGTCGCCCTTGGCAAAATTTACTCAGCCCTCGCCTACTACTGGGATCATCAAACCGCGCTCGACAGCGACATGAAACAGCGCCTCGAAAAAGTTAAAACCCTTCAGCATCAAGCTCCACAATCTCGCATTACCCAAAAACTGAAGGAGCGAGGCGTGATTTCTTGAGCATCGCCCTTTATATGGATGAGAACGTTCCTCGCCAGATTACAGTGGGTCTACGACTCCGAGATGTTGATATTCTCACCGTACAAGAAGATGAACGGGCCGGAACGCTTGACCCACAAGTGCTAGCGCGGGCTACCGAACTGCAAAGAGTCTTATTTTCCAGAGATGACGATCTGTTAACGCTTGCTCATCAAAGGCAAAAAGATGGCGTAGCTTTTCCAGGCGTTGTGTACTCTCATCCTCAAGGTATTGGCATTGGCGATTGTGTGAGGGAGTTAGAGATCATCGCAAAAGCAAGCACCTTAGAAGATACTCTCAACCAAGTTCAGTATCTACCGTTTTAGCTCATCTCTCCTGTCCTCTGTGCCACATCACGCATTGAGTCGTGTGCGCTTCTAATACAGCCAAGCCACTAGCTCTCCTACCGTGAGCTGAAATGCTGTTGCAAATTCAGGAACTGGGAGTTGCACATCAGGAGTCTCATTCAACACAGCTCGTAAGTCGGGCGTGTAGCAAAACACACACTCCTCTTCCGGGTCAACTAACCAGCCTAGTTGGGTGCCATGTGCTAGCGCGTGCATGATTTTCTTGACCACTTTTGTCTGGCTTTGCCCCGGCGATAGAATCTCAATTATCCAGTCAGGCGCGGCAAATAGCTCATCAGCAAGCTTACCTTTTTCGTTACGAGGAATGTTAGATCCTCGCAAGACTGTCACATCCGGTACGATTGAGCGATTATCAAATGTACAGCGGAGTTCTGGAAAGGCTCGGCCAACGTTGCCGGGATTCAGCGCTGGGTCAATTACTTTTATCAAACCTGCCTGTATGCCGCTATGAGCTGTTTTTGGCATGGGTTTTTGAATAATTTGGCCGTCAATATATTCGCTCGCAGGTTTCGTATCGGGCTGCTGCAAAAAATCTTCTAGGGTGAGGGTTCTGACGGGCGTTTGTACCATGCTTAAAACCTGACTTAAAACTTATACTGATCAGTGTGAGTGCCAAGGTGAGTACGAGCGTGAATAATTGTAGCTTGCTTCTCAGCCTCTACACCCCGCTCAGCGCAATCATCTATGACCTGCACTCAACCTATATGATAGACATAGATTTCTTCAAAGAATCTTACCGCTATGGTTCAAACCCCAGTTAAGCCGGTCACGCTCACAGCGTTTCTAACGCTGCTTGAAACTAATCCTGCCTGCGAATTTATAGATGGAAAAATTACCCAAAAGCCGATGCCCAAAGGTAAACACAGCAGGCTGCAAACCAAGCTGTCAAACTGGCTGAATGAAGCGCTTGAAGCGCAGGGAACCGGCTTAGCTTTTTCAGAATTGAGATGTACCTTTGGCGGCGCATCTATCGTTCCAGATGTGGTTGTTTTGGGTAGCGATCGCATCCTAAAAGACAAAAACGGTGATATCGCAGATGCCGTTGAAGTCGCACCCGACGCCAGCATCGAAATCCTATCGCCCCAGCAAAGCACTACCAAAGTCATCAAAAATATTAAGCACTGCCTCAATCACGGCACAGAAATTGGCTGGTTAATTGATCCGACAGAAAAAACCGTCCTCATCTTTCATCGCGATCTTCCTCTGCAAATTCTCGATCATTCAGAGTCCCTGCTACCTATGCCTCAGATCTTACGTCCGTGTGATCTCACCGTAGGCACTCTTTTTGGCTGGCTGCAAGTATAAGATCTCACCGTCATGGCCATTCTCACTAAGCGCGTCAGCGTGAGGTAAAGCGCAGCCCCGCATCATCCGACTTGCATAAAACTTTGATAAAGCAAGGCATTCTTGTAGGCTTTAGACGCGAATCGGGGCTGCTAGCTGTGGCTTAAACCAGTAAACTTATCGTCAGTAGGTGTAAAGACTTTAGGTAACTATGGTGAGCATGAGTACAACTGTTCAGGTGTTGACCCCTTCAGGCATTTTAGACAGTACCAAAGCCGGAGAAATTCGCAATCAGGTAGATCGTGCCTTAGAGAGCAATACCAAAGTTCTATTAATGGATCTAAAAGACACCACTTTTGTAGACAGCTCCGGCTTAGGTACCTTAGTGTCAGTACTCAAAAAGGTGCGCTCTAGCAGCGGTGAAATGTATGTCTGCTCAATCAATCCGCAGATTAAAATGCTGTTTGAATTGACCAGCATGGATCGAGTTTTCACCATTTTTGAAGACCGCGAAGCGTTTGAAGCTTCGCGGTAGAAATGGTGGGTTCGATTTAAAGTTGGCTTCAGAATTAGCTTCTTACTAAAACGGAATATCGTCGTAGTCAGGGGCATTGGCGGCAGGTGTAGCGGGCGCAGCGGGTGCAGTAGCCGCAGAAGGCACAGAGTTGACAGGTGGTACGCCGCTGCCGACAAATTTGCCTGCTGACATTGGGGTCGGTTCGGCGATAGCCATCGACTGCAAATCACCCAAGGGGCTGACTTGCTGCACCGTCATCTCGGCCCGCTTTTCTTTAAAGCCTTCGGGACGCTCGACGGTATTCATGCCGAGGCGGCCTTCGAGTAAAACGCGATCGCCCACCCGGTAGCGCTCCTGAATTTCTTGAGCCAAATTTCCCCAGCCCAAGACCTTCATCTGACTTGAGGGATCATTTTCACGCAAGCCCGGAAACTTCACCACAAACTCCGCAATCGGCGTTTGGTTATCAGCGGTGTAGCGAAGCTGAGGCGCTTCCACGATTTCCGCCATCAAGATGCAGCTATTCATACGATCTGTTCCTTAATTCCCTGCTCTGACTCTATAAAGTTTTGCACCCGCTGTCGGTAATTTCGCAGTTGGCTATCGACCCAGGTGCGATCTTCGCTATTGGCAAAAATATGCACCAGCGGCTCACTGGCATCGGGTAAAACCAGTACCCAGCTTTGTCCAGCACTGTGCTGGTACGGATCAACTATTCTAACACCGTCTGTTAGCTCTAAGCTCTCTACCGGATGGGTTTCTACAAGATAGCGCATGAGCGCCCCCTTCACGCTCCAAGGGCAGCGCAGGGTTACAGAGCGATGGGATGTGCGCGGCAGCTCTTCCCAAATTTGACCGAGCGATCGCTCTTGAATCAGCAGCATCTCAATCAGCTTGGCAATGCAAAACATCGCATCAAAACCCGGATGCAGCTGCGGAAAAATAAAGCCCATCTCGCCGCTGCCGCCTAGCACCACATGATCGTGAGCGGCGCAAGCTTCCATCAGCGCCGTCGGATTGGCCTTGGTACGAATCACACGGCCATCGTGACGGCGGGCAATTTCTTCGATAGCGCCCGATGCCTGTACCGGGACAACCACCGTACCTCTCGGGTTAGCCGTTAAAATCATGTGCGTCATCAGCGCCGTCAGCATTTCACCGCGAATCGGGGTGCCCACCTCATCGACCAGTACAAGCTGCTCACCATTGGCCGAAATCTGCACGCCAAAAGTGGCCTGCAAAGCCTGCACTACCTGCCCTAGCTGAGCCAGTAGCGACTCCCTTTCGCTCAGTGAAGGAGCCGTCGCACTCAAGCTAGCATTGAGCACAACCGCATCGCAGCCAAATTTGCCGAGCAGTTGCGGCAGCACCGCCCCTGAGACTGAATAAACATAGTCAATCACCACTTTTGACTTACTGTTGCGAATCGATTCGATATTGAGATATTTTTCAAAGGCGGTGGTGTAGTGATCTAGCGGACTACTAGGGTAGGTGACGGTACCGATTTCGTGAATCTGCGATCGCCGCAAATCCTCCTTAAAATAAGCCCCCTCAATCTTCTTCTCCTGCCCCTTAGAAACATTAATCCCCTTCACATCAAAAAACTCAATCAAAATATGATCCGAACGGGTCGGATGCAAC
>QBMP01000305.1:4676-5137 GCA_003242115.1 Phormidesmis priestleyi
CCCCAGCGTCGGCAGCACATTTCTCGCCACCGGAATCGCCACATCGTTGAGGTTTTGCACATTCACCCCAACTGACATCAGACCCGCAATCAGCGACCGGGTTACCATTCTCGAAATGCTGCGCTGATCGCGAGAAACCGTTACATGATCGCCCGATTTGAGCGTCGAGCCATAAGCCGCCCCGATCTTGACCGCAAATTCAGGCGTAATGTCAACATTGGCCAGCCCCGATACCCCCCGCTGTCCAAACAAATTGCGCTGAGCCGTCTGCCCCCAGATCAAATTAATATTCAGCGTCGCTCCAGATTCAATCAGCTTACTAGGCCAAACCCTCACCCCTGGGCTTATTTGAGCCTCTTCGCTCACCGTCGATAGCGACCCGACCACCGCCCCTTCTAGCACATGCGCCCGCCGATCTACCCTTGTACCCCTAGCAATCACACAGGCCCGCAGATGCGTAT
>QBMP01000306.1:0-3355 GCA_003242115.1 Phormidesmis priestleyi
CGCTCAAGGCGGCTGGATGGGCCGGATGATGCGGGAGATTTTGCAGGAGGTGGGCGATCGCTGCTTCTAGCGTGTTACCGGCTAACGGATCTTGACGCAGCGCTGCGACTGAGTGACGCACCTCATTTAATGATTGAGTGCCTAAGCGCTTGGCTTCTGCTAAAAACTTTTGAGCGCGGGGCGGATCTTTTGCCCACAGTTTCAGGGCGCTTTCGAGCTGAATATTGAGTGCTGTTAGCGAATGGCCTAGCGAATCGTGAATGTCACGGGCGATCCGGGTGCGCTCTTGATCCATCGCTAGCTTTTCAATGGCTTGAGCTGATTCGCGCAGATTTTGGTTAGCCTGCTGAAGCCGCTGTTGGCTTTGGCGTTCGGTCAAAAGCGCGTTGATCAGCAGCACGACTAATAAAAGAGAAAGGCCAAAGAGGACAATAAAGTTGAGCTGAAAACTCATAATCAGATCGAAAAGGCGGCGCTGAACGGGCGGCGGGAGGCGGTGGCCGATGCCGGTGAGCGATCGCAATCGAAACTGCAACCCGACCAAAAACAGTCCAAACGCAACGCCCGTCATCATCAGTCGGCCCACCAAGCCAAACATCAGGCAGCTGCGAATCACCAATATCAAATAGACAAACGGAAAAATTTGACCGCTGTCAAACACGGTTGCCGAAGCCCGCAAAATCAGCAGAATTTGCCCTAGCGTATGGCCCAATCGCGGCAGCTTACTCAAGGGTAAATAAAGCCCCATTACGCCAAATATTAGCAGCGGCACAATCGCCATCACCGGCCCCTGCTCCCATCCTGGCGGCGGGCCATCTCTGGCGATGTCTCTGGCCATTCTGCTGGCCATTCTGCTGGCCATTCTGGCCGGAGGGCCTTCAAGCGTACTAATGATTGCCACCGCTAACAGCCCCCACTCTAAATAAAGCAAAAAGCGAAAAGGATGATTATTAAGCTGAATGGCTTGTTTATCGGCAAGTTCATAGGGGGATAAAGCAAACTTACTGACCAATTAAGTCTGGCCAAACTATTGCTTACTATCGCCCAATTTGCAGAGTACCGCCTAGCGTTTTTGGCTGAAGATAGCTGACATCGTGACCAAAGTCATGGGTATAGTCGTGACGTTTGAACCCTCTCGTTACAAAGGGCAACGCTTAAGCTTGAAGAGTCTAAAGCAACGGCTGATGACGACTCAACAACCTTACTCTAACAATACAAACCAATACAAATCATCGACACAAACCATGAAAGCTAACTTTAAAGTGATTTCTTTTGGCGGACTTGTTGCACTATCATTATGTGCGGCACCTTTCAACCTTGTAAAGCCCGCTCAAGCCGAGGGAGGCCAGCCCGGACATCGGCTAGAACAGCTCAACCTCAGCGCCGCTCAATCGACTCAAATTGAAGCGATTCATACCAACAGCCATAGCCAAATTGAAGCTGTGCTGACCCCTGAGCAAAGAGCTGTTGTAGAAAGCAGTGGATCGAAAAGAGAAGCAATGCGATCGCTCGATCTGAGCGATGAACAGCGCAGCCAAATCAAAACAATCCGCGATAATACTCGCACCGAGATCAACGCTGTACTAACCGCTGAACAGCAGCAGCAACTCGCCGCGATGCCCGAAGGTGGCCCCAGAGGAGGACGTGGAGGAAATCATGGAGGACAGCGCGGCTCTCGACTTGAAGATCTCAACCTCACCGACGCTCAAACGGCTGAAATTGAGGCCATTCGCACTGCCACTCGGAGCCAATCAGAGGCCGTACTAACGCCTGAACAGCGAGCTATTGTAGCGAATAGCGATTCGCCCAGAGAATTAACGAGAGAAGCGATGCGATCGCTCGATCTCACCGATGCGCAGCGCGAGCAACTCCGTACTATTCACGAAGATTCTCGCCAAAAAATAGAGGCTGTACTCACCGACGAGCAGCGTCAGCAGTTGCCACAGCGACCGGAGCGGCCTGAAAGTCGTTCTGGCCAACCCACAAACTAACGCCTGATAAACGCCTGATAAACGCCTAATCAGCGACCTAAATGACAGTGACAGTCAGGTCTTTCAATCAGCGAAGCGGCCAATCGATTTAGAGCGACAGCGGCTAGTAAGCCTCCGCCAAAAGACCCTTCTGAGGTGATATGGGGCGTACCGTTAGAGCTAGAGCCAGAGAGCTGTACTAGCCGCCGCTTGGTCGCCGGGGCGTGGCTAAAGCCAAGCGGTAACCCAATAATCAGGGCAGGTCGAGCGCCTTTTTCGACCCGCTCACAGAGTTTCATCAGTACTGAAGGCGAGTAGCCGATTACCCAAATGTTGTTGTCAATCAGATCATCCAACCGATTGAGCCAAGTATCATTTTGCCAAAAGGCTTGCTCAGCGGCGGTAGCATTGTCAATGTGAGGATCGTTTAAAAAAGCGACCGATTCACACCTCAAGTGAGTTAGCCGCGCTTGGTCAAACAGGGCGACAACGGCTGGAATATCTCCAATGATTTTGCAGCCGCGCGTGAGATGTTCTCTGGCGGCTGTGACTGCATGAGGGCTAAAGCGCATAAAGGCCGAAAGGCTGACATCACCGCAGGCTAAAACCAAGTGAGAGATAACATCTGCCTCGATCTCTGGACGCTGCGAGAGATCGGGTAAAAGCTGTTGGAGAGATTCTTGAAAGTCTTCTGGATGGTGAGCGGTAGAAGCGTCTAAGTGCTGCCACAGAGCGTCGGTGAGAGCCTGTACGGTTTGAGTCTGTACGGTGGTTTGGGTGGGAGCGGTTTGGGTGGGAGCGGTTTGCGTTTGTAGGTGAGCAAGGGCATCGGCTGGGGTGGATTGGCAGGCGCGATCGCGTCCAATCATGCCTTCTAGCGCAGTTGCTGTGTGCCTGAGCTTAATAATTTGGCTTAAAACGCTTTGATACTGCCGCTGCAACTGCTCGTTGATGGGCGTAGCTTTGGTAGGAGGACTGAGCAGTTGCTGAATGTGAGAGAGCTGAAAGCCTTGCTGCTTAAGCGCCACAATCTGCTGGAGAAATTGGACGTCACTATCACCGTACAGCCGGTAGTTGCTGGGCGATCGCGCTGGCTGTGGCAGCAGCCCAATGTCGTGATAGTGCCGCACCATTCGCGGGGTAATGTCGCAGCCAACGGCTTGAGTCAGTTCCTTGATGGTGAACATGATTAATGATTAGAAGAGTAAGCAACCGTCATCATTTTATCCCGACCGCTTGACCTTGACACTGATGTCAAGGTTTATGCTGAGGCATCTACGCTACTTGATAGCTGTCTCAGAAAAACAAAGGGTTGCTATGACTGATTTTTCACTAACACTGCTGCCTGCTCGCTGGCCCAATTGGCTGCGCACGTATCCTGAGGC
>QBMP01000306.1:3365-5132 GCA_003242115.1 Phormidesmis priestleyi
TGAGGCAATAGCGGCCCTCCTTTGCGCTGTGCTGACGCTGATTGGCTGGGCGGCGCTCAATGGAAACTGGCTAGGGTTGGGAGTTTGGGTGCTGCTAGCGGCCTATGTGATTGGCGGCTACGGGAGCACCCGCGAGGGCTTAAGTACGCTGTGGCACGCGCATGAGCTAGATGTCGATTTGCTGATGATCGTGGCGGCAATCGGTGCGGCGACGTTGGGATTGTGGCAGCAAGAGTACTATCTGCTGGTAGATGGCGCGGTGCTAATTTTGATTTTTGCAATTAGTGGCGCGCTGGAAGATATTGCCATGCACCGCACTGAGCGCAACATTCGGGCGCTGATGCAGCTTGCACCCGATACGGCGAGGGTGATGCGCGAGGGGCGATCGCAGACAATCGCAACGCAAGATCTGCAAGTGGGCGATCGCATTTTAGTCAAACCCGGTGAGCTGATTCCGGCAGATGGCTTGGTTCGAGAAGGCGCTAGCACTGTCAATCAAGCCTCAATTACTGGAGAATCGATCCCGGTCGAAAAAGGTCTGGGTGACGAAGCCTTTGCAGGCACGATTAACGGCAGCGGGGCGCTTACTCTGGAGGTGCACAAACCGCCTGAAAGTAGCATGATTCAGCGCGTTATCCGGCTCGTAGAAGCCGCCAAAAACACTGAGCCGCCTTCGCAACGGGTTTTAGAGCGCTTTGAGCGCGGCTACGCCAAAGTAATTGTTGTCTCTGCCTTACTGTTCGTTTTGCTTCCGCCTTGGCTGCTGGGCTGGGGCTGGGAACCCACCATTTATCGAGCCTTAGTTTTTTTGGTGGTCGCTTCGCCCTGTGCCCTCATGGCCGCAATTATGCCGACACTGCTGTCTGGGATTGCGCAAGGGGCAAGGCAAGGGATTTTGTTTAAAGATGGGGCTCAGCTAGAAATGATGGGGCAGTTGGGTGCGATCGCCTTCGACAAAACCGGCACCCTCACCACTGGAAATTTGCACGTATGCGACATCATCCCGGCTGACGGTATCTCACCCAGCGAGATTCTTCAAACTGCCGCATCGCTTGAAGCCTATTCAGAACACCCGATTGCTAAAGCGGTTGTCAATGCTGCTCACAGCCAAGCTCTATCGCTACTGCCGGTCACCCATGTACAGGCTAAAGCCGGTCAAGGCATCGTCGGCACTTTAGCCGGTGAAAAGATCACTGTTGGCAAACAGTCTTTTGTTTCTCCTTCCGCTTTCCCTCTTGGTCTTCCTGAATCAAGTCATAACAGCGCTGATGACCGACTTAACGAAGCGATTTTACAGCTAGAGGCAACCGGAAAAACCGTCATTCTGGTGAAAAAACAAGAACAGATCTTAGGTTGGATAGCGGTTGCTGATCAGGTTCGTTTGGAGTCAGCTAGATTGTTGGAATCTCTCAAGCATCTGGGCATTCAGTCTACCGTGATGCTAACGGGCGACAATGCGGCCACGGCACGAACGGTAGCTCAAGCTGTTGGGGTCGATCAGGTCTATGCTGATTTGCTGCCTGAAGACAAAGTAAAGGTGATTAAAACCTTACAGCAGCAATATGGCACGGTCGCGATGATCGGCGATGGCATTAACGATGCGCCTGCCCTTGCTCAAGCCTCTGTCGGGATTGCTATGGGTCAAAGCGGATCAGATATTGCCCTGGAAACCGCTGACGTTGTGCTGATGGCCGATCGCTTAGAAAAGCTAGCGCAAGCCATTCGCTTGGGCGTCAAGTCTCAGCAAATTATTAAACAAAATATTGC
>QBMP01000307.1 GCA_003242115.1 Phormidesmis priestleyi
GTAGTGACCCGATCAGGCGAAATTGTTGTAGAGACGACGGTCACCGCTCCTGACGGCTCAACCGGGTCTATGTCGCGGGGCCTCAATCCAACGACGGGCGAGTTTGTATACCATTATGCGTTTTTGGATGGGATACCGAGAGCCCTGCGCTGGGTTAGAACTGAGCCTGCTATGGTTCCGGGCCGTGGAACGCCATTGGAGACATATATGACTATGCGCCAGATGAGGCTGCTTGAAGGACGCGCAGGCAGCAGTGGTAATGGCTTGTTCTTTGCGACACCGCGCAGTGTTCACTTGAGCACTATCATAAATATCAGAACCGTTGCACAGCTTGCTGTTGCAGAGCGAGCGGGCCTATCTTTAAACGAAGGTATTCTCAACACCCATTCTGTTCAATACGCTACCAATTCGATTGTGCAAGGGGGCGGACGAATTTCGGGAGCCAGAGTGAGTGGTGGGTACAGAACCGCTGCTATTAACGAACTTACCCCAACTGCCCTAGAAAGCAATGGTTTATCGCGCAACTTTCTTCAAGAAAATGGAATTCCGCCTGGTTACCAAGTGCTGACCGGTTTTGAAATCGATCTAACTGTTGTTCCGGCAGGATCTGCTAGTGGTGGTGGCGGCACGCCGCCGCCATTAGTGATTCCTCCAGCATTAGGAACAGATACAGAGCGCCGAGATGAGTAGACGATAATAATTCAGATGAACTTCTATGGTTTCTTTAGCTCAAGTTTCAAAATGAAAAGCGCTCAATTCTAAGCAGAGGGTTCTATGGGAGTCCACTATTCCGTCAAATCTCGACCCAGTCAAAAGCGATCTCCTCGCAATCGTCAAAATCGTCAGCAGCAGCTTCTTTCGGATATAGGCAGCACGACGGGTGTGCCCTTATTTTTGCAGCGTACAATCATGGCAGACTCAGAGCCCAAGCAAGAAGAAGCGCTGTCTAATTCAGCCTCTGGTTCAATTCTAGAGTCAGCCAACCAAACTATCATTCAGCCATTGCCTAACCTAGAAGGTGAAGGAGAACCCTCTATAACGGTTGCCTATGGCAATAGCCTGCGGCTCCAAGGACTCACCCGTGCTCGATTCAGCAATAGCTTCGCCACCCAAGATGTGGTTACCGCGCAAGCCGAGGGCTGCGAAGGCTGCCGCACCAGCAACTGTGTCCACGTAACGGGGACATTGATTTCCGCCTTCACAGTCACGACGACTGTCACTTTGCCATCCGTCACCGATTTTCCGACTCTGACTGACTGCCAACAGCAGCGGGTGCAAAATGCTATCAACACTGTTCTGGCCCCCCACGAGCAGCAGCATGTTAGCGCTTTCAATACTTACAATGGCAGCGTTTCTACAGTCTTTGATATGACATTTTGCCGAGGCCGCTTTGCAAATGAAATTCAGGCTCTGCACAATCGCACCGAAAGCAGCCGTCGAAGGACCACTCAAGCAGCCAGTGATGCCCTTGATCCATTCCATTTTGATATCGATCTCGACTGTACAGATTAGATCGGTCTTAATGACACTATCTCACGTCTCAAAACTGACCTAATTTGTGGCTATCTGGGGAAGGGAACGTATCGGATTGTTTGCGATCGCGCGCCCAGCAACACCCGCTGAAGTAGCTATCCGTTAGTCATAAGTATGCGGAAGCTTTACAGCGAGGGAATTTCAGGCATAAATAATTTATAAGAATGTAGCGGTCATAGTGAGATGTCGCGCTAGAAAGCAGGAAAGATTGGATAGGCTAAGAAATCAACGTTACGCGCTTTGCGAGGGCGATCGCTGGGGCCTTCAAACTTTCGCTCGCATTAAAGCTCAATACGAGACTAGCCGCCGATCTAGGCCGATCTAAGCGGAGCACTGCATCATCTGCATCATCTGCATCATCTGATGACTAAACTCAACATCAACTCAAATTTTGTTAAATAAACCGGATAATGAAGTAATAGTTTGATTTACTAGATAGAGAACCACGGGAGGTCGGAAATGGCGCATAATCGGCAACCTATATCCGCAACATTGATTTCTGTCCAGGTTAGTAAGCCAGCAGCGATCGCCAAAACAGCCGTCAATTTAGTCAAAACCCTTAGCTCACCGCCAATCTCAGCCCTCAGCGACTCCTCACTCGATCTAGCGATAGATCGCCTAGCGACTTTAGACTGCGAAACCCTACTGGCATTACTCACCACCCGAGAGCTAGAAATCGTTTGCCTGATTGCCTTTGGCCTCTCTAATAAGCAAATCGCCAGCCGTCTTGGCATTAGCGCTTGGACAGTATCCGCCCACCTGCGGCGCATTTTTGCCAAGCTCCATGTCGATACTCGCGCCGCCGTCGTTTATCTGTGCGCTATCCTAATTCAAAACCTCGCCGCTCAGTCTATACCCACGGCCCCCTGACCGATGGCCTCTAGCCTGTACAACCGCAGCGCCTTACCGCCAAAACAACGGGTTGTAAAGCCGTCATCGGTCATCCCCAGTCGATTCATGAGCGCGATCGCTCGTTCATTCTCCGGATCACAAATGGCAATCAGCAGCGGCAATCTCAGCACCTCAAAAGCATAGTGCGCTAAGCCAAACGCGGCCTCAGTCGCATAGCCATAGCCCCAACTTGCCGGACGAAAGTGCCAGCTCATTTCTATATAATCAGCGCTTAGCCCTTCATCATCAGCGCCTTCTAGTTCCAAATTGGCGACATTAGCAGCCGACTCAACCCCACTTCCTTGAATATCCGGCAGCGATCGCAGCCCCACTTGACCAATCACCCGGCCAATATCCGTTTGCTCGACGGCCCAACTGCCCGACCCATGTCCCGACCCGTAGCCCGTGCGATCGCGCTTCTCCTGATTTAAACACTGCTGCAACCGCCCCTGCACCTGACGAATAGAACTCACAGGGCTCTCACCTTCTAGCCATGCCATCACCCGCAGATCGCTGTAAATATCCATCGCATCTCTAGCATCTTGCGCAGGCTGCCAAGGGCGAATGATCAGCCGCTGAGTTTCAAGCTGCATAGCGTAAGGGCACTAAACTGTCAGAATATGCCATTTTATAGGTCACGTTAATATCTTAGGGGTGGCTCACTTATGCCAGAGTCTTGATAGAATCACTAAGGCGCATCGGTGTAGTTGACCCGTTGCCCATAGATCCTATAGGAGATTACCCATGGCGCTTTCAGAAGGCATAACTGCCCCTAATTTTACGGCTAAAGACGACAGCGGCAATACTGTATCTTTGGCAAACTTTGAAGGGAAAACCGTTGTTATTTATTTTTATCCTAAAGATGATACGCCTGGTTGCACCAAGCAAGCTTGTAGCTTCCGCGATTCATACAGCGAATATGAAGATAAAGATATTGTTGTCTTAGGCGTGAGCATGGATGATGCCACTTCTCACCAAGCCTTCAAAGATAAGTTTAGCTTGCCTTTTCCGCTGATTGTCGATACCGACGGCACCCTCGCTCAAGCCTATGAAGTAGAAGGCGGCGGCTATGCCAAGCGAGTCACGTTTGTCATTGATGGCAAAGGCGTGATTAAAAAGGTGTACGAAAGAATCAATACGGAAACTCACGCAGCTGATATTTTGTCAGATTTGGGTCTGTAACTTTGAGGCTACAGGCAAAAGGATTCCGGCCAAAATTCGTCATTGAGAATCTGCCCTTAGGAGAAAGCCTGTGATCAAAACAGACCCTACTATAGGAAGAGAAATAGTGATCGAGAGGCTTGAGAAGACAGTATGACAAAGACAGTGTTAGTCATTGGCGGCAGCGGGCGGATTGGTCGCAGCGTTGCTGCCGATGTGCTGACACATACAGCGGCCGAAGTTACCGTCACGGGCCGTCAGCCCTTGAGCGAGTTGCTGACGGCTGATCTCTTACCCCGACAGAGGTATCAGGCGTTGGATTTGAGCGATCCAGTAGCGGTGGAGCGCGCGATCGCTCAACATGATCTTATCATCCACTGCGCAGGCCCTTTTCGCCATCGCGACCACCACGTTTTGCTAAGCTGCATTGCCCAAGGCAAACCCTACTTAGACGTGGCCGATAGCCCTGACTACGTGAATAAAGCCCTCACTTACCGGCAGGCCGCGCAGGAAGCAGGGGTTACCGCAGTCATTAGCACCGGCATTTTCCCCGGCATCTCCGGCAGCATGGTGCGTCAGGGCATCGAGCAGCTCGATAAAGCCGATACTGTGCATCTCAGCTATTTGGTCGCAGGCTCCGGTGGCGCTGGCGTTACCGTCATGCGCACCACCTTTATTGAGCTGCAAACGCCCTTCATGTCCAAGCTGCGAGGCCGCTGGCAGGCAATTGATCCCTATAGTCAACGAGAGGTTTTAACCTTTCCTCGCTATGGCAAAGGCGGCGTGTACTGGTTCAACACAGTAGAAGCGCTCACGGTGGCCGATACCTTCCCCGAAGTAAAAACCATTGTGACAAAATTTGGCTCCGTGCCAGACTATTACAACCGGCTGACGTGGCTAATGGCGCGAATGCCCAGAGCCGCCCTAAAAAATCCAACCGTCATCGAAAAACTATCGCAAATAAGCTACCGCATGACCCAGTTCACCGATCCTTATACGGGAGTAGGCATCGCCATGCGAGTTCAAATTGAGGGCGAAAAAGCAGGCAAAGAAACAACTTATTTAGCCACTTTTGACCACGAAGATACGGCTTTTTGTGCGGGCTGCGGGACGGGTGCAATAGCGCAACTCATCCTCTCAAATCAACTCACCAAACCCGGCGTTTGGCCCGTCGAGCAAGCTCTTTCTACTCCTCTTTTTAAAACAACCCTCGCGCAGCGAAACCTCACTATTAATCGCATTTAGTAACCCCTTTGAATTAATCGCTATATCTTTACAGCGATTAATTCAAAGAGCAGCTATCAAAGCATTCGCAATACAATGGCCTAGCTCAACGGGAACTGCATTGCCGATTTGCCTCATAGTTTCTGACCAAGAGCCTAGAATGCGATAATTAGCTGGAAAAGTTTGGATTCGCTTAGCCTCATAGGTTGTGTAGTAGCGAACCCGCCCGCTGCTGTAGCGAATCATATTCTCTCCGCCAGGAACGCCGTGATCGCCTGCCTTGAGGGCTTTAGAAGGCATATCAATATAGCTTCCCGTATGC
>QBMP01000308.1 GCA_003242115.1 Phormidesmis priestleyi
GTATCCGCTCTAAATTTAGCATCGCTGGCCTCAGATATAGTTGCTTTATACTACCGTCTATTTCCCAACAGGTCTAATAGTTAGCGTGGCCAACACTTTACCCATAGACTGTACAGAACCTTGAGACATCAGACAGTAGCCGTCACTTTACATCTATTATGACGGATACTATCCATAGTCTCGTGGATCGTGTCAGTTAGCGGCTACTGGTGATAGCGTCCTTCTATCCAAGTGCGTAGGTCATCTTCAGAAACATGAGAGATCTTGCGATCAAGCATTGGGTCATAGGCGAACCAAACTTTACCTTTGCTGGTTTCTTTTGTCCAAATGCGCACTTGCTGAGTATCTGTAAAAAACTGAATCAGCGACTGACCCATTTTCTGAAGCACAGTGGAAGGCTCAGAAGCATTGGCATCTTTACGATGAGGAAGTCGATACAGCTTTTCTAGCTGCTTTTGCTCAGCCGACATCGCGCCAGTAGAGAGAGAGAATTTAGGTGATGATGAATGATTTGAAGAGGGATTAAAGTGAGTCATGGTTACACCTGTTGAGTCTTGAAGGAGAGCGAAATTTATCCACTCAAAGCAGTGCCTGATAGCATTAGCCCAGGCCAGAGGATACGGGAATAAAAAATTCGGCAATTAGCGCTTGAAGAGAGATAAATGCTCTGTAAATTCTTTTTGGGAATTCTTTCTTAGGCCAGTGCTATTTATAGTTGCTCTTAAAGCAGATTTTCAGAAAGGGCTCTCTAAGATCGCTTGGAGGCCACGCTTGCTGAATGTGTTTCTATTGTAAAAAGTCTGCTTTAGATCAGCAAAGCATGACATCAATAGGGGCTATGCAAAGAATAGATGCGCCGTTGTTTGCTCTGTGAGATAGCCTGAGTGAGACAGCCTGATAAATAATCACAGATAGTCATTCAATAGTCATCGATAGCCGCTAATCGTTACCCCATCAGGAATAATGGCTGGAAAACCTGCAAAAAATCTCAGCGATAAGGTCAAGCTCTCTCAGCTTAAGGCTTTAATCAGTGTGGTGGCGACCGGCAGCTTTAGCGAGACGGCTTTGCAGCTCAATGTTAGTCAGTCTACGGTGAGCCACAGCATTGCTGCGCTCGAAGAGGCGCTAGGCGTGACGATTATTCATCGGGGACGGCAGCGGGCTTCACTGACGCCTGTGGGCACTAGCATTTTCCAGCAAGCTCAGCAAGTGCTGACGCTAATGGAGCAAATGGGCCAAACCGCTACGCGCGCCCGGGGTACTGACGGCGGTCTGGTCAGAATTGCGGCTTTTCGCAGCTTGGCCAGTGAAATATTGCCGGGTGCGATCGCCTACCTGCACGAACACCACCCCACCATTCAAGTCGTCATCACCGAATTTGAAAGTACGCAAGACGTGATTGACGCGCTTATAGAAGGCAAAGCCGATCTTTCAATGGCCGATCTGCTTCAGGGCAATAAATTTGAAACCTTTCAAATCATGGACGATCCGTTTATTGCGCTATTGCCGCCAAACCGCTCAGATATTCGATCTCAGCTGACTTGGGACGACTTGCACAAATACCCCCTAATTACCTCTTCTAGCGACTGCTGCCGGGTCATTCGGGCGCACTTACAGGCCGCTGAACCGCCCATCGCGGTAGACTACCTAATCGCCAATGACTCTACCGCTGTGAGTATGACCCGACAAGGGCTGGGCATTTCGCTGTTGCCCAAGCTAGCGGCTCAACCTATTCCATCTGAAGTCATCACCGCCCAGCTACCGTTTGAAATCGCCCGCCCGTTGGGCATTAGCTGGCTGCGCGACACCTTGCTTACCCCTGCAACCTACGCTTTTTTAGATACTTTCAAGCACCTTTATGCGGGCGCTGAAAAATCTTCGTGCAGCGCTCAGCAGAAGGGTGGGCAGTGGGCTCGTCTGCCCGTGACGTCAAGCAGCCCTGTTAACGTCTAAAATCTCCTAAAATCTTTAGGCATGAAGTTTTGGGCACATAGGTTTTGGGGCGTGAAGCGTTAATGAGAAAGCTGTTATTTTTATTGCCGGGTACGACTCAGCAATTTTTTGCGGGAGGATTGACCGCTGAACTGAAGACATTAAGGCTAGCTCAACAGCTGTGTGACGCGGCTGTTGTCACCTACCGTCAGCGAGAAAAAGACACACTTTTTTTGGCAGATGTGCTGTTAGATAATCAGTATCGAGACTGCATTTTTGTGGTGAGCTGGGGCTTTGATGTGCCTAGGCTAATTCGGCGGTTGGGCGATCGCCCCACCATTTATCACGCCCACAGCGCTGGCTACGGCTTTATCCTACCGCCCCACATTCCCATTATCACCGTCAGCCGAAACACCATGAGCTACTGGGGTGAAAAAGCCCTCAGCTCATTGATTTATCACTTGCCCAACGAAATCTCGCCCGATTTTGAAAACCGGCATCTGCCCAGAGATATTGACGTGCTAGTGCAGAGCCGAAAATCGTCTGAATATCTGTTGCAACAGCTCGTGCCAGCATTGCAACAACAGTGCAAAGTTGTTGTATTAGACGGCTATGTAGACGATCTAATTGGTTGGTTTAATCGAGCCAAAGTGTATCTATACGACTCGGCTGAATACTGGGGCCGGTACCGGCTCACCGAAGGCTTTGGCCTGCCGCCTATGGAAGCAATGGCCTGTGGCTGTGAGGTATTTTCTAGCGTCAATCACGCCCTTGCTGACTATCTCGATCCTGGCTTTAACTGCCACAAAATTGCGGGATATTCTACCCAGTACGACACGCAGCGCATTCTTCAGCAGGTGAATTGCTGGACAGATGAGAATTCGATTCCACTGACCTTTTTTGAGCCTTATCGCTCTGAACAGATTGTTTCTCGGCTACGAATTATCTTGCAAGAAATCAACGCCTTTTTCGATTATCGAGCCCTAGCCCCCAATGATGTCAGCCACATACCTCAGCTTACTCGCCGCCGGATTGCCTATCTCACCTGGAAGCGCATTCTGAAAAAAGTAAGCCCGAAAAAATAAGCTGTTGCTGACCAAACAGCTTAGCAACATTTGAATGTAGGTTTCTTCTGTGCGGTAGGAATAGTGCTTAACTCGAATGCCACCGCGCACCGGAGCAAGGGGTTTTTTCGGACGAGGTTGAGAAGGCTGCATTCCGTAGATATTGATGGCTGGTAACTACTCAGGCTCTACATTTAGCTTTCAACAATGCTGAAAACGCTATAGGTAGCGATCAGGATTTTCCTTTTTTCGATTGAAAATCCGCCGATTCTCAATAAGGGCAGATTTATTTGGGTTATTGAGAATCTATTTTTTGGCATATTCGCTGAAACGCTTTCAGAACGGACTTCAACAGTTTTTTGTCATAGCCTGAGTAGTTACGATGGCTGAATGTAAATAAATCCTAAGCAGACTTGGTTGGAATTTCAGGGATGATTATACTGAAACTTTACTACCTAATCTACCATGTGGGGTGATTAGACGGAGGGATTTACACCTATTTTCGGGTGAACGAAAAAAAGCGTAGGATCTGAAAAACATTGATTTGGACAGCTCCTTAGCAAGCTGGAAACCATAATTTATCGATGGTAATTTAGACGATTTAGAAATAGTACAAACGTCCCGCGAAAAATTTCGTTCACCCGACCTATTCACCCTCACAGGGTGATTAAGCTGAATTATTTCCACCTAATCTGTCGTACAGGGTGATTTAGGTGGAAAGTTTCCTTCTAATAATAAGTTAGCTTTCCCCAGTTGATCTCATGTCCAAGGTAGCACCGACAATCGATAAAATCCTATTCGAACGACATGTCCAAGCGTTTGTTGATTTCGTTGAGCATAAGAGTGGGGTAAAATTTGGTTCTTTTACTTTCAACCCTTACTTCTATCAGCAAGAGGGCTATAAGCACTTTGTCCACCATGAAGGTCGTGCTCAGCTTGACTTCGCCACATGGAGTGAATCACAGATTGGCAGTGGAGTTATCACTCACTCCGTGATTTCTGCCCTGAAGGTTCGTGAGAACAATCTTGTTTCTTGGCGAGTCATAGCTGACATAAGCGAAGCCTTCAAAAAACCAGACCTCTTTCAGCCGCTTGAACGTATCCTTTTTGACCTGTATCGATGTCGCGCTGATCAACAAGCATTTGAAGCCTTGACAAATGTTGTTGGACAAAAGTACTCTCTAATCGCCTATCTTTTCTTTCTGAAAGATCGTTCAAAATATCTACCGATTGCGACAAGGTATTTTGATCAAGCACTTGGATACTTGGGTGCTGACTTTCAAACATCACATCGCTGCTCATGGGATAACTACCAAACATTCCTACAGTTAGTAGCTGAAGTCCGAACACTACTGCATGAATACTTGAGGTGTGAGGTAACTCTACTCGATGCTCATTCCTTTATTTGGATGTTGTCGAAACAAATGCAAGATGAAGGAAGGCTACCCAGTATTTCAGGCTATCAAGCAATGTCGCCAACGGAGAAGGATGCTTTAAGCAAGGCGCGCATTGGCCAAGGGCCGTGGCGCGACAAGCTCTTGCGACTGTGGCATGGATGTGCAGTCATGGATTTTTCAGAGGAAGCTCTTCTCACTGCTTCCCACATCAAGCCTTGGGCTAAGTGCAATGATCAGGAGCGTCTTGATGTCGCCAACGGATTTCCTCTATCACCAGCGCTGAACGCTTGTTTCGACAAAGGGCTTATTTCATTTACAGATGAAGGCAGAATCCTGATTTCACCGTCTCTGTTAGTTAGTGATGTCAGTATTATCGGAATTCATTCCGAGCTAAGGTTAAGGCGAATCGACGACCATCATAAAAAGTACCTTGCATATCATCGTAAGGAAGTTTTTAGGCAAGCTAACAATTTTGGTGCAGCAGATTAACGAAGCTATTCGTTAAGGTAGCAAACAACATTGGCACCCGCTGGCCAAAACCGTTAGCTTCCTAGGGGTCGCGATATCTAATGGTGTCTAGTCATATCGAATCTCAGGTTTTGGCATTGAGCGCGGCTGAAAAGGCTCAGGTAATCCGGTTGCTATTGCAAAGCATTAGACCTCTTCAAAAATAGGAAAATTGGTCAGGCTCCTCTATCACCAGCCGCTGA
>QBMP01000309.1:0-2698 GCA_003242115.1 Phormidesmis priestleyi
ACGAGACTTTGATTAAATCACACCCTAACTACCAGAGCCTTTGTGACTACGGCACTCTAGTCTCCTAATTCTGTCCGGACTATTGATTATAGGATTTGGGGAGACAGCGCTCTCCGCTGGATGTGATCTCACCCCGGTTGCTACAAAGGTAGCGTAGGTAGACGCTATAGCTATTGCCAGTCCATAGACCAGGCGATCACTCCCTGTTGGCACACAGAGGTGAAGTGAAGCCGCTGTCACTATTAGCGCGAACAAAGCCACTGGAGGCGATTGCGCTTTCAGCGGGCTGCGCCATCGCACTGCTGTATGAGTCGCTGAAGCGGGGCAGCTCCTGCCGGTCACCATTGACAGCGGCGCGCGGCTAAGGACAACAGCGATCGCTCACTAGCAACCTTAGACAAGGCGTGAAGCTAGCATGGCGACACCATTCGCCCAAATTGGTCGGCTCAATTGCTAGACCCTGAAACTTGGGTAGCCTTACAGTTTTTCAAGCCACTTTTGTAAGCCGATAGACACGCAGGTCTCTAAATAATCAGTGCTGCTCTCAACGCCTAGAGAGAGGCGAGCATATCGCGCTGCTTCAACAGGCATATGTGAACGATAACTGAGACCTTCTTGAAGTGACTGTCGAGGCCATCGAGTCTTAGGGATTGCCTCCCACTCTTGCCTCAGACGCATCTTGCCAAGCCCCGCAACAACATGGCCCACATGGGCCAGATTTCCGTCGTGTAACCAAAGCCTCAATCGGCCTACTCGCTCTGCTCGTCCAGACATCTTCCAGCAGGTTGGCAGGGTCAGCCAAAGAAAAAGAATCGGTCGTTGATGACGCTGACTGAAGCAGACTTCCGCACATAGCTTAGTTTTACTGGTTCCGTATTGAATGCTTTTGGCTTCCACGATTTCTCGAATCCTCGAATCAAATCCTAGAATTTGCGCTCTCGTTCTTAAGAAGGACTGTTGCTCAACTACCGAGCAGGCTCCTATCCATTGGCGCAGCAAATCTGGAATTTCGGCTGAGTCCTCATCCTGGTTGCTTAGCTCAGGCTCTCGGTAAGGTAGAACAGCTCGGCCCAGCGGGCTCTCGGCATTTTCGGACTTTAGCTCCAGATAAAACTGCTCAGACTTTTTAACGCTCACCTCAATAAACTCAAAAGACAATCGGCTGTACTGACGGTCGATATAGTTATGTCCATGAAAGCTAGGCGCGATCGCAATCAGACGCACTGGCTTCTCGTAATCAATGGCCTCTGAGAAGGGCCGTTCTGACAATAAGTTGCTGTAGTAACGGGTGAGCTGCTGCACAACGTGACGATACTCTGCGTTCTTCAGCTCAATGATGACAAGCTGGCGCTCTGGGGTGAGTGCCAAGATGTCGCATATTTCGCCCATGACCGTAAGCTGTCGTTGGAATGGCCTGACTTGCAGCAAATTCTCTAAACGGTTCCAAACAAAATCTTCTAGGGCTTGCTCACTAGCAAATTCCCAACCTTGAGCGGTCTTTCGTAAACACACCCTCTCTATCTGTCCAGTCACAACCAACCTTTCTATAGCCCGCTCAGCTATAGAACCCACTATCTACGGTAATCCCTCCTAATACGTGTAATCACATCATCACGTTCACCTCTACCCATCAGACAGGAGGTGATTCCTTTGGAAAAACTAGGCGGTCAGAGTAATCTTGGGTAACACAGTTAAAAAAATGTTACCTAAGAAAAAGAGCAAGGCTACCCTCCCGCTGACATAACAGGACACCCTCTGTCAGCCCCCTATCACCGGCTTGAAGACATCCGCTATAACCACACCCCAACAATGCTTTCCATCCTCACCCCTCATCCAGGCACACTCCCCACTCAGCTGCCGCCGTCGGTCATCGCAGCAAGGAGAATTGGCACAGGGCGATCGCACAGCTGCATGGCTCAGCAGTCATTCAACCGGGGCAACACCTATAAGTCATTGCCAACGACGGGCGACGACAGCGCAGGCTTAGGGGCGATCGCTCACTAGCAGCCTTAGACCAGGCGATCGCACGACTGCATGAGTTACTGGAGGCAAATGGCAGTATCTTTAGACCTGATGCAAAATAGCAGGTGTAGCGCCTAAAAGTGATATACCAATGACTTTGGAAATTGTCGCAGTCAAACAAAACCAGCAACCGACACCGGCCACAGCACCACAGAAGGGCAAGGCCAAGCAGAAACAGTCAAAGGAAAAACTGTTTACAGCGATCGCGCGGATTCACGGTTCATTAGTCGCTGAAGGAAATCAGCTGGTGCTGGTAGCAACCGACGACGACGCTCGCTTTCGGGTGCGCGGCGTCTGTGCCGGTTGGCTCACCATCCGGCTGCTCACCCTCGAACCTGCCGCTCGCGTCGGGCTATTTAGCTTCTGGCCGTCCACCAACCGCGAAATCACCCTCAACGCCTTTCACGATGACAGTACCGAGTGGAAGCCCCAGACAGCGGGTTCGCCTCATCCCAATCAACTGCTCGTCACCGGACACCTCGAAAGCATTAACGACTTCAGCTTCACCCTTAAAGTGGGGCGTAATAAACCCACCAGAGGCCCGCAGTACACGCTCGTTCAGATTGCCAGCCCACCATTACCCGACTGGCAGGGCGGGCAGTGGCTCGAACTACAATGCCTGCGAAAAGGGACGGGCTGGCAGCTACCACAGGGCAACAATGACAAAGCTAATGGC
>QBMP01000309.1:2708-4229 GCA_003242115.1 Phormidesmis priestleyi
CCTATAGGTGAGCCATGTTAAAAAACAGCCCTCACTACGCATAATCTCAACCAGCAGGCGACGGCTCATGCGCAACAGGTCAGGCTTAGAGGCGATCGCTCTAGACCAGTGATAGCGTGTAATCACGTCTTCTCATCACACCAACAGTGGCGCTTTCCTCGGCAGGCTGAGCTATCAAACACGCCTCATTGGTACAATCCTAGGCAACAGCGCCTTGCCGCCTGCACCATCGCACCGCGCTAAAGCGGTTCGCCCTTTAGCATTGGCTCAAATGACTCATATGCCTGATAATCGCGGAAATGGCGCACATACAGCGTGGAACCATGAGCCATGTCAGCATCTATCATCCGCTGGACATCAACGATACCCTTGAAGGTGTTTACGATGGTCTCGCCATCTCCATTCTTATAGCTAGTTTCTTGCTGCTTCGCATACTCAATCGCTTTGTGCTTAGCTTCTGCTTCTGAATGAGCTTCAATCAGCACTACCTCCTCCTCATACAGGGGAGCCTCATCTAGGGCGAGCGCGGTTGCCACATAGAGAATGACGGCTGTATAGCGTTTATTTGGTTTCGGCATAGTCGGGCTCATCTCTATTTCTCCTAAGCATTTTTGAATGATAGCCCTGCCTGCCATCGTTGTGGATCACTGGCAAGGTATCTAACTACTTTTTGAATCGACCGTCGTTTAGAAGCTTCTTCACTTTCTTGCCATCTGCCGACTTATCTCTATCAATCTCTCCCAAGGTTTTCTCATAGTATTCACCGGGGAATGTTCGGCGGATACCGGCTTTACGGCATCGGGAAATATAAGAATCAGCCGTCTCGCTAAGGTTGTTGTCGTACTCGCAGTCCTGCTGAGTGATGACACTACCTGAACCGATACTGCCGCCATCACAAGCAGTCAGCAGGACAGGCGTAGCGATAGCTAAAATAATAACGAATGCAAGTTGTGTAAGCTTTTTCAGGTTCACCTTGTATCTCCCGGCCCTGCTGTGTCTTCACCACAAAGGGGCGCTTTTGTTTTCATGAATAAAGCAAAGAGGCTCAAATGCCCTTGTCCTCACGCCATGCCGGTGGGCTGAGGACATGCCAGGTCAGTGGCCTGCTCGCTCATGCATCTATTTTATCATAGTTAACCATGTTATAGAGAGTTCTACAGCTATTTTTTCATAGTTAACCGCGATAGGCTATGCTGAGATGATCGCGTTCCTGGCTTGAGATGCCGAACCCTAACCCCGTCCAATCTAACGAACTGAAGCGGAAGCGCTTTCAACGGGTCATCGCTGACAACTCTTGCATTCCCCCCGGCACACCTCTGGCTAGCAAGGCAATCGGGGTCAAACTTCCCACTGGGGTTGACCAAGCCATTAGAAGCCTCGGCAAAGAAAAAGCCGCTTGGCTCAGAGAGGTGATCTGTATGGCCGCTCTCAATGATGACTTGGTTGACGAAATCTCTTAAGGCAAATGGAAATCTTAGCAATAGACCAGCGGCGGTTGCAGCAGTAGCGAACGCTCTAGCC
>QBMP01000309.1:4239-5082 GCA_003242115.1 Phormidesmis priestleyi
CTAGCCATTACTGTCTTCGACTGGAGAACCATAATGCCTGACCTGTTTGACCGACTCTATACAACCATCGACTATGAGCAGGCGATCACCTCCTGGGATGTCGTCGAAACTGCGATCTCACATGGCTCCACGCCCTGGTACGATCCTCGCTTCATCAAAGGTTTCCATGAGCTGCTGTTCGCCTGCTTCCAAAACACAGCTCACTGGTTCAAAGGGCAGTACTACGCTCGATTGGTGCTAGAGGATATGCCCCAAGGGATTGATGAGGATCTGCTAGCTGTTGCTACGGCACTCGCCGATGGGCGGTTGCCTCAGGTCGAGTCCTGGAATATGGGCAATCCTTACGTCTCTAGTTGGCCTGCGCCAATCGGGCAATACTGCTATCCCTGGAATGGGAAAATGCTGCGCTGGGCTTTAGAGGTCAACGCTAACAAACGACTGGCTCGTCGGCTCAAGCTCAAAGCTAGTGGCTATCAAAGTCCTCGGCGGCAGATGTATCTCCACTAATTTGAAAGTGAGGTGGAAACAATCACTTGCATTCACAGCGCACTACTAGCAGCATAGGGCAGCTCCCGCTAGTTACGACCATCAACGACGCAAGAGCAAGAGGAAGTCGTAGGCAGAATGCCAAAATGAAAGCTGATGGATAATTCGATGAGGTGCTGCCATCCAGTAGCAGCAATTCCAAATTCCAACTTAAGAACACAGCCAAAGTGAGCTAAGCCAATGCTACCGGCAATTCTAAAGATGGCATAAGGTAGGTGAAAGTGTTTCGCTTACTGCTTAGTCAGGACTCAGCCGATGACCTCTGCTAGCCTCAGTTACGATAGCTTATTAGCTGAA
>QBMP01000030.1:0-1671 GCA_003242115.1 Phormidesmis priestleyi
GTGTAGTTACTAATGCCTGCCCCAAACGCGGTGGCTCCAATCGCCAAGGCCATGCCAATCATGCCGTAGAGGTTGCCGCGTTTGGCGCTTTCTTGATTGGACAATCCGCCCAAGCTCAAAATGAATAGAACAATGGCCGTAATGTAGGCGACCGTCACTAGATTGTTGGACATTGACATTAATTTCCTAGGTTTTTTGCAGCTTTATGAAGTGAATTTTTGGATCTTTGTGGATCTTTTGTGGATCTATTTACTTGCGGAACATTTTCAGCATTCGCTGGGTAACCAAAAATCCGCCTGAGATATTGATCGTGCCGACTAGAATAGCGATCGCGCCCAACCCACTCGTCACACTAAACCCATCTGATCCACCGCCTGATCCACCACCTGATTCACCGGACTGAAGCTGCAATAGCCCGCCGATAATAATGATGCCGCTAATCGCATTGGTCACACTCATCAGCGGCGTGTGCAGCGAAGGGCTCACATTCCAAATCACCTGCCAGCCGACAAAGCAAGCCAAAATAAACACCGTAAAGTGAGCTAGAAAAGACGGCGGCGCGCTCAGCCCAATCGCCACAATTCCGCAAGCCAACGCACCCAAGCCCAAGGCTTTAACAACTGGTGAAGGCTTTTTCTTTTCGACGACGGTTGGTGCTACAACGGTTTTTGGTGGCGCAGCAACAGCAGGTGGCTGTGGCTTGGGTGCAGGCCACATGACTTCTCCAGCGTAGGTAATCAGCGCCCCGCGGACGGCTTCATCTTCCAAATCGACTTTGTAGTCATCTGATCCGCCCATGTCGCTCAGCAAATGGCATAAGTTTGTGCCATAGAGCTGACTCGACTGACTCGCCATCCGACTCGGAAAATCAGTAATGCCGACAATCGTGACATCGCCGTAGGCATAAATTTCTCCGGGCTTGGTCACCTCACAGTTACCGCCCTGCTCAGCGGCCATATCGACAACCACTGAACCGGGCTTCATGCTCTCTACCATTGCCTTCGTAATCAACAGTGGAGCCTGCTTACCGGGAATGAGCGCCGTGGTGATAATGATATCGACCTCTTGGGCCTGCTCTGCAAACAGCGCCATTTCCGCTGCAATAAATTCTGGGCTCATGGTTTTGGCATAGCCGCCTTGCCCAGTGCCATCTTCTTCAAAAAAGAGTTCCAAAAACTCTGCGCCCATGCTCTCTACCTGCTCTTTCACCACTGGCCGCGTGTCAAAAGAGCGCACAATTGCGCCTAAGCTTTTGGCCGCACCAACGGCAGCAAGGCCCGCGACGCCCGCGCCGATCACGAGCACTTTGCAGGGCGGCACTTTACCAGCTGCCGTAATCTGCCCTGTAAAAAACCTGCCAAAGTGATTGGCCGCTTCAATCACCGCCCGGTAACCAGCGATATTGGCCATAGAGCTGAGCGCATCCATTTTTTGGGCGCGGCTGATGCGAGGAATGGCATCCATTGCCAGCACGGTGGCCTGACGGCTAGAGAGCTGCTGCACGAGATCGGGGTTTTGGGCGGGCCAAATAAAGCTAATTAATGATTGCTGGGCGCTGAGCAAATCGGCTTCGTGACAACCGTCAGCGTCAGCCTGTGGCGGCTGCACTTTGAGAATAATATCGGCCTGCTGCCATAGCTCTGTGGCCGTCTTTACCACGGTGCAACCCGC
>QBMP01000030.1:1681-6216 GCA_003242115.1 Phormidesmis priestleyi
AACCAGCAGCGTCGTAAGCGGCGTCGCTGAACTTAGCGGCTTCACCAGCAGTGGATTCTATCAGCACCTCAAAACCGAGCTTTTGCAGCTTTTTAACGGTGGCTGGCGTAGCCGCCACTCGGCGCTCATCGGCAGCAATTTCTTTGGGGATGCCTATTTTTTTGGGGGGAAGTTTTGGCTGAGCGGTGGTGTCACTTGCTGCTGTGGTAGCTTCTGTGATGTCATTTTGTGATGGCTGAGGTGGCGCGATCGCTGCTTTAGCACCGGCTCCTTTAGCGCTATCTTCCGCACTGGCCTTTTCAACTGAAAGGGTCATGGCATCTCCCGTGTAAACGTAAGACTAAATACTGGCAGAAGAGAAATCCACACAGAACCCGGCATTACAAAGATTGACTTGCGTTAGCAAAAGTTTTTGAAGGCAGTTTGAAGTTTGAAGCCTTGAAGCTTTGAAGCGCTTACTCAATGCTTTACATTGGCTGGATTACTGGTTCAATTCTTAGCTCAATTTTTGACCAAATTGTCGGCTCAATGACTGCCTTAATCACTTGAGAAACCGTCCACTTTAAGAAACGAGTGTTCTACGCAAGATGTTAAACGTAATATAAGTAAAGCAGCCTATGCTTGGATGTCACGGATTTACTCAGCGGTTAATTAGCGGCTGATCGAGTCGTCGATAAAACCTAGACTAGATCTAGACTAGATAAAGTTCTAAATTGTCTTGAAAGCTGCCTTTGACTTCATTTAGATAACGTTAATAAACCTGTTTGAGGAGTTACCAGCGAATGTCTGCAAAGCGTTCTATCTCTCGTGTGTTGTCGGGATTGTTTCTGTCTGGCGCAGCACTCACAGCGACTCTGTTAGTAGTGCCCGCTCTCCCCGGATTTGCCCAAACCAACCAAGGTGTGACCATTTTCGGCGGCGTCGATTCTGAATACCGCCTACCCTACACGCTCCGTAACAATCAGCCTCGCAGCCGCCGCGCCGAATACTATCTGCGGGTTCCTGGCAATCGCATGGCTAGCGCTGCCGCACATTTGCGGATTTCCTATCCGGAAGCGTTTACCGAGCGCCGAGGTGCTTTTGACACCGATCAAATCAAGGTGCGTCAAGGACGGGGCAGAGGCTCTAGCGAAATTCCTATTCAAGAAGTCGTTTGGTCGCCGGAATCTAGTCAAATCGACATTTACTTAGCTGAAGATATTCCCGCTGATACCAGCTTTGTAGTTGCCATGACCGGCATCCGCAACCCTGACCGTTTCGGGATGCAGCGCTTTAACCTGCAAGCAGAATCGCGGGGCGATGTGCTGCCTCGCTACTTAGGCACTTGGGAATTGCTAGTTGCAGAAGAGATGGGTAGCCGGTAAAATGCAGGATCTGTGCGTGAATTTGAATTAATAAAAGGCGCACATAGAGCTTAGCCAGACCGTAGAAGGAAAATTAACCCATGACCAAACGCACATTAGGCGGAACTTCCCGCAAACGCAAAAGAGTTTCTGGCTTTAGAGCCAGAATGCGCACCAAAAACGGCCGCAACGTGATCAAAGCGCGTCGCAGCAAAGGTCGCGCTCGGCTCTCTGTTAGCGGTTAATGGGCAGCGGCCAATAGCCGCTAAAGCTGCTAGGACGACGGTTATGGGAGCGTAATGGCGGCTTAACGGGCGCTCAAAATTTTCTTCCTTCGCTCAGGCTTGGCAGGCTCAGCAAACCACTAAGCAAACTTAAGCTCAGCAATTTGTGGCACTTTCCAAACAAAACCGATTAGGCTCATCCCGTGATTTTGATCGGGTTCACCGTAAAGGAGTCCGAGCCGCAACCCAGAATTTAGCGCTCAGAGCCCTTAAAAAAAACGCCCTGCGCTCATCAAAACCGCGCTTAAATAGCAGCCAAAGCGCAGACGGATCTCCCTCTGCGCTTTCGTCGTGTTTTGGCATTTCAATTAGCCGTAAAGTCAGCAAACGAGCAGTGGTGCGAAATCGGATTAAGCGACAGCTAAAGGCTATTATTCGCCGTAATTTGCCCTACATTGCCCCCAATTGGCAAGTGGTAATTGTGGTACGACCCGCTGCGGTAGAGTGCGAATTTGACGACTTTTTGAGAGAATTAGAAAACCTGTTAAAAAAATTAAGCATATTAAACACTCACAACTTAAATACTCACAACCTTGAGGTGTTCCGTGGCGATTAGTGAAGAGGTTTATTACGAAGGTGGCCCCCACATTGGCGAACTGATTTTTAATATCGTGCTGGCTTTTACCATCATCTGCATTCCGCTGACGGTCGGAGCCATTGTGCGGGCGCTGTGGCTGCGCTACCGGATTACCAGTCGGCGAATTTCGATTACCGGGGGCTGGATGGGACGCGATCGCACAGACATCATTTATTCAGAAATCGTCAAAATCGTCACCGTGCCTAGAGGACTCGGCGCATGGGGCGATATGGTCGTCACCCTCAAAGACGGTAGCCGCATTGAAATGCGGGCGGTGCCTAAGTTTCGAGAGGTTTTTGACTATATGAGCGACAAAATTTCGCCCCAGGCCAAAGTCGCTAGCGGTGCGGTTGGCGTATCGTAGCCATAGCCTAGATGAGGCTGATAAGGTCAAATAGCGGCTAGATAGTGACTAGATAGGGGGTTAGAGTTCGGTTAATCCACACTCAATTCACCCGTCAATCACGCCATTATTCAGATAAATTAAAGTCATACACAATCAATAAAGTCATACACACAGAGCTAGAGCGCGCGCATGGACTTCGGAATCGGCTTCCTTTCAAATAATGTAATGCTGCCAATCCTAGATTTTTTCTACGGAATTGTGCCCAGCTACGGATTGGCAATTGTTGCCCTCACCTTAGTAATTCGCTTTGCGCTCTATCCGCTGAATGCGGGTTCTATTCGCAACATGCGAAAAATGAAAATCGCCAATCCGCTCATGCAAAAGCGAATGGCCGAAATCAAAGAACGCTACAAAGACGATCCGGTTAAGCAGCAAGAAGAAATCAAAGGCATCTATTCAGAGTTCGGCAACCCCTTAGCGGGCTGTTTCCCGGTTGTGCTACAAATGCCGATTTTATTTGCGCTGTTTGCTACGCTGCGCGGTTCGCCATTTGCCGAGACTAACCTCCCTGTCAACCTCAAAATCTTGCCTCAAGAAGCGATTGAGCAGGTAGAGCAAGCACCTTTGACGACCAAGCCCAGCAATATTTTCGTCGCTGACGGTGAGCATTTTCAAGTCAGCGCGGTGGTGCCGACCGGCGGTACGCTAGCGATTGGCGAAACGACCAAAGTCGAACTGCGCTCAGTTGATAACAAATCATTGGACGATCTGAGAATTGAATACGCTGAAGAAGGCGTCGATATTACCCCGAAGTGGGAAATTACCAAGGGTCAAGAGCTAGCAGAAGTCCAGCCCGACGGCACGATTAAAGCGCTCGCACCGGGGGATATCACCATTCAGGCTGAAGTGCCTGGGCTAGCGGCTGACAAAGGCTTTTTGTTTATTGAAAAGCTCGGCCAAATTGGCGTGCAGGGCGAAAACGGAGAAATCCACTGGGATATTCTCTTTATGATTGTGTTCTTTGGCTTGAGTCTCTACGTCAGTCAGCAGATTACTCAGGGCAGCGGCCCCGCTGGGGATGAAAAGCAAGATCAGCAGCAGGCTATAGCCAAATTTACCCCAATCATTTTTTCGGGCATGTTTTTGTTTTTCCCGTTGCCGGCTGGGGTGCTGATGTATATGGTGATTGCCAACGTTTTTCAGACGGCGCAGTCCTTCATTCTCTCTAGGGAGCCCCTACCAGAAAATCTGCAAAAGTTAGTCGATGCCCAAGAAGCCAAGCAGAGCCGAGCCGACGGCAGCGGTCGTGGACAGCTAGCATTTGAACCGGGTAGCGCTAAAAAAACGCCGACAAAAGCGACTTCAGGGCCGAAAGCAAGCGCTAAAAATAGTGTTAAGATCAAACCTAATAGCGCTGGCAAAGGCATTGAAAAAGCGGATGCAGACAAGTCCGACAGTAAATCAAACAGTGAGAAAAAGGTTTCTAAGAAGAAAGCTTAGCGATCGCCCCCTGATCGCCCCTGATCACGCCTGATCACGCCTTCAAAACCTCGCCCTGCTCCTCATCTGACGCCAATGGCCTATCTGTCGCATATGACGGGTGGGCCATTATCGTTATAAAATCGGCTTCACAGCAAGTAAGCCGTCATTGAACAGTAAGTAAACGTAAGCAAAGCAGTCGGCCAACAGTCGGCAAACGGACAGATCTATGGAAAAGAGCATTGCATGGCTAGAAAAACTATTAACGCTTCAGGGGCTAACCGCTGACGTGAGCGGCCATCAAAGGTCAGAAACCTCAGCAGATAGTGCAGAGAACAGCGATCGCACAGACGACAGCTTTTGGCTAACGATTGACACGGCCTCGCTTTCGGAAGAGCAGGTGCAGAGTCTAATTGGCGATCGCGGCCAAGTCCTCGATGCCATTCAGTATCTGGCCAATACCACCCTCAATATGACTCAGGCCGAAGACGATCAGCGCGCCTACA
>QBMP01000030.1:6226-17416 GCA_003242115.1 Phormidesmis priestleyi
ATCAACGGCTACCGCGAACAGCGACAAGCAGAACTCAAAGGCATGGTTGAAGCCGCCGCCGAGCAGGTACTGGCCAATGGTAAAGAACATGAGCTGAAAGGGCTATCTGCCGCTGAGCGCCGCTATGTGCACGGCCTGTTTGGCGAATATGGGCAACTTAAAACGTTTAGCCAAGGCCGGGAGCCAGAACGCCATCTCGTCGTCACGCTCATCGGTGATAATGAGGATACTGACACCAATGACACTGATGCCAATGACACTGACGCCAATACTGATCTCGACCAGTGAGCCAACCGACTGATAGCAGTCACCTGTAAATGGCCTCTAACCAGCGTCCAAACAGCCTCTAAATAGCGTCCCGCCATACAGCAATCATGAGAGCTATCCCGATTCCGCAGCTACTGAACGCGCCCCAGAAAACGATTTCGCTAGAAGTCGCCGAGCATTTGCCCCCATTAGAAACACTGACGCCCGTCAAGGGCCATGTGAGCGTCACTCATCAAGGCACTTATCTGGAAGTAAAAGGGCAGGCCGAAGCGATTATCACACTGGAGTGCGATCGCTGCTTGCAAAGCTACAACACCCGCATTCAGCTAAATAATTCAGAACTCGTGTGGCTAGAAGACACAGCCCCCGAAACCGCCTTGGAAAAAGAAGTTGATCTCGAAGACTTAGTAGAGTCAATATCGCCCCAAGGCGACTTCGATCCGGGTGAGTGGCTCTATGAGCAAATGTGTTTGGCCATTCCCCAAAAGCAAATTTGCCGGACTGACTGCGAAGGCATTGCTTTCAACAACCCAAAGGGCATAGAAGCCGATATCGATCATCGTTGGTCAGCATTGTCAGCGCTCAAGCGACAGCTTCCGGAATAGGCTTCCAGAATAGGCTTCCAAGAGCAGACTGACAAAAATAGACTGGCAAAAATAGACTGGCAAAAATAGACTGGCAAAAATAGACTGGCAAAATAGACTCACACAAGTAGGTAGCGTTATGAGTTTTCGCGAAGAGCTGAGTTTATTAGTGCGATCGCGCTATCCCGTGATCTATATTCCTACTCGCGAAGAAGAACGCGCCGAAACCGCCATTGCTCAATGCGCCTTAGAAATGGGCAATGGCATGGCCAACGCTCGCGCTGTCTACACTTGGGACTACGTTGACGGCTATCAGGGCAACCCTACCGATAAAGGCTTTGGTCGCCGCAATCCCCTGCAAGCCCTAGAGCTGATTGAAAAAATCCCAGCCGCTGCCGCTGCGCTCTTTGTCCTCAGAGACTACCACCGCTTTTTAGAAGACATTGCCATCTCCCGCAAGCTTCGCAACCTGCTGAGCCTGCTCAAATCACAGCCCAAAAACGTCATCATTCTCTCCGCTCAGCTCACCATTCCAGACGATCTGAGCAACGTCATCACCGTTTTAGAATTTCCCTTACCCGATGCCCATGAAATTCGCATCGAAGTTGAGCGGCTGCTGAGCGCTACTAACAGCCAGCTTTCGGCTAGCGATACCGATGAACTGGTGCGCTCCTGCCAAGGGCTAGCGATGGATCGCATTCGCCGCGTCGTCGCCCGTGGCATTGCTACCCACGGCAGCTTTGAGCCTAGCGACATTGACCTGATCCTAGAAGAAAAACAGCAGACCATTCGCCAAACCCAAATTCTGGAATTCTATCCAGCTAGCGAACGCATTTCCGACATCGGTGGACTCGACAATCTCAAAGACTGGCTGCTCAAGCGCGGCGGGGCGTTTTCTGAAAAAGCGCGGCAGTATGGCTTGCCGCATCCGCGCGGGCTGCTGCTGGTGGGCATTCAAGGCACAGGTAAATCGCTGACGGCTAAAGCTATTGCTCATCACTGGCATTTGCCTTTACTGCGCCTCGACGTCGGCCGTCTCTTTGGTGGCCTCGTTGGCGAATCCGAATCGCGCACCCGACAAATGATCCAGCTTGCCGAAGCCCTCGCCCCCTGCATCTTATGGATCGATGAAATTGACAAAGCCTTTGCCGGATTTGACGGGCGTGGCGACTCCGGCACCACCAGCCGCGTGTTTGGTACCTTCATCACCTGGATGGCTGAAAAAAGCTCTCCTGTTTTCGTCGTTGCCACTGCCAATAATATCCAGGCTCTACCACCCGAAATGCTGCGACGCGGTCGCTTCGATGAAATCTTCTTTGTGGGATTGCCTAGCCAAACCGAGCGCGAAGCCATCTTTAGCGTTCACCTTGTTCGCCTGCGCCCTCACAACCTAGCCGCCTACGACCTCAAACGGCTGGCCTACGAAACCCCCGACTTTTCAGGCGCTGAAATTGAGCAGTCGCTGATTGAAGCGATGCACATCGGCTTTAGCCAAAACCGCGACTTCACCCACGACGATGTTCTCGAAGCCGTCAGCCAAATTATCCCCTTAGCTCGTACAGCCCAACCGCAAATAGAAGCGCTGCAAAACTGGGCTGCGGCTGGCAAAGCCCGCCTCGCCTCCCGCAAAAATCCGTTGGCCGATCGCTTATCTGAGCATTTATCTGAGCAGCTAGAGCAGCGCCGTCAAGACGAATCTTCATGAGAATAGTGATTTAGATCAATAAGCCTTTACCAATCGCGCACTTCACGCTATAACCATAAAGCTCTTGCACGTTGCGCTAGATCATGGTGATGAAAAACTTTTTGTTGGGCCTTAGCAAATTTGTTCTTGGCATTATTTTGGCCATGCTGATTATGTCGCTAGCAGGCTTATCAATGGCCAAGTACTTTATTACCAAAAATGCGGAGCAGCCTGATCGCCCTACCTACGAAAACGATCTGCCGGAAGATCAGCCGTCTGCTTCAGGCTCAGGAAGTGCTGATGAGGGGGCCAATAAGGGAGCTAGTGAAGGCCCGACTGTCGAAACGGAAACGCCTCAGGCTAAAGCAGATGAGCCCTTGCCAGACGGCGCTTACAAAGTCGCAGTCAATCAACCAGTGGGCCTAATTGTGCGATCTGGCCCCGGCGGTGACTACGAAAATATTGGCGGACTAGATTATCAAGAAAGCGTTACCGTGCTCTCAGAAGAAGGGGGCTGGCTCAAAATCGCGCTTGGCAATGGTGAAGAGGGCTGGATCAAGGACGGTAACGTCGATAGAGAATAGCCGCTTAAAGCTAAGGCAGAGCTGGGGCGAAGCTAAATGAGAGCATTGTTAAGAAAGCTATCTCAATTCAACGGTTGGTTACAGAATAGAAAGGCTGAGCGAAAGTGTTTAGTCTGGAGTGATACGGTGGAATCGCCCAAAAGATATAAAATGTGCATTCAGGCATTCCGCTATGTATAACGATTCTAAAAGAGACTGGGTGGGTTCGTTAGTCGTTGCCGCGCTAGGTGCGGGTGTGATTACGTCCTTTGCCGTCAGCCAAGGCCAAAATCCTTTGGAAGGCTTAGGCATTACGGCGATCGCTGCTGTTGCCGCCGTCATCATAGACTACTTACTTTAGACAGACTCAGCGCCACCGCCTCAGCAACCTTAATCCCATCGACAGCGGCTGAAAGAATGCCGCCTGCATAGCCTGCGCCTTCTCCAGCCGGATAAAGCCCCTGAGTGTTCAAGCTTTGGTAGCTGTCATTGCGCTTAATCCGAACAGGCGATGAGGTTCGGGTTTCGACGCCTGTGAGTACCGCATCGGGCATCGCAAAGCCGGGAATGGTTTGGTCAAAGGCAGGAATAGCTTCGCGAATAGCTGCAATCGCATACCCCGGCAAACTCTCACTCAAATCACCCAAATGCACCCCCGGACGATAAGATGGCTGCACCTGCCCCAGCGCTTTTGAAGGTCGCCCTGCCAAAAAGTCTCCAACTAGCTGCCCCGGCGCTTCATAGGTGCCGCCGCCTAATTCAAACGCCCGCTGCTCCAGCTTTCTTTGCAGCGCCATGCCTGCTAGCGGCCCGTCAGGATAATCTTCTTCTGGGGTAATGCCGACCACGATACCGCTGTTTGCATTTTTGCCGCTGCGCTCATACTGACTCATGCCATTGGTGACCACTCGCCCTGGTTCAGAGGTGGCCGCCACGACCTGCCCACCGGGGCACATGCAAAAGCTATACACCGTGCGCCCTTTGCCCAATCCCTGCTGAGCGTGATGGACTAGCTTATAGTCGGCAGCGCCTAAAATCGGATGTCCGGCATTCTCGCCGTAGCGGCACTGGTCGATGAGCGGCTGCGGATGCTCAATCCGAAAGCCCACCGAGAAGGGTTTGGGCTCCAGGTAAACCCCTTGCTTGTGCAGCATTTCAAAGGTGTCGCGGGCGCTGTGGCCTACTGCTAACACCACATGATTGCTGGCAATAAATTCTCCAGTATCTAGCCTTACTCCCTTCACCTGTCTGCGCTGTTGTTCTGTTCCAACAGTCTTTATTCCAACAGTCTCTATTTCAATGGTCTCTACCCGACTTTGAAAGCGAATCTCGCCGCCTAGTGCGATGATTTTATGGCGAATATTTTCAACAATTTTCACCAGCCGGTACGTGCCAATATGCGGTTTGCTGATGTACAAAATCTCTGGCACCGCGCCATGTTCTACCAACTCGGTGAGGACTTTGCGCCCGTGGTGATCATTGTCTTTAATGCGGCTGTACAGCTTCCCATCTGAAAAAGTCCCGGCTCCGCCTTCGCCAAACTGAGCATTTGATTCGGGGTTGAATTTGCGCTTGCTCCAAAAGCCGAAGGTGTCTTGCGATCGCTCATGCACCGCCTTACCCCGCTCTAAAACAATCGGACGAAACCCCATCTGCGCCAACAACAGCCCTGCATACATCCCGCAGGGGCCAGCGCCAATCACTATCGGGCGAGTCTCTAGATCCGGCGGCGCTTGAGCGACATAGCGATAAGCCGTATTGGGCGTGGGCACAATGCCCGCATTTTTTTTGCTGTGGCTGAGAATTTGTTTTTGCCGAGGGGTTTCTACATCTAAGGCATACACCAGTGAAATGGCGTCGCGCTTGCGGGCATCGTAGCTGCGCTTGAAAATAGAATAGCTACTCAGCTCGCTTGCAGAGATTTTGAGCTTTTGCAAAATAGCCGCCCGTAAATCTTCTTCGGTGTGGTTGAGCGGCAGTTTGATTTGATTGAGACGTAGCATCGGCAAATGTGGTTAGACAGCGGTGAGTAACGCTAGATAGCGTTCAAAAAAGACTTCCGGCTTGAGTTGAAAGAACGAAAGAACAGATTTATTTGAGCGTGAGCGATCATTTTGCAGCAGTTTTTCAAAGCTGTTTAGGTTGAATAGATTTGACCTGTAGCGATACGTTCAGTCTATCGTCATACCTATTTTTTTGATTGTGTAGCTACGCCGAACGCATTGCAAAGAGTGTGTTAATTTATACATTAGCTCTGTGAATCACTCACTCAGCAGTGTTTTCATGGAAGTTAGTCAGCAACGGAATTCAGCAATATGCACATCAAACAATTGGCCTTGATCGCTTTAGCCACTACAGCCGCAACTTTAGCGCCATCAGCATTTGACGCAGCCCAAGCCGCTACGTTAGGAACGGGCACTACTTGCGCAAAAGCAACTTTTGCTTACATGGATTGTGCTGGTGCCTTTGCAGGTAATGACAAGGGCGCGCAAGGGACAGCACTCACCAACTTGAATACGCTATTTGGTTCGGGCTGGTCTTTGCGAGGCGATAGTGAAGTGGGTGGTATCGTTTCTTTTCTCTCAGGTGGCACTAGCACGACTTCGGGAGTGGCCAAAACCAGCTTGACTGGGCCGGGTGCGATCGCCGTTAAAGCCGGAAATTCTTATTCTCTTTACACTGTTAATAACCTCGCTACATTCAATTGGAATACGCTTGGCGTTACTCCCGTCGGCAAAAAAGGCAATACGCCTAATCTCTCTCACATCTCTGTGTATGCTCGAGCGGTCAATCCCCCAACCACTCCTCGCCATATTCCTGAGCCTGGAATGTTGCTGGGCTTGGTTGCAATTGCAGGAGCGGGCGTGCGCTTGAAGCAAAAAGGCGACTCCTCGCCAGCAGCGTAGGGTTTTCTGTTTTTGCTTTTGGTTAGCCATCTGCTAAGTCACTCGCTCTCAATCCTGAAATCAATGGATTGAGAGCTTTTTGGTTTAACCCCTTGGTTTAGAACAACCGCAAATCCGCATCTCAGAGCTACTATTTGCCAATACAGAACCGGCTGAAAATTTCATCTAGCATCGATTCTGTCATTTCTTCGCCTGTAACCTCACCTAGCGCCTGAATTGCTGTCCGCAAATCTATTGTCCAAAAGTCTAGCGGAAGTTCATTGTCGAGGGTGGTTTGGACTTCTATTAGGGCTGATTTAGCTCGTAGCAGGGCCGTTGCTTGGCGCTGATTGATGGCAATATCGGTGTCAGCAGCGGTAAGATTGCCGCTGTGAATAGCCTTGAGGATAGCGGCTTCTAGCGCTTCAATGCCTTGGGACGTGGCGGTTTTAGGACTAGCAGCGGTATAGACAACCGGTGCTTGCGGGAGGTCGAGTCGGGATTTGTCGAAATCTAACAAATCTGTTTTGTTCACCACTAGGATGTAAGCCTTATGTTTAATTTGTTCGTAGAGTGTTTGCTCGGCAGTTTGCCAGCCTACGGTGGCATCGAGCGTTAGCAAAACGAGATCGGCGGCTTGGGCGGCGGCTTGCGATCGCGCTATTCCCATTTGCTCCACTTCATCCGCCGATTCGCGAATGCCTGCGGTGTCGAGTACCTGCACCGGAATGCCACCGACAATCAGCTGAGACTCCACCACATCGCGAGTGGTGCCAGGGAGTGGGGTGACAATGGCGCGATCGCACTGGCTCCAAGCATTCAGCAGACTAGATTTACCGACGTTAGGCTGACCGATAATCGCAATTTTGATGCCAGATCGCAGCAGTTCACCTTGCGGAGCCGTGGCTAAAATATGGATGATGTCATCGAGTATGGCTTGCAGCTGCGATCGCACTTGGGCTTCATCTATCGGCGGCAAATCATCGGCAAAATCTACCCGCGCCTCGATTTCTGCAAGCACATCTAGGCACTGCGATCGCAGGGTTTTAATCACGCCCGCTAGCTTACCGCGAATGCCCATCAGCGCCGTTTGCGCCGCTTGCGGTGACTGCGCCCCCACCAAATCGGCAATGCCTTCAGCTTGAGTTAGATCTAGCCGCCCGTTTAAAAAAGCCCGCAGCGTAAATTCTCCGGGCTGCGCAAGCCGAGCCCCTTGCTGCACACACAGCTGTAATACCTGCTGCACGGCGATAATGCCGCCATGACAGTGAAACTCCACCACGTCTTCACGGGTGTAAGATCGCGGCGAGTACATCAATAGCAGCAGCGCTTCATCGACAATTTGCTGGGTGTCGGGCTTTAGCACATAGCCATACAAAATCCGATGGCTTTCCCAAACTTGCTGACCGGGCGCTTGAAACAGCGATTGGGCAATGGCAATGGCATCTATGCCCGAAAGCCGAACAATGCCAACACTGCCCTGCTGCGGGACAATGGCGGTCGCGATCGCGGCAATCGTTTCTGCCTGATAGACTGTGGATATATTTGCCGCCAAATCTGCTGCCAATGCTCACTCCACTTAAGTTCTTAATTCCGCTTGACTGTATTAAGCTGCATTGATTGCATTTATATAGAGATTGTTTTTAGAGCTTGCGCATTCAGTATTTATACTGTGAAGTGAAGCGTATTTATTTGTAATGGGCAATCCGTATAAGCTGCTAAGGCGGCTGAGGCTGTAGAAAGCTGCTGAGAAATGGGCTTTATTAAGAGACATAGATCTTACACAAAAATCTTTTAGCCACTCTAAAGTTTAGGCCAAATTAGAAACCAAAAAGCTAGGCTAAGTGCAGCTCACAAGCATACCGTCTATGTAATCACTATGTCAGAGTCAGAATCAAATCACAATGCCAGACTCAATGCCAGGTCTGGCGCTGACTCTAGCGGCAAAAGCAGCACCCAGTATTCTAAAAGCACCCTTGCTCAAAATATGACTGTAGAAGAGCTGAGCCATCCTGAGCTACAAAGCCCAAATTCCGTCCTTCAAAAAAATGCTGAGCGCCGCTCCCTGCCAGAAAATGCTGTGCTCAAAATGCTGGATTTTTTGTATTGGAAACGACTGGGGCGCTATCTTTATATTCGCTTTGTCAGAATGCAGAGCAGCCCTCAGGCGATCGCGCGTGGGCTCTCGGTGGGCGTGTTTTCAGGTTCATTTCCGCTGCTTGGCTTTCAGTCGCTGATTGCGATAGCCTTGGCGACCCTTTTTCAAGGGAATAAGGTGGTGGCAGTCGCCAGCACCTGGATCAGCAATCCGCTGACGTATTTTCCGCTGTTTGCCTTCAATTACTATATTGGCTGCTGGCTATTGAGAATGCCGGGCGTCACTAACTTACCGACCGCTTCACTCAATATTACCGAGTGGATGGCAATGGGTAGAGATGTCGCAACCGCGCTGATGCTAGGCTCTTTCGTGGTAGGTATTATCAACAGTGTCTGGGGATATTATTTAGGGCTTGTGGTCGCTCAGCGAGTGCAGGCATCGCGCGCGGCCAAGCGAAAGTAGCAGGCCCTTTTTAATCAGGTTGCTCAATAACGTTGCGCAATCAGGTTACTCAATAACGTTACTAAAACTGAAACCGCTCTGATCTGTCACTAAACCGCTCATAAGCTGTAGACAAGTTGTTTTACTTTACATCAGCTTTTGAGGGTATCCATGTTTAAAGATTTGATCAAAACCGGCGTTCCGGCCCAGTCTGGCCGACCGTGGCCTTTTTCACTGGTGCTAGCAGCGCTGGTGCTAGCGCCGATAGCGGGCTGTGTGCTATGGCCTGCTCGTGCTAATGCTCAGGCTTATTCACAGATGGGTTATCAGCAGCCGGAGCGATCGCTCAGCGTCACCGGCCAAGGCATTCAAACCATTCCAACGACCCTAACTGAGGTTCGATTGGGCGTTTTGGTAGAGGCCGATACGGCTGAAGCGGCGCAGCAGCAGGCTGCTGAAAAGTCTACGGCGGTGGTGGAATGGGTGCGATCGCAAAACGTCGAAAGACTACAGACCACCGGCATTTCGCTCTCGCCCCGCTACGACTATGTAGACGGTCGGCAAATTTCTCGCGGCTACCAAGCCACAAATACCATCAGCTTTAGAGCCCCGACCGAAAGCGCAGGCGCAATTATTGATCAGGCGGTGAAAGTCGGCGCTAGCCAAATCGAAGGCGTTAGCTTTGTCGCCACCGATGCCGCCATTGAAGCCGCCCGCCAGCGCGCCCTGACCTCAGCGGTCGAAGACGCCCAAGCGCAGGCCGATACGGTACTAGCCGCGCTAGGGCTTTCGCGTCAGGCCGTACTCAACGTCTCCATTGGCTCGGTGAGTGCGCCGCCGCCTAGCCCAGCCCCTGAAGCCTTTGCCCAGCAAGCCCGCTTAGCGGATGCCGCGCCCAAAACGCCAATTATTGGCCAAGAGCAAACCATCAATGCCCAAGTGACACTTCTGATTCGTTACTAATGCTGATTCGTTACTCAATACTGTACTGATTCGTTACTGAAGAATTACTGAGTTTAGCGAGTGCTGAATGTTGCTGACTTTGGCACTGTCAATTACGTAGTCCAACGCTGTTTATCTGCGAGAGGGAGGCATAAACTTAAAGCTGCGATAAAGACAATTGCTGAAGGCGCAAAAGGCCAATAAGTATGCTGGGACAGACACTCATTGGTCGCTATCAGCTAACGCGCATTCTAGGAGCCGGTGGGTTTGGGCAAACGTATTTAGCGACTGATTTAAAGCGTGATTTAGAGCGTGATTTAGCGACTAATTTGGGCACCCATCAAACTCAGACGGATCGCGCTCAGTGTGTCGTCAAGCAGCTCAAGCCCGCTAGCCAAGATCCCAACTTTTTAGCGATCGCCCGCCGCCTCTTTGAAACCGAAGCAAAAATCTTAGGAGAATTAGGCGATCATCCCCAAATTCCTAAATTGCTGGGCTCTTTTGAAGAAGGCAATGAATTTTATTTGGTGCAAGAATTCATTGACGGCCAATCTTTAGAAGATGAGATTCGCCAAGCGGGCAGATTTACCGAAGCTGAGGCCATCGCTCTACTCAACAGCGTTTTACCCGTTCTAAACTTCATTCACGACCACCATGTAGTGCATCGCGATCTCAAGCCCGATAACCTGATTCGCCGCCGAGATACTGGCGAAATTGTGCTGATTGACTTTGGTGCGGTCAAAAAAATTCGCACCCGGCTGATTACGGGTGAGCGCACAGCACTCACCATTGGCATTGGCACTCACGGCTATACGCCGAGTGAGCAGCTTTCGGGTAAGCCGCGCTACAGCAGCGATATTTATGCGTTGGGGATGACGGTAATTCATGCGCTGACCGGGCGATCGCCCACCGATTTACCTGAAGACCTGGGCAGCTTAGACCCTTGCTGGCGAGACTATGCAGCTGTCAGCCCCGGCCTAGCGATTTTGCTAGATAACATGATTCGCCATTACATTCAGCAGCGCTACCCTACCGTCGCGGCTGTGCAGCACGATTTAACTCGCCTGGATCAGCTGCCGCTAGAAGCCGCTAGCGCCAACACTGCATTGGAATATTCCGCGAGTCAGGTGCGACTAAGCACTAGCGGGCAGTCTGCTATTTTGCGATGGCAGATGAGACGGCGGGCCAAATACTGGACAGTAGCGATCGCCACCGCCGCCACCAGCACCCTGATCTTAGGTCTGCGTCAGATCGGCGCTTTTGTTCCGGCTGAGCTAGCGGTGCATGATCAGCTCGTGCGCACTCAGGCTGATCCGGGGCCTGATCCTCGGCTGCTGATTGTTGAAGTGAGCGAGGCAGATTGGCGATCGCCGTCGGCCTTTGCTCCGTCTGATGAAGCGATTTCAGCGGTAATTAAAAACCTCCAGCAATACCAGCCCGCTCAAATTGGTCTAGATATTTTACGTGACCCGCCAGCAGCACTCGAAAATAACGCTTTAAACCAAAGCTTACAGGCACCTAACGTCGTTGCAATTACGAAGCTCAGCGACCCTAGCCACGAACAATCAGCTTCGCTGCCAAACGTCTTACCGCCAAAGCAAATCAGCTTCAGCAATATTCTCGAAGATCCAGACTTTCGGGTGCGCCGAGCCTTGATGATCGATGTTTTGGATCGAAATAACCGTCAAAATGAAACAGATCGTCAAAATGAAACAGACAGTACCGC
>QBMP01000030.1:17426-17946 GCA_003242115.1 Phormidesmis priestleyi
GCTCAGCCGATCTTTGCTTTGGGCGTTGATCTAGCCATTCGCTATTTGGAACAGTACAGCAATATTGAACCCGCCCCAGGAGACATTTTGCAGCTTGGCAACGTTCGATTTGAGCCGATTGCGGAAACCTTTGGCGGCTATCAGCAGATGGACATTGCAGGCTATCAAATGCTGATGAGTTACCGATCTTCTCAAAACATAGCGACCAAAATCAGCTTTGCAGATGCGCTCAGTGGCAGCTTTGATCCGGCTGTAGTCAAAGATAAAATTGTGCTCATTGGCCCGACTACCGACAGCAGCCGCGATTTATTTTTGACGCCGTTTAGCTCAAGACGTGACTATCAGCAAAAAATGTCCGGCGTCATGCTCCACGCTCAGGTAAGCAGTCAAATTCTCTCAGCGGTACTCGATGGCACACCGCTCCCGTGGGCATGGCCTGACTGGATAGAAATAGCGTGGATTATTTCACTGACAGGCATTGGCAGTGTGCTGATGGTACTCACTCAAAAAGGGCCTATTC
>QBMP01000030.1:17956-27163 GCA_003242115.1 Phormidesmis priestleyi
GCCTCGGCGTCAGTTGTTTGCTCAGCATTTTGTGTTTTCAAGCAGGCGGCTGGGTGCCGATGGTTGCGCCGATGAGTGCTTTTTTTGTCGCAGCAGCAGGCGTTCGCATTAGCAAAAGCTATCAAAGACGCTACTGGGAAGCACGTCAAGAAGCAACTTTCATTTTGCCTAGTGATGTGGCGGTATAAGACGATCTGCTCAGAGTTAGCTGAGCATAGCTTCAGCGAGCTGATTGCAGGTTTCGGTAAGTTTTGCTAGATCCACAGTGACTAACTTTCCTTGATCGATCACCTTTTTGCCGTTGATAAAGCTGTAGTCTACGGCGGCGGGCGGCTGACAGAATATGAGCGCCGCCACTACGTCATGATGACTGCCGACCAAGGCGGGGGTATCAATGTTAAAAGCAACAAAATCAGCCGACATTCCGGGTGCTAGGTAGCCAATGTCATCTCGGCCTAATACCTTTGTACCGCCAAGGGTAGCCATTTCTAAAGCTTCACGGGCCGTCATCGCAGCGGCGCTTTGCTCTCTTACCCGAGCGACTAAAAAGGCAGTGCGCGACTCTTGCAACAGATTTGAGGCATCGTTAGATGCTGCCCCATCAACACCCATACCGACCGCTACTCCTTTGTCGAGCATTTGGCGAATAGGCGCAATGCCACTGGCAAGGCGCATGTTGCTACAGGGGCAGTGAGCAACGCCGGTGCCAGTACGGGCAAATTTGGAAATGGCATCGTCGCTGAGCTGTACGCAGTGGGCGTGCCAGACATCATCACCTAGCCAACCGACCGATTCGGCATAGTCGCCGGGGCGCAGGCCAAATTTGCTGAGGCTGTAGTCTACGTCGCTTTTGTTTTCGGCGAGGTGGGTGTGGAGCCGGACGCCCTCGTAGCTGCGAGCCATTGCCGCAGATTCTCGCATCAGATCAGAAGAAACTGAAAAAGGAGAGCAGGGCGCTAAGACGATGCGCATCATCGCATGGCGGCTGTTGTCGTGATATTGCTCGACGAGGCGCTGTGAATCTTTGAGGATGTCTTTTTCGCTTTCGACGAGCGTATCGGGGGGCAGTCCGCCTTGGCTTTCGCCTAAGCTCATGCTGCCTCGGCTGGCGTGAAACCGAATGCCGATGTTTTGAGTGGCGCGAATTTCGTCATCTAACGTGCAGTCATTTGGGTACAGGTAAAGGTGGTCGCTAGCGGTGGTGCAGCCGGAGAGCATGAGTTCGGCGGCGGCCATTTTGGCACTCGCGTAGACGCCTTTAGCCGTGAGCTTTGACCACATGGGATAGAGGGTTTGAAGCCAGTTAAAGAGATCGCAGTTTTGGGCGACAGGTACGGCGCGAGTCAGGGTTTGAAAGAAGTGGTGATGGGTGTTCACTAGGCCGGGAAGCACGACATGGCGATCGCCCAAATCCAACACCTCATCGGCAGGCATTGTCGCTAGGCTAGCCTCCAAGCTAGCCGTTGTCCCGACTTGTTCAATCACATTGTCTCGAACAAAGAGCGCGCCATGCCTAATTTCTCTTCTGGCTTCATCCATCGTCACCAGCGTATGGATGTTTTTGACTAGGAGTGTCCCCATTTGTTTCTGCCGTATGGTTGCCGTATGGTTATTTATGCCGTGTACAGTTTGCTCAGACCGAGCTTAGCGAGTCCTTGGCGATAGGCAATTGAAGTTTGATCGGCTTCAATATGAGATTCTGCGCGCAAATCTAGCGGCAAATCTTCGGGGTATTGGGCCTCGATAATTTCTCTGTCTTCGTCAAAAATTTGATAGTTAAAGTCATAGACAGGTTCGAGCGGCTGATCTTTATCAAAGTTGCGGCAAATGGGTGAGAACAGACGGGTTTTGCGGGCGGAAATCGGCGAGGCGGCATTGAGAATGCACAGACGGCCTTCGTTGGGAAAGTGAACTCTTAAAATAGCGGCAAAGGGCAAGAACACGGTGAAGTCTCGCAGCCACTGAAAGTCTTTAGGCGCACGGTGCTGAATGCTTTTGGGAAAGTTGCTGACGCTGCTAATGTATTGAGCGTTGAGGCCGCGTTCGGTGGGCTTAACACTGTATTTGGGAACGACAGGGTTGGTGCGATCGCCAAAAGATTCGGCATGTACCCAGGCAAAATGCGCCACATCCAAAAAGCCTTCCATCTGCCGACCGGCAGCGGCTTCAACGGCAATCGGGTCGGGCAAAATTTGCTGATAGTCAGCGTTTGTCCATTCGGGGAGTTCGGGCAGCGCCTGCGGATCGTCGGCTGAGCCAGTCAGAGTTGTCCAGACTAAGCCATAGGCTTCTTTGACAGGATAGGTTTTGAGGCAGAGCTTGTTGGGGGCGCTAGCATCTGGATTAGCCGGAATCAACGTGCATTGACCGGCAGCATTATAGTGAAAGCCGTGATATTTGCAGATCAGCTGATCGTTTTCTACCATGCCCATACTCAGCGGCACGCCCCGGTGCAGACAAATGTCATTGGCAACGCATAGGCCAGCAGCGGTTCGCCAAATCACCAAGCGCTGATCGAGCAGGGTGACAGCAACCGGCTTGTCACCGATGGCGTGGCTGAAGGCAACGGGGTACCAAAAAGAGGCAATAGCCTCCCAATCGGCTGGCAAAAAAGTGCAGCCCTTCGGTAGACGGCTAGTGGACTGGGAAGCGGTTTTTTCACTTGTCTTTTCGCTTGTCTTTTCGCTTTGAGTTGCAGTCGCAGTAACCTGTGCCATGTCTGTGCTTGCTTGATAGAGGTCAAGGGGGATGAATGCTCGATATTTTTTAATCGTCACCAATTTAGCGATGATTATCTGTCACATTTGTAACTGAATCAGGTCATTGTATACAAAAGATTTGTTTGAATAATGCCTCTGAAGCTGCTGTAAAACTGCTGTAAGACTATTGTGAAACTACTGTGAAATGACCCGTAAAGTTTTGGGATCTCTATCTGAAGGCAGGGAAACAAAATATGTCTGCTGGCCTAAGTTCTGTTGATACTGCTTAACACCGTGCCTTGATTTTACGCAAAATACTCGAATGGAAACCAGCGGCGATCGCCCAGAATCAAGCCAGTCAGCACCTTAGTCAATGCTTAGTTGAGCAATGCTTAGTTGAGCAAAATCGACTGATGGCGATGCTAGCGTCGGCGAGTCCGATGCCTGAGTGTCTCGCTGCTATTTGTGATTCGATAGCGCGCCTAAGTCCCGGTACCCGTGCTTCAATTTTTATCGAAGATATCGAAAATTTGGTAGACGGATGGCCTCATCAATCGCTTCATCAATCGCCCTATCAATCGCCCTATCAATCACTAGACAACAGCGTGTTAGCGGATCACTCTATTCCAATTTTGGCTGCTGATCAGGCTCCTTTAGGATCGCTCGTCTTGAGCTTTGACACGGTGAGATCTGTAACCGAAGCAGAGCAGCAGCTAGCCGAATTTGGAGCTTACTGTGTGAGTATTTTGTGGGAGCGCGATCGCACCAACCGCGTTTTACACCAATCTGAAAAAAAATACGGCACCTTATTCGCGTCGATGGACGAAGGCTTCTGCATTTGCGAAATGCTGTTCGATGACGACGATAGACCTTACGACTACCGATTTTTAGAAGCCAATTCGATGCTTGAAACCCTCAGCGGGCTGAGCAATGTCGTGGGTAAAACCATGCGCGAATTTGTTCCTGATCTAGAAGCTGAGTGGTATGAAATTTATGGCAAAGTCGTGCGTACTGGCCAACCCGTTAGGTTTGAGCAGCAAGCTACCGCTTTAGATCGCTGGTTTGATGTCAATGCCTTTCCTATTGGCGAGGCACAAAGCAATCAGCCTGCCATATTATTTACAAACACGACTGAGCGCAGACGTACCGAACAGGCGCTTAGGGCCAGCGAAGCCAAAAGCCGAAACATTTTAGAAAGTATTACAGACGCTTTTTTTACCGTTGATCGAGACTGGAAATTTACTTATCTCAATCCTCAAGCCGAGCGGATGGTGGGCTGTGAGCCGGGTGAGCTACTAGGCAAAGACATGTGGCAGGAGTATCCTGGCGTTGTTGGCAGCGAGTTTGAAACAGCCTACCGCCTTGCCGCTGAAGACAAAATCGCCTCCTCGGTCGTCTCTTATTATCCTGACCATGACCGCTGGTACGAAGCGCACGCTTATCCGGCAAATGAGGGCATAACCGTCTACTTCAGAAACGTCACCGACCAAAAACAAGCCGAAGCCGCTCTCCAAAAAAGCATCCAGCAGCTGCGGGCAATTTATGATGGCACCAGCCGGTATATGGGCCTACTGACCCCCGATGGCACCTTAATTGAAATCAACCGCGCCGCGCTTGATTTTGTTGGGACTCAAGCTAATGATGTGATTGGTTTACCGCTGTGGGAAACGGTTTGGTTTCGCTACACACCGGCAGCGGCTGAAGCGGTTCGGCAATCTGTGAGGCGAGCAGCGGCAGGTGAGCGCGATCGCCAAGAAATCTCAATCACTTCTCCATTAGGTCAAGTCATCACATTTGAGTTTTTGTTTTATCCGATCTTCAATGAAGCGGGTGAAGTAATGTTTATTGTGCCTGAGGCCACAGATGTGACCGCTCGTAAGCAGGCCAAAGAAGCCCTAGCAATGAGCGAAGAGCGCTTTCGCAACATGGCAGACAACATTGCCCAACTGGCCTGGATAGCAGATCATCAAGGCAAAGTTGATTGGTATAACCAGCGCTGGTTTGACTATACCGGTACGACGATGGCTGAAATGGCAGAATGGGGCTGGCAGCAAGTGCACCATCCAGATCACCTTGATCGCGTTTTTGAAAAAGTTCAGCACTGCTTTGCGCAAGATGAACCCTGGGAAGATACGTTCCCTTTGCGCGGCAAAGATGGAGAATATCGGTGGTTTCTCTCGCGGGCAATTCCGATTCGCAGTGAGCAAGACAACGTGCTGCGTTGGTTTGGCACCAATACCGACATTACCGAACAAAGAGAATCCGAACAGGCCAAAGCGCTGCTGCTAGCCCAAGAGCAAAAAGCCAGACTCGCCGCCGAATCGGCCAACCAAATTAAAGATGAGTTTTTGGCAGTGGTATCGCATGAATTGCGGACGCCGCTGAATCCAATTTTGGGCTGGTCGCAGCTTTTGCAAAAAGGGCACCTATCTCCGCAAAAAACCGCCCAAGCCCTAGCAATTATTGAACGCAATGCCAAAATGCAGGCTCAGCTCATCAACGATTTACTGGATGTGTCTCGAATTTTGCAAGGCAAACTGAGCTTAAGCGCTCAGCCAGTTGATTTGGGCTATGTCATTCGCGTAGCAATGGAGACGGTGCAGCTTTCAGCCACGGCTAAGTCTATTCATTTGGACATGGCGTTAGATCCCTCTGTTGGCAAGGTGTCGGGCGATGCTAGCCGGTTGCAGCAGGTGATTTGGAATCTGCTCTCGAATGCCGTTAAGTTTACGCCTCCAGGCGGTCGCATCACGGTTCGGCTCGAACGTGTTGGCACCGCCGCTCAAGTCAGCATCAGCGATACGGGTAAAGGCATTGATCCTGACTTTTTGCCGCTTGTGTTTGATCACTTTCGCCAGGAAGATGCCAGCATCACGCGCAAATTTGGCGGGCTAGGGCTGGGGCTAGCAATTGTGCGTCGGCTAGTGGAACTGCACGGCGGCACGATTCACGCAGATAGCCCAGGCGAAGGGCAGGGCTCGACGTTTGCGTTTAAGCTGCCGCTGATGCCTGCGCCAGTTTCTCAGGCGCTTTTGCCGAATACGTTAAGGGCAGTAACAGCGCCGAAAATAGGGCCGATTACAGCGTCACTCAGCTTGCAGGATAGAAAAATTTTAGTCGTTGATGATGATGAAAGCAGCCGGGACTATGTGACGGCGGCGCTAGAAACATACGGCGCGAACGTAAGGGCGGCGGCTTCGGGCCATGAGGCATTGGCGCTACTCATAGAATCGCCACCGGACGTGCTGGTCAGCGATGTGGGGATGCCAGGGATGGATGGCTACAGCTTAATTCGGCAAATTAGAGCCTTACCAGCCGCTCAGGGCGGACAGACGCCCGCTATAGCCCTAACCGCCTACGCCGCCGAAATGGACTATCAGCAGGCGATGTCGGCAGGCTTTCAAAGGCACATTGCCAAGCCAGTCGAAGCCGATGCGCTAATTGAAATCATCTGCTTTCTATTGGCATCGTCTTAGCGTCATTTATGGCCAAAGTTATGAACNACAAGTTATGAACAATTGATGAACAAGTTATGAACAATTGATGAACAAGTTATGAACAAGTTATGAACAATTGATGAACAAGTTATGAACAATTGATGAACAAGTTATGACCGCTGAGTGGGCGCTTTCAAAGCAGGCAAATACACGCTGATTTGAGTGCCTTGGCCGACTTCACTGGCAACTTCGATAAAGCCGCCCGCATTTTTGACAATGCCAGATACGGTAGAGAGTCCTAAGCCAGTGCCTTTGTCGGGAGCTTTGGTAGTGAAAAAGGGATCGAAAATGCGATCGCGCATTTCAGGCGTAATGCCCGTCCCCGTATCCGCAACTCGCACCACAATGTAATGCCCCACTGCGGCCTCTAAGTTTTTGCTGGCGGTAGCTTCACTGACATAGCAATTATCCACAGCAACGCTCAGCACGCCGCCATTGGGCATCGCATCGCGAGCATTAATGCACAGATTCATCAACACCTGATGCAGATGCGTAGAATCAGCCGAGACTTCCTTTAAAAACGGCGTTGATGAGGCCGAATGAACAGATGGATGAACAATGTTTTGGCGAATTTCAATCGAGTTGGGAAAACCCTGACGCACGACATCCATCACCTCTTGCAGCACGATCACGATATCAACAGCCGTTTCACTTTCCCTAGCACCTTCGGGGCTACCTTGGGCAAACGTGAGAATTTGTCTCACCATTTCAGCGCCTCGCTTAGCGCTACTCTCTAACAGATCTAGCTGTTGTTGAGTAGCGACATCACCATTCTGTTGAGAAAGGCGCAACAGCTGAGCAATTCCTAATATAGGCGTGAGCATATTGCCCAAATCATGAGCAATGCCGCCCGCTAGCTGACCCAGACTTTCAAGCCGCTGGACTTGATAAAACTGAGCTTCAAGGCGTTTTTTCTCGGTGATGTCAGTATTGACTTCTAATAGTGAGTGCGAATGATTGGCACTATCTTTGACTAGCGTCCAGCGACTGGCCACTAAAATGCTGTCTCCGGCTTTGGTGGATTGGGTGAGTTCTCCCTGCCAAAAGCCTTGCTCTAAAGTGGTGCTAAGCGCCTTTTCAAGATCAGCGCGTTCTTTTCCCTTTAAAAGCTGTTGGGCAAGGTTCCCTAGCGCCTCTGCTGCCGTCCAGCCATACAGCCGCTCGGCCCCCTGACTCCAAAACAGAATATGCCCTGCTAAATCGCGTACAAAAATAGCATCAGTGGCAATATCTATTAGCGCCGCCTGCTGCTGCGTTTTTTGATAAAGTTCTGCCTGCTGAATGGCGATACCCATTTGGGTGGCAACTTGCTGAAGGAGCTGAGTGCTGTCAGTTTTCCATTGCCGAGGAGCACGGCAATGGTGAGCAATCAGCAACCCCCAAAGGTTGTCACCTTGCAAAATTGGCACCACTAGATTGGCCTTTACCTGCAAGCTCTTTAACAATTCTCGATGAACCGGATCGATGGCTACTGTCTCCACGTTATGAATGGCGCTGACTCGCCCCTGCCGATGTTCGCCGATATAGACATTGCCTAAGCAGGCATCTTGAATCTGCATCGCAATCGTCGCAGACCAATCAGAGGCCACAGATTCGGATTCAACGATGCCTTGCCAATTAGATAAAAAGCGAAAAACAATAACGCGATCCGTTTGTAGAAAGTGTCGTACCTGATCGACCGCGACGCGCAGAATTTTTTCCAACTCTAGGGGTTGACGAATGGAGTCGGTGATTTCGGCAATTAGTCGCTCACGCTCTAGCTGAACGGCTATCTGCTGGCGATCGCACCAATCTCTTTGCGCCCGATGCACCAAAAACTCTGTGCGCATCACCAGGTGCTGATCGTCAAAGGGCCGAATTAGATAGTCATCGGCACCGGCTTCTATGGCCGCGATCGCCTGATGCACACTGGCATGGTCTAATAACAACAAAATCGGGATCTGACAGCCCTTTTCCCGCAGACAGCGGCATATATTTACCCCGTCTGGCTCTTGTTCTGAGCCTTGTTCTGGTTCCTGTGCCTCCTCGTTCAAAATGATCAAATCATAAGGAACGACACCTTCAATGGCGGCTGTTTTTGACCAAGCCGCTGTGCCATCGCTGACGGTCATGATTTCATTGCGATCGCTCGAAAGCAACCGCTGTAGGTGATCGGCAACCGCTCGGTTAGCCTCTACAACCATGATTTTCATGGTGGAATTCTGGGAAGGGTTTCTGATTAACCTTCACAGTCTAATCAACAGTTTTTTGGCAGAATGCGCTAACGCAAGTAACCAACAATAGTTAAAGTCAGCCGATATCACAACGGCCTAACGACTGATTTCTGCTATTTTCATTGACCCAGCGCTCAGCGCATCCGCAAAGACGCAATCGGCAGACGGCTCCTAAAAAGTCTAATCAACAGCCCCATAACAAACCTGAGCGAGAAAGTTTCCGGCTCAGGCTAAATAGATTGAGAGAGATTAAGATTTAACGACTAGATTTTGGTCGATGGCAGTGTGCTTATCTTCGTGACATAAAGATGCGCAAAATGTACCAGAACAGCAGCATAACTGAAGAGAATAGCGCCAAAGAGGCTGCCACATAGTAATCAGTGGGGTAGCGGCGCATGACTTGCGAAGTCTGATACAAAATAGCGGCGGCAGCAAAAGCCACCATCGCAAAGGAGAAAAAGATACCTAGATTCAGACCGAAAATAAAGCTACAGACAATTAGGCCCAAAGCCACCATACCCGCAACTTTGAGCGCACCGCCTAAAAAGGTGAAATCTTGACCAGTGGTAAAGACAACGACAGTGAGGCCACCGAATAGAAATAGCGTGGCGATCGCTGCCGACTGAATCACACCCGTGCCCATCGTTGAGGCAATCGTCAGCAGCGGTGCAAAAATAATCGCTTCACCAATTACATAGAGCCCGAGGCCCATGTATTGCGTATTAATGTCGCCCGCTTTAGCCGCCAAGCTGCTAGAGAGATACCCCAGCAGCATAAAGCCGCCGAGCATCCCGATCC
>QBMP01000030.1:27222-29345 GCA_003242115.1 Phormidesmis priestleyi
CCAGCATTGTTCAGCTTTAATATAGCCCAGCAAAACTATAGCCGAGCAAAACCGATTGCTGCTTTGACCTTATCGAGCGTGGGCGCAGCAATGGCTTGGGCTTTGGTTTTGCCGTTGGCCAGTACTTGCTGAAGATAGGTGCGATCGCTCATCAGCGCCTGATACTTTTCCTGAATCGGTCGTAGCGCTTCTACCGTAGTTTCTGCCAGTAGCGGCTTAAACTGCCCCCAGCCCATATCCTGGCACTCAGCGGCGACAGCGGCCTTGGTTTGATTCGACAATAGCTGATAGATGCCCAGCAAATTATGGCATTCAGGCCGCTCCGGATTGTCAAATTCTAAGCCTCGCAGGGGGTCGGTTTTGGCTCGCTTAATTTTTTTGGTAATCACCGCCGGGGCATCGGTCAAATCAATCCGGCTCTGATCGGAAGGGTCGGATTTGGACATTTTTTTAGTGCCATCGGTCAAGCTCATAATCCGCGCGCCGTCTTTACGAATCAGCGGCTCCGGCACCTTCAAAATCGGCTTATCCTCACTGCCAAACTGAAAATTCAGCCTTGCGGCGATATCTCTCGTCAGCTCCAAATGCTGCTTTTGATCTTCACCAACCGGCACCCCATCCGGCTCATACAGCAAAATATCAGCCGCTTGCAGCACCGGATAATCCATCAGCCCGACGCTGACGTTATCGCCCTGCTTCAGTGCTTTTTCTTTAAACTGAATCATCCGCTCCAGCCAGTTTAGCGGCGTGATGCAGTTAAAAATCCAGGCCAATTCGCTGTGCTCCGGCAGCTGCGACTGCACAAAAATCGTTGAAGTATCTGGATCAATTCCACAGGCAATGTAGGTTGCGGCAATTTTAAACGTATTTTCAGCCAAGGTTTTGGGATCGTGCGGCACCGTAATCGCGTGCAGATCGGCCATAAATAAAAAGCACTCATGGTCTGATTGCAGCTCTACCCAGTTACGAATAGCGCCCAGGTAATTGCCCAAATGCATGTCGCCAGTGGTTTGAATACCTGAAAGGATACGGGGCTTAGCCATGAGTTTTTAACCGGAGTGCCAGTGAGGGGTTGCCCTGATTTTAGAGGAGCTTTTGGCTGGCGTCTAGTGCAGTCATTGGGTAAAGTGCTGAAGCAAAGTGCTGAAGCAAAGTAAGGCGCTATTCAATTTCGGCTTGCAGCACAGATTTATCTTGCGGCCCTAGCGTCAGCGCTAAGGGTCTGTTTTTTTCAACGGCTTTGACGGCTTGCCGGTACACGTCGTAGTCGGTCGGTAGGGTTTTAGATTCACCAGCTTTGTTAAAAGTGATGGCATAGTCTATGGATTTGATCACTTCGGGCGATCGCGGCGTTTCACCCTTGAGCTGCCGCTCTTCAATGGCATCGACCGTCGGCTCCGGCGGCAGGACTGGCCACCACAGCCCCTGACTGTCAGGCCCAGAACCTGCGGCCTCAGGGCGAATACCGTTAATATTGGCTACCGTAGTGGCGTCAAATTGCTCTAGGCGGCGGTCATTGGGGCGATCTTGACTGATGCTGCGAGGCACGTATTCGACTTGCCAGGTATAGGTAGTTTTGGCGGTGGCTTCAAAATCAGCGATCGCATCGTAAGCATTCGTGCTCACTTGGGTGCAGCCACTGAGCGTAAGGCCAATAGATAATAGACCCATCAACGCTCGCTGCGGAAAACCATGCATTCGGACAGCCTCAATTTCTGCGCTACCAGCTTAGCGCTCCACGCACCTTATGCGCTGATTACGCAGTGGGCTACGTCACAAATCCTAATGAGAAAAATGATCTAATACTTCTCTGACCACGCCGCTTTTGCCGTGACAGTGCACCCTAATCACCTCTCCAGTCAGCATTTGCGTGTCTTTGAGCTGCTTGACACACTGGGTGACGGAATGATCGACGTAGCTGGTGATTGTGACGATCAGGTCGCAGTTACTGATTTTGTCTTTGATTTGGCTGCGGCTATTGCTGACGATGCTGTGGGGCGGAATGTGGATGCAGCGCTTGAGGCCGTATTTTTTGAGTTCTTCGCTGACTTCGCGGTGAGTAGTTTCGTGGCCACCGATGAGAGCAAGCGAGACGTTGGAAAGATCTATGGATAGGTTGGGAT
>QBMP01000310.1 GCA_003242115.1 Phormidesmis priestleyi
GTCATCCGGCATAAACACATGGACAAGTATCTCACCGTAGTCTTGCAGTACCCAGCGGCCTTCGCTCATACCTTCGGTGCGCAGCGGCAGACGACCAAATTTTTCTTCGGTAGCGCTTGCTACTGCGTTAGCAATAGCCCGCACCTGCACACTTGAAAAACCCGTCACAATCACAAAGTAGTCGGCTAGGTACGAAACATCGCCCGTTTGCAAAATCGTAATGTTGCCGCCTTTGCGGTCATCAGCAGCATTGGCAATGGCCATCGCTAGCGCCTTCGTGGCTTCATCAACAGGCATTTTGGGCGTATCGGCAGCGCTAGGTCTAATCTCGTCTGCGATTTGCTCGGGGTGTGAATCTGCGGGGTTCATGCCAGTTTTTGGGCCAGTTTTTGGGCCAGTCAATGCTTGCTGCGAAAATAGTTCATCGGGCGAGGTACCTATTGTTTTTTCAGCCATTACTTTTTTAAAGAGATCACTCAAAAGCTCAAATTCTCCAAGTCTCAAAACGACCAGTATCTGTCTTCCCTTTCTATCTTACTGAAAAGCCCCTCATTTATTGCGGCTCTCGTTATGAGGCTTGACACAATCAGCTAGGGTTGTAATATTTCCTCACAGTGTATTCTCACTGTAACCCTTCGCAAATGGAGTGACTGAGCTTTGATTATTGGGCTCTTTTTTGGACTGCTGGTAGGCGCGATCGCTGCTGCCATTGTTTACTGGCTAATGCGGCAGCGCCTTGATCGACTGCTAAAAGCTATACAAAATAATCAGCGCCGCCTACAGCAGCTCGAAACCGACCATGAAACTCGGCTGCGCAGCGCTACCGATCAGCTCCTAACTGACTATGAACGCCAGCTTGCTGAAAAAATTGAATACTACCAAGATGACCAAATCATTCAGAGCGAACTAGCGGCACTGGACTTTGAAACTCGGCTTAACGTGATTGAAACCGCCTATAGCCGTGAGCTAGAAGCCCAATCTTGAGTTTGTAGAGGAGCTAGTCTCGCCTGAAGAATGTCTGAAGCAAATATTTTTTAGGCGAATATTTTTCCGCCGTGGTTTTCCGCGCAACGTTAGAATGGCAACCGGCTACCTATTTTTTAGAGGCGACGCTATGACCCATGCAATTATGGAAACCAATAAAGGCACTATCAACCTGGAACTATTCGATCAAGATGCTCCTGGCACCGTTGAAAACTTCGTCAAGCTTTCTAAAGACGGTTTTTACGACGACCTCAGCTTTCACCGAGTAATTCCCAACTTTATGGTTCAAGGCGGCTGCCCCAGTGGCACAGGTACCGGCGGCCCCGGCTACAAAATCAAGTGCGAAATCAATCCTAATAAGCATGAAGCCGGAACGCTTTCAATGGCTCATGCCGGTAAAGATACGGGCGGCAGTCAGTTCTTCATTTGCCATGAAGCGCAGCCCCACTTAGACGGCATTCACACCGTTTTTGGCAAAACAGAAGACATGGATGTGGTCAATGCCATTAAAAAAGGCGACAAAATTGTGACTGTCACTATCGAAGACTAAAGCCTTTAAGCTGGCTTTTGAAGCCTGACTTTTTGACGGATTATTGAGCACATATGGCTCAAGGTTCAGGAAAGAAACCGTTGAACTTGAGATTAACTCATTTGCCCAGGACTACTTAAATAGCTGCTCCTGGGCTTTTGGGTTCAAAATCTCTTAGATCGAATACGTAAGCGATTTAATCGGTTTAGTCGGCAAGTAAAACTTAGAACAGGCAACAACATTGTGTCCTCTATCAAATTCTGAAAACAGAAACTATTAAACCTAATGGTTGCGCCCCCAGAGTCAGAATCCACCGGAATTATCGGTTTTTATCAATCGCCGATTGGCAAGAAAATATTGACGGGGCTGACGGGGTTAGGGCTGGTGAGCTTTGTGGTAATTCATTTGCTGAGTAATTTGACGCTGTTTGTTAGCGCTGAGGCTTATAACAATCTGGCGTATGTGATTGAGCGGCTAGGGCCAGTGACTTATGCAATTGAGATTGGGCTGGTAGCGATCGCGCTTCTCCACACCACCATCGGCCTCAAAATCTACATCGGCAAGCGGCAGGCTCGCCCCGTGAGCTATACAGAATATGTCTCAGCCGGGGAGCCGAGCCGTCAAACGCTCAGCTCTCGAACCATGATTGTCTCAGGGCTGATACTAGCGGTGTTTTTGGTCGTGCATTTAGCGACCTTTAAGTTTGGCACCTACTATTCTCTACCCGAATCGGGCGATCGCGATTTAGCTCGGCTGGTGTTTGAAACCTTTCACAAACCGGGCTATACCGCTGGCTATGTGCTGGTTTTTTCAGTGCTGGGGCTGCATTTACGGCACGGAATTTGGAGCGCTTGGCAGTCGTTAGGCGTTGCCACTCGGCCTGGAATGGTGGCGGTAAATGCAGGGGTGGCTGGGGCGATCGCGCTGGGCTTCATTGGCCTACCCGTGGCAATTTACTTCGGTCTAATCGGCTGACGTTTGCGCTCACTGAACACAAACAATGCTAGCGCTGGCACGTCAATCGATCATCAGTGGTGCTTCAGTGCAGCGTAGCTTTTACGTTGCGGATTTTGCATAACTGCAACGTTTTTATTGATCAGGCGATCACAAAATTCGAGCAGGGTAAGAACGTCCTCCATTTTCTGAATATAGCTGGTCATTTATTCTCAAACGCTATCTAGAAGCGGTAAACGCTTAGGAGCATAGCTGAGTCGCCGCAAAGAACCCTTGGCTGCTGTGGGTCATTCTTGGTTGTTCGACTCCAACGCAGTTATGGGGAGCTCAACTTGCCAAAACAATATTTTGCCATAACTCAGCTACGGCAAATCTGGACAAGTGACCTACATTCGTTGTCGCAATGATGACATCTGAAGCTTCTAAGGTCATTGCTTGAGCTACTAGAATCATATCACCATCAATTGTTTTATCACCGGCTGTCGGTTGTCCTTGTTGACGAGCTTGTGCCCAAAATTTCGCAGCTTGGCGCATTGCAACCGTTGTCAGTGGCAGATACTCAAGAAGGTTGATTAAATCATCCAAACGCGCTAAGCCTTCTATTTTACAAGCCCGCAATAGTTCACGCCGAACTTCATAGTCTGCGATCTCCGGAATAATAGCGCGATTACCTGACATAACTTGAGCTTGGAGCCATTGAGCGCAAGCAATGCTTTCAACAGATAGCTTTGGATTTGTGACAAGACCTAATGGCCCAGAGTCTAAAATAATGACTCGGCTCACCAAGTTATGCCCTTCATTTCAACTGGGAATAGCTCTCGCTCAGACCACCGGTCACTATCTAAGGCGTGAAGCAAATACTGGCCTGTCTCTTGTTGCTCCTTCGAGTCCCCATTATCAATCCAAGACTGAATCAAGTTAGCGGCTTCAGCTTGCTTATGCTTCAACGAAATAGAGCTGTTCAAAAGTTGTAGTGCTAAAGCTTCTACTGAAATCCCGTGCTGATCGGCTTCCTGTAAAAGATATTGCTGTAGCTCCAGTGGCAGGTCAAGGGTTAGTGTCATCAATTTCCCTAGAGGTACTCTTATATTTTAACCCTGTGCAGTTAAGAAATTGGCGGGTTCCAAACCTGACTGCACTGTCCCGTTATGAAAAGGCTTACCCTTTTGATATCCGAATAATTCCGGCTTCTAACATGCTCACATAAAATGATTCATCTTCTAGCGTAGCCTCCAGCACAAATTCTGCTGCGCTCTTCTGGGTTGCAGGCATCACGATTACAGCTAAGATGATGCCTCCTACACAGTAGTACCAAGGTAACCAAATCAGTGAAATAATACCGGCAATAGGCAGTAAGCAGCCAATGTTTTTCCAGAATGAATGAGCTGCCTTGCGTCCACTCCCAATCCTTGAATCGCGATCGCAGATATGCATAGCTGCGGATTTATCCACTTGAACTCTAATTGAGCCCTTCCTATACATATCGATAAATTCGCCATGATTCATAATGTCGCTCATAAACTTAACTATATATTCAACGTCAAATTTGCTGGATAACACCCTAAATTTTCATCTGAAGCTAGCACTTTTAGGAATAACACCCCCTATTCTCACAACTTTTATATCATTTTTACTGATAAGTCCGTAGAAGCAGGGTGCTTATCCGTCATCTTCGCGGACTTAAGTATGGGTACAGGTGCTTATCTAGTGTTTTTGACGGATAAACATCCAAATGTCGAACTCATACAGCAATCAGTATGTCGTCATTGAAGTCATGTCATCTACAAGCTATTTCCATCACATCGTCAACGAAATGCACCTCAAAACATACACCACTCGATTGCGAAACTTCCGCCCGACAATCTGATAGCGTTTGATACCGCTAATCAGCTACGTCCGTCGCGCCTTAGGGTTACTCTTTAAATGAGCGTTAACCCGATGTAAAGAAGCTATGCAACTCGACGCCCATGTTCCTGACGGCCCCCTCCCTGACAAATGGGGCAGCTTTAAAGACCATTGTCAGCTCGTCAACCCTGGCAATAAGCCCAAACATACGGTCTTGGTGGTCGGTACCGGACTAGCGGGAGCCGCAGCCGCAGCGACCTTGGCTGAGCAGGGCTACCGGGTAAAGAGCTTCTGCATTCAAGATTCACCGCGTCGGGCTCACAGCATTGCGGCTCAAGGCGGCATCAATGCTGCAAAAAACTATCCCAACGATGGCGATAGCGTCTGGCGATTGTTTCACGACACTATTAAGGGCGGTGACTATCGTTCACGCGAGGCGAATGTGTACCGGCTAGCGCAAATTAGCAATCAAATTATCGATCACTGTGTGGCTCAAGGGGTGCCGTTTGCGCGGGAATATAGCGGTCTGTTGGCGAATCGATCTTTTGGCGGGGCACAGGTTTCGCGCACGTTTTACGCAAGGGGGCAAACAGGGCAGCAGCTATTGATGGGCGCGTATGGAGCAATGATGCGGCAGGTAGCGGCAGGGCGCATTGAGCTATTTTGTCGGCGCGAAATGCTGGATTTGGTGGTGGTGGAGGATCAAGCTCGTGGGATTGTGGTGCGCAATTTGCTGACGGGTGAGTTT
>QBMP01000311.1 GCA_003242115.1 Phormidesmis priestleyi
TTGTGGCCCTATCCCTTATGAAACAGGTGATGTAGCCCTGTTGTCACCCGGCAAGGGTGGTGACTAGAAATAGGCCAACAACGCCTGTTGTGACTGTAGAACCGGAAGATGATTTTGAAATTCCACCGCTGAAGGATCTTGACTTTTTCCTTGCTGAGGTCAGAGAAGAGACGCCGCCTGTGCAGCTAGTGATGGATGAGTTCATGGTTGCGACGGTTGAGCTTGAAACAGAGATTAATGTTGAGGAAAGGCTGGCTGAGATTGCTACTATTGAGGATGAGTCGGCGCGGGCAGAGGCACTGGTAGAACTGGCCCCGCAGCTAGCGGGAGCGTCGTTTAATCTGCTGGTGCGGGTGATGACGGTGGTGCAGGCGATTCAAAATAAGCGCGATCGCCTGAATGTGCTCTCAGCCATGCTGCCCTACTTGCCAGATAGATTGCAGGGTCAGGTATTGGCGCTGATTAGTGAGCTTGAGGAACCGGACGGGCCAGAGCTGAGCGTATTTGAGTTTGAGGTGGCGAGCTTAGTGCCGACCAGAGCGGGCTGGGAGGTGTATCGTGAGCCCCAAAGCGCCTATCAGTTTGTCGAGGTGCTAGGCGAGGAGTCAAACCTGGAGATGGTGGCGATTTCAAGTGGGCGTTTTGTCATGGGTTCGCCGGAGAATGAACCAGAGCGATATAACGATGAAGGGCCGCAGCACGAGGTTACGGTTGAAACCTTCTGCCTGGGTAAGTACCCGATTACGCAAGCGCAGTGGCGCTTTGTGACAGGACTAGAGCAGGTTGAACGCACGTTAGAAGCTGACCCATCCAATTACAAAGGCGATGATCGTCCGGTGGAGCAAGTGAGTTGGAGTGAGGCGGTAGAGTTTTGTCAGCGGCTGTCGCGGTATAGCGGCAAAGCGTATCAGCTACCGAGCGAAGCACAATGGGAATATGCCTGTCGGGCGGGCACCCAGTCGCCTTTTTACTTCGGCGATACGATTTCATCGGAGCTAGCGAATTACCAAGGAACGACAGCCTATAACGGTGGGCCAGAAGGCGAAGACCGAGATGCAACTACACCTGTAGATTACTTGGGCGCGGCGAATGCCTTTGGCTTGTGCGATATGCATGGCAATGTGTGGGAATGGTGCGCCGATCATTGGCACGAGAATTATGAAGGTGCGCCAACGGATGGAAGTGCTTGGTTGACCGAAGAAGAAAATGCAAGCCGTGTGAGGCGCGGCGGTTCTTGGTTCAACGATCCGTGGTATTGCCGCTCCGCCACTCGCAACTTCCTTAGGCCCGATGACCGCTTCAGCTATGTCGGTTTTCGTGTTTGCTGTCCTGCCCCGAGGACTCTTCAACCACCAGCCGGTTAGCCCTCTTACCTCTTTTGCCCTCTTGCACTTTTTCTTCTCTGTGTCGCGCAGCGGCTCGAATTATTTTTTCAAAAATGACTGCTCAATCTGCTCCAATGGCAAGATGCATCCGAGAGGTCAAACCCATGAACGAACTGCCCATCATTCAAAAGACCCACGACCTCATTCAGTGGTACGTGCCGATTTTGAACCGACTGCCCCGCGACATTTTTGACCGCACTGTGTTCCATCCGTCTCAGGCGCTAAGCCGTTAAAACCACAACCCTTTGCGCTAAGTCCCCCAGATTCAGCAGCAAAGCGATTGGGCTTTGCCTGAGCGTAATCAAACTTATGTTCAGGGAGGAGTTCGTCGTTCAGATTTTCCATTTCTTCAGAGGGCATTTTGTTCATAATCCTCACGTTCTTGACGAGTCGCGGGGCGGGCACTGATAATTCTGATACTGTCCTGCCGCTCGGTAAAAGCTATTAACATTAGCCGATTGCGTTGAGAATGCCCGATGATGATTTCACGAGACTCATCTGTAGAGTGTGCTTCATCTGTAAAGATAACAGCCAAGGGATTATCGAAGACGGTTTTAGCTTCCTCAAAGCTTACATTTGCATTCACTCAAACTATGACTGCTTACACCGCTCATAAAATTGCCAGTACCACTCAGACCCAGTACTTCACCGAGCCACTAGAGGGACTGGGCAATGCCCTTGCCCTGGATATGGTTTTGGTGCCCGCTGGTTGCTTTATGATGGGCTCTCCTGACGATGAACCGGAACGGCGGGAGAGCGAAGGCCCACAGCATGAAGTGACGCTACCTAATTTTTTTATGGGTCGCTATCCGGTGACACAGGCGCAGTGGCGTGCTGTCGCAGCAATAGACAAGGTAGATATTAAGCTAGAGCCTGATCCACCAAGCTTTAAAGGAGCTAACCTTCCGGTGGAGCAGGTTTCTTGGTACGAAGCAGTAGAGTTTTGTGAGCGGCTGAAGAAACACACTAAGCGCCCCTATCATCTCCCCAGTGAAGCCGAATGGGAATATGCCTGTAGGGCAGGGACGACGACACCCTTTGCCTTCGGCAAGACGCTGACGACTGAGGCTACTAGCTATAACGGCAACCATACTTACAACGATGGTCATAAAGGCGCATATAGAGAAAAGACCACACCGGTCGATGAATTTGGGTGCGCAAACGCCTTTGGATTATGCGACATGCATGGCAATGTCGATGAATGGTGCGTCGATCATTGGCACGATAATTATGAAGGCGCACCGATTGACGGAAGCGCTTGGCTGAGTGCCGATGAAACGTCGGGTCGCTTAGTTCGCGGCGGTTCCTGGGGCAACAATCCAGGGCTTTGCCGTTCCGCCTCTCGCTTCGACGGTGGGCCCGATGACCGCGACTTCGGTATCGGTTTTCGTGTTTGCTGTCCTGTCCCGATGACTCTTCAGCCTCCAGCCGGTTAGCCCTCTTACCTCTTTTGCCCTCTTGCCCTCTTTCTTGATGCCTTTGCCGCGCAGCGGCTCGATTTAAGAAATCCGACATCCTCTTCTTTCTTATGGCCCCTACTCAAACCCGTGAGCCAAAACTAAAAATCACTCGTAGCCCAGGGCGGAATCCTTGCTTCGATGAAATGCTGGGCGAGGGGCTGACCCTGCGCATGATGCAGATTCTCGGTGGCAGCTTCATGATGGGCTCGCCAGAAGATGAGCTAGATAACTATGACGATGAGCAACCACAGCACGAAATCAGCGTTGCGACCTGCTTTATGGGTAAGTACCCCGTTACACAAGCGCAGTGGCGCTTTGTGGCAGCGCTAGAGCCGGTGGAACAGGAACTAGAGGCTGACCCATCTCATTTCAAAGGCGATAATCGCCCTGTAGAGCAAGTGAATTGGCATGAAGCTGTGGAATTTTGTCAGCGCCTTTCACGCCACAGCCAAAAACAATACCAGCTGCCCACAGAAGCCCAATGGGAATACGCATGTCGGGCGGGCACCACAACACCCTTTCACTTTGGCGAAACCATTACAACAGATTTAGCCAATTATCAAGGAACAGACAATAAAGAGTCTGATTGGTCAGGTTCGTATGGAAATGGCCCCAAAGGAGTGTATCGAGAAGAAACAACCGCAGTCGATTATTTCGATATTGCAAACGCCTTTGGCTTGTGCGACATGCATGGCAATGTGTGGGAATGGTGCGCCGATCATTGGCACGAGAATTATGAAGGTGCGCCAACAAATGAAAGTGCTTGGTTGACCGAAGACGAAAATGCAAACCGTGTGATACGCGGCGGTTCTTGGGTCGACTCTCCGAGGAATTGCCGCTCCGCCACTCGCCTCCTCAATCGGCCCGTTGACCGCGGCGGCAATATCGGTTTTCGTGTTTGCTGTGCTGCCCCGAGGACTCTTCAGCCGCCAGCCAGTTAGCCCTCTTACCTCTTTTGCCCTCTTGCCCTCTTTCTTGATGCCTTTGCCGCGCAGCGGCTCGATTTTTAAAAAGTAAGTAAGCTGAGACCACCTATCTGCTCAAGTCGAAGTTGCTAAGTGGGTCAGCCTAATTAAGATTCACAAGAAATATCATTGTTGCATTGGCTCCCCAGCCCCCGAAATCGGGGGAGCCTCGCCGATCCAGAATGCATAGATCGCTCTATCTGTCGCTCTATGGGTAACAATGCCATCAATTCGTCGAGGTCAAAATTCTGCTGGATGTCAGGAAAATCAACAGCATATCCGCCCGCCCAAACCCTGACGTTACAAAGCTGCTCATCGCTAGGACGCGGAGCCTGAACAAACGCAGAGCCTGTCCCAGTCAACATCTCTAAAGCATCTACCGGACAACCCAAGCGATCGCCACTGGAAAAACTCACTTCTAGCTCTCTGGTTTCAGGAATATATCGAACAGCCGTGATTTTATTTTCCATGAATGGATTCCCAGGCAGCTTTAATTTCATGCTCGGCAGAAGTGACATGAACATGGGCTGGCGTGTGATCGTCACTAAAAACTTTGACTACGCAGCCATCAGAACGAAATATTTCAGGCCATAGACGAACCTCCATTACTCATGCGCACCACCAAAGCTAACGCCAAAGCTACACTCCAGCGCAGCTTCCATCAGTCTCAGTGTCTCTTCTGGCAACGTTTGGCGTTCATTTTCAATGCGATACCAGTTCTGAGCCGACATGCCAGAGGCAGAAGCAAGATCGGTAATCGTTTTACCTTTTTCATTCTTAATTTTATTGCGAGCCTCTTTAATCTTTTGACCAAGACTAGGGACTTCAATCTCCAGCGTTCTGATAACTTTCACTGTCTCAATCACTTGCATAGCACAACTCCTCACAAATCATCTGCTACCTGCGTAGTTTAACGCCACTTTTGAAACGCTTAATGTTTCACTTGATGCTTTTAACGTGATACATTAAAAATAAATCAGCTGTAACCGCTGAAAAGCCATACGCGACTAGACATTACTTTCTTATTGGAGAAACCTCTAATGCAATTAAATATCGTAACTACTCAGGCTATGACAAAAAACTGTTGAAGTCCGTTCTGAAAGCGTTTCAGCGAATATGCCAAAAAATAGATTCTCAATAACCCAAATAAATCTGCCCTTATTGAGAATCGGCGGATTTTCAATCGAAAAAAGGAAAATCCTGATCGCTACCTATAGCGTTTTCAGCATTGTTGAAAGCTA
>QBMP01000312.1:0-3267 GCA_003242115.1 Phormidesmis priestleyi
CTAATCACGCTCTAATTGTTCCTTAATTGTTCTCTGCGCTGTAGATGCCTGACTAAAATGCTCATCACCTCACCCTGACGGCCTGCACCCACGCCTTGGTCTGCAAAGCGCTGTCGCCGAGATGAAGTCGGTAAAGGCTTTTGCAATAGCCGCTCGATTTCAGTAAAGGTCAGCCAACACTCGTCAGCACCAGCACGCCGTAGATAGTCAAATAAAGGATAGTATTTGCTCCCTGGTTTCATCTGTCTGCTGCCATCTGAGTAGAGTATGAATGGATTAAGCCTTCCATTCTCTCATAAATTTATTTTGATGGTTACCTCGAATCGGGGCTCATCTGACTCTCTTCAAAAAAGTCAGTGCTTTTTCTATCGATGCTATATCTATCCATGACGGTGCTGGTGCGATCGCAAAGTTTTATTTCGAACTGGCAGCTCAAAATAATTGAGGTGTACCGACGGCAACAATGCTTATACACGGCTGCTATCCATGACGTTGTTGATGCCAGCGCCAGGCATGTTGAAGAATTTGAGCGAGATCTGAGTATTTTGGCTGCCAGTTTAGGATAGCTTTGGCCTTATCACTGGAGCCGACTAAAATTGGCGGATCGCCAGGACGCCTTTCGCTTTGAATGACTGGAATGTTTCGGTTGGTGACCGCTTTAGCTGTTTCAATGACTTCTTTAACAGAGAATCCGTTACCGTTACCCAGGTTAAAAGTGTTGGAGTCGTTTCCAGCTAGGAGATACTTTAAGCCCAGAACATGGGCTTCTGCTAGGTCGCTGACGTGAATGTAGTCGCGGATGCAAGTGCCATCTGGGGTGGGATAGTCGTTGCCGAAGATGCTAATGGCTTTACGCTGACCTAGGGCAGTCAGTAAGATAAGCGGAATTAGGTGTGTTTCTGGAACGTGGTCTTCGCCTAATCGGCTTTCTGGATCAGCACCTGCTGCGTTAAAGTAACGGAACACAACAGATTTTATACCGTGGGCTTGATCAAAATCTTGCAGCATTTTTTCGACGGTGAGTTTGGTCGCACCATAGGGATTGATTGGCTGCTGAATTTGAGATTCGGTGATTGGATTTTCTGTGGGAATACCGTAGGTAGCGCAGGTTGAAGAAAAGACTATTTTATTAACGCCTGAATCTCTCATTGCCTCTAACAAGGTCAAGGTACCGACTACATTGTTGCGGTAGTATTTACCTGGGGATTGACAGGATTCTCCTACGTAAGCATATGCAGCAAAATGGATGACAGATGATATGTTATGTGAGCGAAAAATGTCACATAGCAGCGCATAGTTGTTGATGTCACCGACGATGAGTTCAGCACCTAAGACTTTTTCGATAATGTCACGATGCCCGTACACAAGATTGTCTAGAACAATGACATTGCAACCTTTTTTTTGTAATGAGAGGACAGTATGGGAGCCGATATAACCGGCTCCACCCGTGACTAAAATCGTTTCATTGGAAGATAACATAAGCTATGAACTAAGGCGCTGTATTTATACGATCAGCAGGTTATCAATTTTCGGCCTGTAAGTAAAACGGTGTGGGGAAGCACTGCTATTACTGAAGTCTCTGATTTAGGCAAGCTAGCTGTGTGGCCTGTGACTAGCCATAGGAGCGATCGCACTCTATCTTCTCGTTATACCCATAAGATTAGCTAGGGTACGAGCAGCGGTGCCAATACCTCAGGCCATTTTCAACAGACCGATAGTCGTATTTATTGATGAAATTGATGCTCTGCGAGATGAGACTCTAATTTCGGTGCTGCGGCAGTTGCGCGATGGCTATCCTAATCGGCCCGTTGGATTTCCGCAGTCAGTAGGGTAGCCGTCGCAAAGACACCAGCCGATCGTAGGGTGCAGGTGATTCGAGCTTAGACAATGATGGGCGAGGCCATAGCCAGGACTGCTGGGTCTATCCAGCGCGGCGAGAACCGGCGTCGCTTTGCGGCGCTAAGGAACGCTCACTAAGCTGACTGCTGTCGGGCAGCTTGGTGAGTTGCTGCTGCTGATACAATTGTATTGTCGCTATCGTTTCTAGAACTCATCATGGTTTCCTATGATCCGCAAGATGGCCCTTGGAAAGTTGTCTTACGTCTCTACTTTAAAGAGGCGATCGCTTTTTTCTTTCCAGATACGGCCAAGCTCATTGACTGGAACCATCCCCCTGAATTCTTAGACAAAGAATTTCAGCAAATCGCGCCAGAGACTGAAACGGGTCGGCGCTTTGCCGATCAGCTCGTGAAGGTGCAGCGCAAGCGCGGGAAGGAGCTGTGGCTGTTGGTGCATACCGAGGTTCAGGCAGCGCGAGAAGCCAGCTTTCCTGAGCGGATGTTTTCTTATAGTCTGCGAATTTTTGATATTTTCCGTCGTCCGGCTATCAGCCTGGCAATTTTATGCGATGCCAATCCTCGCTGGCGACCGAATGAGTATAGCTTCGACTATCCAGATACATCGTTGTCTTTTCGGTTTGGCATGGTCAAGCTATTGGACTATAAAGAGCGCTGGTCTGAGCTAGAAGCGAGTACCAATCCTTTTGCTGTGGTGGTGATGACGCATCTGAAGGCGCAGGAAACCAAGAAGGATAAGCAGAGTCGCAAAGAGTGGAAGCTCAGGCTAATTCGGCGGCTTTACGAACAGGGTTATAATCGAGAGGACATCATTAACCTGTTTCGCTTTATTGACTGGATGATGGTGCTGCCTAAGGGGTTGGAGCGTTCATTTTTATCGGATTTGAAAACTTACGAGGAGACGCAAAAGGTGCCTTATATTACTAGCATGGAGCGACTTGGATTTGAGCGAGGTCAGCAAGAAGGACGGCAGGTAGGACGGCAAGAGGGGCGGCAAGAAGGGCGGCAGGAAGCGGGAAGGATGATTCTTCAGCGTCTGCTCGCCGGAAAGTTTGGGGTGTTGCCAGAGCATTTGAGCACTGCCATTGAAAATATTAGCTTGGAAGCGGTTGAGCCTTTGGCCGTTGCACTGCTCAATTTTTCATCGATTGAAGATTTGGAGACTTGGCTGGCACAGCAGCCTTCAAGTTAGCGGCTCGCTGGCGAACATGCTGGCGAGATCATACTTGCAATGGCAGTACAAAACGATAAAAACCGCACTGCGGCCTTCAAACACAGTGCGGTTTTTATCGTTTTTGTTGATGACTGAGCTTAGAGTGAGGCGATCGCGGGCTGGCTGAAAGTGGAGCGCTTGGGGCGTTTGCGTTCTGACTTGCGGGTGCCGCCTGCTTTTTCGTATTCGCTGCTGTTT
>QBMP01000312.1:3277-5036 GCA_003242115.1 Phormidesmis priestleyi
CGTACTGAGCGGCGATGCCGGTGAGCATGCGGTTGGCCATGTCTGCGAGGGTCTTTTCGAGTTCTTGGAAGTCGTTGTAGGCTTGGTCGGTGTCGGAGAGTTTGGTGTTGTAAGTGGTGAGGGCGGTGCGGGTTTGGGTGAGGAGTTTGTCGTAGGCGCTACTGGTGAGGCCGTTGCTAAAGCCGCCATGCCCGCTTTATAAGCATGTTTTTGAGGAATGATGTGCGGTTTGATACTAGGATGTTTTGATTAATAGGGGCGATCGCGTAGGTGAGGCTTTTGACTACTGGCTGAGGGTTGCTCTATTTGCTGGAAGCATGGAAGGGATTTGCTTGAGGCTGTGGGTGTCTGCCGATTGATCTGAGGCGGGTGGCGAACCGTATCGGAGGTTGGTTGTAAGCTGTTGGCAGTACAAACTTAGCTTGATGGGTAAGGGCTGATTGCTTACGGGTTTGTTGCAAACGCTTTGAGGTTTCTTATGGATGCTAAAGGGTTGTTAGCAAACTTGTGAGGGTTGTAGTATTTTGCTTATGGGTTTTGCTTGAGTCTATAAGCGTATTTCGTAGGTGCTCAGGTGTTTTAGAGAATTGTTGCTACCTTTCAGCCAATGGGCGGGCTGTGGTGAGGGGGCTACATAGCGCTTGTAACCCAGTGAGGCTGGTCTACCTAGCCGTAAATGGATGCGCCTTTGCTGGCCATAGCGTTGCGCTAGTGGGCGACAGTTTACTGGTTTTGCGGCGAGGTTGAGCTACGCTATTGCGCCTGGTTCTGTGTCAGCGCTCAGCCTTTAAACCAGATGCTTGCTTGGGCTTCGGTTATTATTAGAGAATAGTTTGAGCGCTCATAATAGTAAATCGCTATGCAAGTTACCGTAGAGCTTCCTGATGATATTGCTGAACAGCTAGTGTCTTTGCAAGATGAGGTGCCTGAAATTCTGGCGCTGGGTTTATTGCAGCTAAGCGCAAATCCTTCTAGCGGATTTTCTGGGTTGACGGAGGTATTAGAATTTTTGGCTGGGTTGCCCTCCCCTCAGGAAACGTTGGACTTGCGATTGTCTGAGGCCGTGCAGTCTCAAGTTGAATCTCTTTTGGAAAAGAATCGGTCGAATGGGTTGGAGCCGCTGGAGAAAAGACTTTGGCAACAGTACGAATTTGTGGAGCACCTGGTGCGCATGGCTAAGGCTAGGGCGCTGTTGAAGCTTAAGCAAGCGGCATGAGCAAAACTTATGTGCCGGTTAGTCTGCGGCGGCTCGTTTTTGAACGCGCACAAAACAATTGCGAGTATTGTTTGAACCCAGCATCATTAGCTTTGGCGACTCATCAAATTGACCATATTATTGCTGAAAAGCATGGGGGCAAGACGGTTACAGAGAATCTAGCGCTATCCTGCGTGCTGTGCAATATGGCGAAAGGGAGTGATATTGCTTCAGTCGATCCTAAAAGTAACGAGATAGCAAGATTCTATCATCCTCGCCAAGATCGGTGGATGGATCATTTTAGATTGAATGCTAAAACAGGACAGATTGAGGCGCTGACCTCTGTTGGCCGAGCGACAGCGCAGTTGTTACAGCTAAATAGACCTAAGTCTATATCGGAGCGATTGCTGCTGCTGCAAGTGGAACAGTTAGTAGTACCTGATAGTACCGTTGATTAAACGTTTTTGAGAGCGATACTCCATAGGAGTGGCCCTGCCATCGCATTAGAAGTAGCTGTCTATTTCCAGCCAGACGGAAGACTTCCGGTCAGAAGCCATAGTGAAA
>QBMP01000313.1:0-322 GCA_003242115.1 Phormidesmis priestleyi
CCGCCGCGCCGAACTAAATCGGCTCGGCGGCATTCCCTTAGTGGTGACGCTGGCTTTAGAAACCAGAGATGCGATCGCCCCGCGCCTGCGCACCGCCTTCTCTATTTTCGGTAGTAGCGTCGTCTACGTGCTCACCGAAGTCCTCGGTCGCGGCATTGGCCTCGTCGGTCGCGGCATTCTCAAAGGCGTCGGCAGCGCTTGGCAAGACACCAAAGGCAAGCCACGAAACCGTCAAAAGCCGGTTTATCCAGAGCCACCGGAGCAGGCTACTGCGGGTCAAAACTATGGCCAAAACCCCTACCCTCAAGATTTTTCTCAAGAT
>QBMP01000313.1:332-2386 GCA_003242115.1 Phormidesmis priestleyi
TGGGAATAGCGCAAGTGAAAGCCCTGAAAACGCCCTATGTTTGAGTATGACCCTAACAAAAGTCAAGCCAACCAAGCGAAACACGGATTAGATTTTGAGCAAGCTCAATCGCTATGGAAAGATCCGTTTAGACTAGAGATAAAGGCACTGTCTGATTCAGAGCCTCGTTTCATGGTTATCGGCAAACTCGAAGACAAACATTGGTCAGTGATTGTGACTTACCGAGCAGGCAACATTCGGATTATTTCTGCTAGACGCTCTCGAATTGAGGAGGTAGACCTTTATGAACGCTAAGGAATTAGACAAAAAGTTTGACGAAGGCGGCTCAATTATTGAACATTTTGATCTCAACACGGCTCGGCGTCCCGGCTTAGAAACTGAATGCGTCAGCATAGATTTTCCGATGTGGATGATCGCAGCTTTAGATAAAGAAGCGCAGCGATTAGGCGTGCAGAGGCAGGCCATTGTTACCACCTGGATTGCTCACCTGATAGAAACGAAAGCAGCCTAGCGCTTTTTCCTAGCACTTTTTCCTAGCACTTTTTAAGTGCGATCGCTTTCCTCAGCCCCCATCAACAGAAATACAGAAGCCTCATTTAGAGAGAAGCATTCTTCTCAAACTGAGATTATTCTAAGACTAAGCCCCCTTTAGCGATTTTTATACTTCTTCTATGTCTCATTCCATTTGTATTCTCGGCGGCGGCTTTGGCGGCCTTTACACGGCGCTAGCGCTTAGCAAGCTCAATTGGGAAGACTCGCAGCCTGACATTGTGCTGGTGGATCAGCGCGATCGCTTCATCTTCGCCCCCTTACTTTACGAACTTGTCACTGGCGAGCTACAAACCTGGGAAATCGCCCCCCCTTACGAAGAACTGCTCGCGAACACCGGCGTCCGCTTTCACCAAAGCGGGGTCGAGAATCTTGATATAGCTGCGCAAACCGTCGCCCTCACAGACGGCACACAAATTTCTTACGACCGCATTGTCCTCGCGTTAGGCGGCGAAACCCCCACCGACATGGCCCCCGGCGTCGCCGAACATGCCATTCCCTTTCGCTCATTAGAAGACGCCTATCGCCTCAAAGAACGCCTGCGTCAGCTAGAGAGCGCCAACCCTGAAAAAATTCGCGTGGCCGTTGTTGGCGGCGGCTACAGCGGCGTAGAAATTGCCTGTAAAGTCGCTGAGCGCTTGGGCGACAAAGGCCGCGTCCGCATCGTTGAGTTGGCCGATAAAATCCTGCAAACCTCACCAGAATTCAATCAAAAAGCCGCTCAAAAAGCCCTGGACGACAAAAACGTGTGGATAGACTACGAAACCACCGTCACCGAAGTCACCGCAGACACCCTTTCGCTGAGCTACAAAGATAAAAGCGACACCCTCCCCGTCGATATCGTGATCTGGACGGTCGGCAACAAAGTCAGCCCTGCGCTTGATGCGCTGGAGCTGCCCCGCAACGCTAGGCGGCAGTTCACTATTACCCCAACCTTACAAGTCACCGATCATCCCTACATCTTTGCCCTAGGCGACTTGGCCGATGGCAAAGATGGCGCTGGCAAAGTCGTACCGACCACGGCCCAATCTGCGTTGCAGCAGGCCGACTACGCCGCCTGGAACATCTGGGCTAGCCTCACATCCAGACCGCTGTTACCCTTCCGCTATCAGCACTTAGGTGAAATGATGACTTTGGGTACTGATAATGCCACCCTGTCGGGGCTTGGCCTCAAGCTAGATGGCAATCTTGCCTACGTGGCTAGGCGGCTCACTTACCTGTATCGAATGCCCACTCTCGATCATCAAATTCGAGTTGGCCTCAACTGGATTACCCAGCCCATTCAAGATCTTTTAATTGGCTCAAGTAAATCTAAATAATGGGTCAGCTTGCCGACATGTCATCTCCATCTCTTCCAAAAGTCATCTATTTGGATGCCTTTGGCACGCTCTTCGGGGTCAAAAGCAGCGTTGGCGAACTTTACAGCGAATTAGCTAGCAGCGGCGGTATTGGCACCGATCCGAAGGCTGTCAATCGGGCTTTTTATCAAAGCTTTGCGGCCAGTG
>QBMP01000313.1:2448-5028 GCA_003242115.1 Phormidesmis priestleyi
TTGTACAGCTATTTTGAAACTGCTGCGCCCTGGCAAGTTTACGATGACACGCTGAACTCACTTCAGCGCTGGCAGGCAATGAACATTCAGCTAGGCGTTATTTCAAACTTTGACTCGCGGCTGTATCGGGTGCTGAATGTACTGGGGTTAGCTGGTTATTTTCAGTCAGTAACTATTTCTACCGAAGTCGGTGCGGCTAAGCCCTCAGCCAAAATTTTTCAAACAGCGCTGGCCAAACACGATTGCGTAGCTCAGCAGGCTTGGCATATAGGCGACAGTGAAGTAGAAGACTATGCAGGCGCTCAATCAGTCGGCATTCGAGCCATTTTAATTGCCCGCTAGCTGCATCAGTCAGCGGTTTAAAATCACAGATTGAAACTTTGGAAGCAGCACTGACATGACCGCGATCGCCCTACCAATAGAAAAAATAGCGGAATTTTGCCATCGGTGGCAGGTAACAGAATTTGCCCTATTCGGTTCTGTCCTGCGCGACGACTTTCGCGCCGACAGCGATATTGACGTCATGGTGGAATTTCAACCAGAAGCCCACCCCATGTTTAGCACTCTAGACCGAATGGAAGCCGATCTAAAAGTCATCTTTGGTCGAGACGTTGACCTGATTACCCGCCAGGGCATTGTCACCAGTCGCAACTACCTACGCCGTCAAGAAATCCTTTCTTCCGCCCAGGTGATTTATGCAACGAGATCTTCAATTTCTGCTTGATATGCTGCAATCCGCAGAACTGATCATCACCTACACAGCAAAATCCTCAAAAGATGAGTTCGTAGCGAATGTGCAGCTTCAAGATTCAGTGATTCGGCGGCTTTTGGTGATTGCCGAAGCCGCCAGACGAGTTTCCGCAGCAACTCGGCAGACTTTATCTAACATCTCTTGGCAAGAAATCAATGGTATGCGAAATCGGCTGGTGCATGACTATGATGATGTCAACCTCAATATTGTTTGGGATGTGATTCAATCAGCGATACCTCCTTTGATTGCGGAACTAAAGTCGCAAATTCCTCCTGAGCATTGAGGGCTTACCCAAGTAGAACAACAAGGCGCTGACTCACTCAACTCCAATTAGCTCAACTATTTAATCCGTAATCCTTGGGCTGTTGTAAGGGTTCCGAATTAATCGGGCTTAAAAGCCGGTTGAGGCGCTGTAGCTGCTCGGCAGTACCGAGGCAAATCAGAAAATCTTTTGCTTTGAGCTGATCGCTTGCGCTTGGCCCAATAATTAGCTCGCCCTGAGTGCGCCGAATCGCCACAATCAAAACGCCTGTCAGGGTTCTGAGCTGTGATTCTCTGAGCGTTTTGCCAATTTGGCTGCACACTGCCGGATCGAGAAAAAACTCTTCCATGTAATAGGTGCGATCCAGTCCGGCAAAAATACCGTCCATAAAATCCATCACCTGCGGGCGAAGAGCCGCAGCGGCCATGCGTTTGCCGCCGGTAATGTAGGGCGAGATCACCATATCTGCCCCGACCCGCTGCAATTTTTGGATGGCTTCTTCGCTGCTAGCTCTGGCAATAATTCTCACCTTAGGATTGAGCGATCGCGCGGAAAGCACGGTGTAGAGATTTTCAGCATCTGAGGTCAAGGCGGATACTAGGCATACCGCCGACTCAATTTTCAGCAAATGCAGGGTGTCATCGAGGGTGGCATCGCCTTGCACGGCTATGAACCCCAACTGCTGAGCCCGATGCACTGAATCGGCGTCAACATCTACCACCACAAATGGAATGTTTTGGAGCGAAAACTCTTCTGCAACTTGCCGTCCTGTTTTGCCAAATCCACACAAAATATAGTGATTTGAGAGTTCTTTCATCAGCCTGCGGAGTTGATTTAGGCGTATTCCTTCTTGAAAGTAGCCGCCCACAATTGCGTCTGTAAAGCGGTTGGCAATGTAGCCGACGGTGGCAATTCCTAAAAAGATCAGCACTGTGGTGAATATTCTGCCGCGATCGCCCATCGGCTGCACTTCTGAAAAGCCAACCGTCGTCAGGGTAATGACGGTTATATAGAACGATTCTGCGAGGCTCCAGCCCTCAACTTTCCAATACCAACAGGTGCCTACCAAGATGATGCCAATGAGCGCTAACAGTCCGCGAAAAATCTCTCGCTGCGCTTTTCGGTAGCGCTGTGTCAGGGCGGCGTAGTAGCGATCGCTTTCGCCAGAGGCTCTGGTTGATTTTCGACGTGGCAAATTAAGGCGCGTCCTTGAGGCAAAACTGGCATAGCTGAATCGTAATAGGTAGGCTCAGGATTAGGGTGCTTTTGAAGGCTCTGTATCCATATCCGCGAAGTGATCGAGCAGTTCGCGGTGGATGAAGCGGAAGTGACCGCCAATTTGTTGGGTGAGGCGGCGTTCGGTGGTGTATTTGAGGAACTTGGCATAGTTCCCAGCAAGTAAAGGCGCTGCTGATTCTGAGTATGAATTGAATTCTGGACTATTTGAAGGCTCGTTCAAACCTGTGAAAAATCATACCGCTATTAAGCAACGCCCAAATAAACGCTGCATAACTCAGATCTTGCACCATTCTCAGTAGGGGTTGCGCTGAGGGCCAAAATCTGAAAA
>QBMP01000314.1 GCA_003242115.1 Phormidesmis priestleyi
GATAAAGCGGACTGAGCGAAATGCGATGAAGGCGTTGGGGCGATTTCCAGGTCGCCGTGGCTGAGGTTGATGCTTCGGCAACAGCTTGAGCTGCGGGAAGCGGGGAGGCGATTGCGCAATCGCTAAACGCAACAGCGCTGCTGACAACTCCTAACATCAACAAACGAGCAATAGATAAAAACGGTACGGGTCGATAGTTCATGGCAGGATCTATTGTGAGAAGAGAATTAGGAACTGGCACGACAGATGCCGGGAGTAGAGCGAACAGAGCGGTCAGTACTGAGGTAATGAACCCTGCATTGATAGCGGCTATAGAGAAATTTGAAAAAAAGAAAGGCATTACCCGCTTCATGTGAACACTCATACAAGCACCTGCAAGTGCGATCATCCTTGTATAAGTAGGTGGACTTAATTATTTATAAAATAGATTTTAGCTAAATCCCTTTACTCTTCAGGGAAATTGGCTTTTGGGGTGATCGGTTTAATTGCACTGACCTATCTTATTATGCTGATTGTGCCGCCTGTCACCCCGCTCAAGCTCGTCAAATCTTGACACGTTCTAACCAACAACGCTGGCATGTCCGGCTACAATCTGTAGCAAACCCGCCGAGGACACCGCCCACACCCGCGTATACCGAATCTGCTCGTCAACAAGATTGTCCTCATAGCTCCCCACCAAATGCATTTGCACAGAAACTATAGAAAACTCGCTGTGGCAATGAATTCTTTGATCTGATGGGGTCAATTCCGTCAGCTTCAGCGTTCTGGCCCTGTGCATGTCCAAGTCTCGCTGTTTGCCGACCAACTGACCCAAATGGCTGGTAAATAGAAGCTCCGGCGCAATCAGAGTATCTAGATCAGCCACATTCGAGGCTAACATAGCTTGACGAAGCCGTTCCTCCAGTCCAGCGATATGCAATTCAGAATGTGCGTTCATGCCCTTCTCGTCCCATACACCCTAACAAGAACATTCAAGGAGGATGATATCATCCTCCTTTTTGGCTTTAGCGGTCTGTTGAGTTATTTCAGCCTTCCGCTTAGCAGGCAGGTCGCAAACTGGATGCCGCTCATTTCATACCATGGGTCGGAACAGCTTCGAGCCAGCGCTATCGGTGCGAAGCCGGAAGGCTTTAACAACTTTGATAGAGCAGGTTCAGATGATTGCATATCCCTCAGCGCGGTGGGTACTGTAAATGGTGTTGCTTTGGCAGTAGCAGGTATGGCTACGTTTACAGTGGCTATGACTGCCAATAGGAACAAAGACTGTTGTTTTTTGGACATTTTGTTTTTCATGATCGAGAATTTTTACAATTGAAGAGAACTTTTTTGATAACGCTTTTGAATAGCGCTATTGATGCGATGAACAAACTATAAGATGCACAGGGTACAAGCTAACGCTTTCTTTTGGAGATGGTCAAGTGACGAGCGTCATGTGTTGAGGCTGCTTTAACGTATCAACCCAAAAGAAGCGTCAATGTTATGGGTGCAACAGCCCCTTGAAGATTGGCTACTACAGCTATGGTCATCAGTAGGGAAAAGGCCACTGTAGCCATCCCTGTAACCAAGAATGTTTTTTCTTTGAGCTTCCATATTGTTTTACTTGCCTTGCGTCTTCTGATTAAAGTACTCCAAAGATGCAGACTCAACCCCATAAACACAATCGTCAGGGTGCTACAAATAATTGCTTTGGTGGTATGGAACACAACACGCCGATGAATATGCTGTTTGATCAGAGTGGGGGGAGTTTTGCTGCCCGACTGTATCCAATCATTATAGACATGGTGCAGTTGCGCGCTACTGCTTGACGGCGTGAGAGAATCTATCAGCAGTGAGAACCCATGTATCGGATCGACTGCATTGGTGGCATTCACCGCAACAATAAAAGCCATCAATAGCGCAACGGTACTGCTCAAGAGCCCGAAAGAGAAATATACTTTTTCTTCAAATGTCCATTTGAATTTACCTGTTTTAGATGTTTCCTTAAGCTTGATCCAAAAGACTATACTGAATAATACTAGAATCAGCGTGAACAACCCACCAGCAATCACAATCGCGGCGTGGTACTCAGCATAATCGTTGATAATTCTACGCATGGCCAGGTTAGATTGCCAGCCTGAGCTAACCAGCGATCTCAGCGTATTTTGTAATGGATCATTCATAGCAATCGCCTCGTATCTAAGCGTTTATTTTGCAATCATAGAGTCAGACAACATCTCTTTATTCCACATCCATGCGTACCAAACGATAATTAACAAGCAAGCGACTTCTATAGCCGCAAAAAATAGGTAAGACATGCTCAGGGTTCCACGGCCTATTGAACATGACGAATATCCACAGGGTTGAAAGTCTTACTTTCATATTTTCTATTTTGTTCTTCTTCCTAGTTGTATTAATCTTCATCCTTTCGTCACTAGGCTAGAAGCGGCATTAGTTATTTTTACTTACATCAGGCTGCGTCGTTGGAAAAGGTTCAAACATAATCGTCGCTAACTCTTCGCCAATTGATTGAACGGTAGCCGCCTCAAAGTTCGATAAAACAGCAATCGTCAGCTTTTCTTTTGGGTAGTATGCTAAAGCGCTGGCAAACCCGCTGATTCCGCCTAGATGGTGAATGCGAGATCGCTCTAAATAAGTATCTAACGCCACTCCATAGCAGTAAAACGCATCGGGAGTCTCTGCGATGTCTATTTGCACGACAGGCGTTAGCATCATTGCCCTAGCTGCTTGGCCCAAAACACGCCGATCTGCGTCTTTTCCACACAGCCACTGATTCCACTTAACGAGATCTGCCACGGTTGAATATAGTCCACCTGCTCCTTGAGCAATGCTCAAGTCGAATGGGCTAGCTTGTAGGTAAACATCTCCCTGTATGGGTACATACCCCTGCGCCAGATGAGTAATGACAGCTAGCGGAATCTCTTGACCCGTGTTACGTAGCGCTAAGGGATCTAAAACATTGACTTGGAGATAGTCTGCATAGGGCTGCTGCGTTAGAGATTCAATAATCTGAGCGAGTAAGGCATAGCCCGAGTTGCCATATTTAAATTTTTCTCCAGGTACAAATTCGAGCGGCAAATCTTTAAACCGATCTACTAGATGACCCAGCGTTGTGGGTAGCTGCATCCATTCAAAAAAGTCTGAAAAGGCTCCAGGATCGAGGTATTCGGGAATGCCGGACGTATGAGAAAGCAAATGGTGAACTGTTATGTTTTCACATCGGGGATAGCTGGGTAGATAATTTGAAATTGGAGAGTGCACATTTAATAGCCCTTTTTCTTGTAGCTGTAGAATAGAGACGGCTGTGAATTGCTTAGTCAGTGAACCGATTCGGAATCGAGTTTGAGGCGTATTCAACACCTCATGCTCCCGGTTGGATAGCCCATAACTGCGTGTAATTATGTCTGCTTTGTCGCAAGCGATCGCCACGCTTCCCGAAAATTCACCCGCTTGAAAAAGAGCGTTTAGATAGGTGTCAATTCGAGCAATTCTTTTAGAGATCGGTTTCGCCAATGCTGGCGTTGGCAATAGCGGATCTGTTGTTGAATTAAACGTTTTCGAGTTAACTGTTAGAGTCGTCATATCGGTCTCTTTGTTTATAGATGAATAAGTTCTCTTTGAATCTATCAATGCTGCCAGGGCTTCTCTAGAGCGAAGCGTCGCTAAAAATTATGATGCTAGTCATCTACTGATCACGAAAAGTGGAATCTCTTCTAAGGTTGTGCCGTCTTAAGGCGCTCTGGCACGATGTCAATATTCGTTACCGAATAGGGCTGACCATCCAAACACTTACGGAACTCATCTCTCACCTGAAGGCCACTATGCCACGTAGTTCTAGCGACGGAGCGCCCAGCTATTTGAACATCAAAACTCTGAACATCTTCCATTCCGTCCAACGCCGCATCAATTGTTGGTACAGCGAAAGAGATAACGCCGAACGGCAAGTCTGGCACTGAATAATTGAATGCCTGTACCGTCGTCGGAGGATAATCGTTTTGAATCAGCGTCACGGAGATCATCTGCATGGTTTCAGGCTTCGGAATTGCGTCTGCGGCAAAGGTAAGCAAAGCCCCCTCGTAATCACCCCCCGGCCCCGAGAAATTGACCATCACTGGCGCATTGTTAGCGGCTGGATCCATAGATGCCTTAAAAAAGGAGGCTAAACAATACTCACCCGGCGTTGCCTCTGATTGCACTGAGGGAAACAGCGTCCAACCGCCCGATAGATATCTCAGATAGTCTGGATCTTGTAATAAATCCGCTTGTTGTTGTAGTTGTAGCAGGGCGGCAGCAGACTGAAACTCTAACGCTGCAAACTCTGGATCGTAGTAGCTGGAGTCTCCACTCTCTGAATAATCTTGATAATCCTGGTAATTTGGATCTGTGTCACAAAGCAGAACAGAGGCAACGCCGCCGCCACCCTGGGTACTGCCCACCACAACCTCGCCAGGGCCAGCAGAGCCACAGGGATATTCGGCGTTGGCGGCTGGGGTAAAGAGAGTCGAGATCGCCACAACCGGCAAACCAAACAGCGCAAGCTTGCCAAACAAGCCTTTAGATGAATTCATTTCCAGATGACCTATTGATTGAATGTTTATCGAAATCTCTTTTGAAATTGACCAAGAGATCCAAAATCATAAAAGGTGAAATTGCCCAGAAAAAGATTGCCACTATCGTTGCCAGTGCGAAGGCGTCTCTTAATTCACCGGGTGGCAGCGGTGGAAGCAGGCGAGTAGCGAGCGTTAACAGCATTGGGCCAATACAAATCAACCCGACATACCCGACCCGATAAACGGACGACCACTTGAGAAGATAAAGCTGACGCGCTCTAATTGAATAATCTCTAATACCGCTGAGCAGCATCCAAATCATGATGGCATTGAGTCCGGCGTCCACCCACTCAAAAGCCATTAGTAGCAGCAATTCCAAATTCCAACTTAAGGACGTCCGAAGCCCTTGATTTATCGTTCGTCTCTAATCGCAATCAAATTCGATGAACGGGACTGAT
>QBMP01000315.1:0-3619 GCA_003242115.1 Phormidesmis priestleyi
ACAGACTTCATGGATCAAGAGCAAGAGCGCGGCATCACTATTCAATCAGCCGCCACCACCTGCTTTTGGAAAGACAACCAGCTCAACATCATCGACACCCCCGGACACGTAGACTTCACTATTGAGGTGTACCGTTCGCTAAAAGTGCTAGACGGCGGCATTGGCGTCTTCTGTGCTTCTGGTGGCGTAGAGCCCCAGTCTGAAACCAACTGGCGCTATGCCAACGACTCCAAAGTCGCTCGCATCATCTACGTCAACAAGCTAGATCGCACTGGCGGAGACTTTTTCCGAGTGATCAAGCAGGTAGAGGAAATCTTGGTCGCCAAGCCGCTGGTGATGGTGCTGCCGATTGGCATTGAAGACGCATTTAAAGGCGTCGTTGACCTGCTCACCGAAAAAGCCTGGATTTGGGATGAGTCGGGCGATCCGATGAACTACGAAATCACTGACGTGCCTGAAGACATGAAAAGTCAGGTCGCCGAATACCGTGAAATGTTGATTGAAGGTGCGGTTGAAGTCGATGACGAGGTGATGGAGAGATACCTCGAAGGCGAAGAAATCGACATCGAGACCATCAAGCGCTGCATTCGCAAAGGCACCCGTGAGCTATCGTTCTTCCCCACGTTCTGCGGATCATCTTTTAAAAACAAAGGCGTCCAAAACGTGCTGGATGCGGTGGTCGATTACCTACCTAACCCCACCGAAGTCCCGCCTCAGCCTGAAGTTGATCTGGAAGGTAACGAAACCGGCAAATTTGCCAAAGTCACACCCGATGCGCCCTTACGAGCGCTGGCATTCAAGATCATGGATGACCGCTACGGCGCGCTCACCTTTACTCGCATCTACTCAGGTGTGCTCAACAAAGGTGACACTGTGCTCAACACCTTTACAGGTAAAAGCGAGCGCATTGGTCGCTTAGTGGAAATGCACGCCAACTCACGCGAGGAAATTGACACCGCGCAGGCGGGTGACATCGTGGCCATTGTCGGCATGAAGAACGTGCAGACCGGCCATACGCTCTGTGATCCCAAAAATCCGGCCACGCTTGAGCCGATGGTATTCCCCGATCCGGTAATTTCGATCGCGATTGAACCCAAAGACAAAGGCGGCTCTGAGAAGATGGGTCTAGCTTTGAGCAAAATGGTGCAAGAAGATCCGTCTTTCTATGTTGAAACGGATCAAGAGAGTGGCGAAGTCATCATCAAGGGCATGGGCGAACTTCACCTTGACATCAAGGTAGACATTCTCAAGCGCACTCATGGTGTTGCGGTTGATGTGGGTAAGCCACAGGTGGCTTACCGTGAGTCGATTACGAAGGTGCTCAATGATACCTACGTGCATAAAAAGCAGTCGGGTGGTTCGGGTCAGTTTGCCAAAATTGACTACACCATTCAACCGGGTGAACCGGGTGTGGGCTTTGAGTTTGAGTCAAAGGTAACGGGCGGTAGCGTGCCTCGTGAATTTTGGCCTGCGGTGGAAAAAGGCTTTGCCAATAGCATGGAGAAAGGGCCTTTGGCGGGCTATCCGATGGTGGATGTGAAGGTAACGCTGACCGATGGCGGCTTCCATGCGGTTGATTCGAGTGCGATCGCGTTTGAAATCGCCGCCAAATCTGCCTACCGTCAGTCTTTCCCCAAAGCTGGCCCGCAGATTTTAGAGCCGATTATGAACGTAGACGTGTTTACCCCTGATGATCACATGGGCGATGTGATCGGCGATCTTAACCGTCGTCGCGGCATGATCAAATCTCAAAGCTCAAACCCAATGGGCGTGCGCATCAAAGCTGACGTACCCTTGAGTGAAATGTTTGGCTACATCGGCGACTTGCGCACTATGACTTCTGGTCGCGGTCAGTTCTCAATGGAGTTTGGCAACTACTCGCCTTGTCCGAAGAACGTCGCTGAAGATGTAATTAAAGAGGCCAAAGAGCGTCAGGAAGCTGCGAAAAAGTAAGCCCATCGAACACAGTTAGGCGTAATTAATCGCCTAACTAACCTTGAGGTTACGATTTAGAACCCAACGCACCCTCTGACAAAAAATTAGAGGGTGCGTTTTGCATTAAGCCCGATCTGAACGCTCTACTACGCTTCAACGATGATTGTTCAGCCATGATTGTTTAGCTATGGTTTATTTATGGAGCTAAAAGCCTTACCGACCGATATCGTACTCAGCGAGTCTAAGACTGTTTTGGGCCATCTGAAAATGGATCGGAGCCTATATCCTGGCACCTACATTGATATTGATGGCCACACCTACCAGATTCTCGTGCGCCGCCATCAGTATCAGCTGAAGCTAGGCCGCTACCACCTTCACAAAGCGATTGTCCATGTCAAAAAGACCGTCGTGCCTGAAGAGCGATCGCTCCTGAACGGCACTTGGGTCATCGGCGATACCACCTGCACTTACAACGCCCGCTCCGAACTCATGCGCTGCGCCGTCAATCCCATTGGCCCCTGCCAAGGCTGCATCCACTACAGCTCAATCCCAAGTCACTCAGCTACCAAAGCTCAGCCATCTCAGGGTCGTTAAAATACAGACAGTTCTTTTTTAGGACTAAGGCCATACTTACAAAAATTGCTGAAGGGCTCCTACATGGTACAGACACCCATTAAGCCAGTGGCACTAAAGGCTTTTCTGGCACTTCCAGAAACGAAGCCTGCTAGCGAATATTTCGATGGCAAAATTACCCAAAAGCCGATGCCCCAAGGAGAACACAGCAGAATTCAACTAAAGTTAGCTGCTGCGATTGAGACAGCGCTAAGTGTTGAGAAAGTCGCCTCAGCGTTTACAGAGCTGCGCTGTACGTTTGATGGCAGCTCCATCGTGCCCGATATTGCGGTTTTTGCATGGAGCCGAATTCCTCGTCAGGATAACGGTCGCATTGCGAATGCTTTTACCACTGCGCCGGACTGGATTATTGAAATCCTATCGCCTGGGCAAAGTCATACAAAAGTCGCCAAAAAGATTTTGCGCTGCCTAGAGCAAGGTAGCGTCATGGGATGGCTCATCGATCCGGCTGAAGATGCTGTGTTTGTCTATTCCAAAGAGCAGGGGACGGCTGTTTACGATCTGACAGACAATCTGCCAGAGACAAAGCTGCTGGTGCCTGATTTCGCTCAAAATTTTGAACTGACGATAGGTGAGCTGTTTGGTTGGCTGATGGCGTAGGAATAAAAGCTACTGAGCAGATTTTGGGGGTGGACTTTCATCGGTGGGATTATTGAGATTGGTGGGGATGATGGTGGCGATCGCTTCTGCAAACCGCTCTCCAATCGTTTCATAGCTATCCACCGTAAAGTAAAGCCCATCCATCGCCAAGTCATCCGTTGCGATCATCACACCGTTTGGAATTTGGATACTTGCCTGCTGCGCTTGTACGAGTGCCCAGTTAGGAAGTCCTTCTAAATCCTTGGGCTGACCTAACTGAGCATAGGCCAACGGCAAATTTGGATAGCCAATATCAGTGCGAAAGTTGTAGGAAAACGTCGCAAATTTTTCGGCCCAGGCTTCTGCCTGAGGGTTCAACGTCGGATATTTCTGCGGGTCAATCGTATCCGCCTCACCCTGAAAAAATAAAATACCGCTAACAGTTCCCATAGGCGAAGCCGCACGAACGCGC
>QBMP01000315.1:3629-4996 GCA_003242115.1 Phormidesmis priestleyi
CGCTTCAGGCAAGAGCCATACAGCGTCTGATCGCTCAGGTTCTTTTGCCAAGCAGTAATCGAAGAGCCCTCTTTGGCACAAGGAATCAAGCCAATAAGCTGATTGCTATCTTGAGCGACTAGCACTTTTGCAAAAGGAAGCGCAGGGCCAAACCCAGCGCTAGGATCTTCAGAAACCCGATCAATCTGGTTCGCAGCACTATCAATCGGTTCAGTCGCAACAGTCCAGCGATAGTCATTCCCGAAAGTAAAAACATTGGCACTCGCTCGAACCTCAGTCGGGACTTTAGCAACGCCCACCATATTAGACTGACCGATCAAAATATAAAGCTTAAGGCTGCCTTGTAAAGGGTCTGGAATAGCCGACTGACTGATAGACTCCCCCAAAACGGCTGTAGGCGTGGATGTCTCTGGAAAAAGCCCGGTTTTTTGCAGCCAATGGCCTGCGTAGGTGCTTGCGTCAAAATACGTTTGCAGCCCAATGCCTAAGCCCGTTCCCAAAACAAAGGTCAGACCGAAAGCTGTAACTGAACGAAGCGAAGGTTTCATAAGGGCAGTCGGGGACAAGACGCTAAGCAATGCCAATGATAGGTCAGTGCTAAACGTCAGTGCTAAACAATAGAGCAGGAAAAAAGCCTATCACTTAGCGTCAAAAATAGAGCAAAAAAAGCCCAGTCACCTGCGACTGGGCCTCGGCCTCGATAGCTCTCAATTCAGATATTTCAGGTCAAATATGTCAGGTCTTCATGCCCAGCCTATCGGGCAATTAAGCGTCTTGAGACTGCTGACGGCGGCGCGTCACCAGTGCGCCTACCGCTACCGCACCCAGTCCTAGCAAAGCAGATGGTTCAGGCACTTTCGCTTCGGCCGCAGCACTCCCTACCAGCTTAAAGTCAGGGCCATTGTAGGACTTTTCGCTAATGACGCGCACAGAGCGAATCGAGCCGCCAGTGAGGCCAAAATCAGCCAAGCTTAAGCCAATAGAGCCCACTTTTTGAGCGCCGCTGATTTCTTGAGTATCGATACTGAAGCCAGCATAGTTCCAGGTGCTGGAGTTTGCTAGCTTGAGCAAATTACCAATCGCATTGCCATTAGCATCTAGCGCTTGAATATTCAGCTTGCTGTTCATGCCTCTTTCCCAGAGGAAAATATTATCGACTGCTTTTTCAAAGTGAAGGTCTAGGGTAAATTTGCCGGTATCTTCAGTGTCGATAATGTTGTTGAGGTTCAGGTTATTCAAAACAGCTTTTGCGCCTTCGTTCGTCAGCAGCTCTTGCGTAATACCCGTTGTTGCCAGATCGCCAATATCAGCGCTAGCCGCACCTGTGTTACCGCCTGTATAAAGGTCATTTTGGACGGTATTGACAG